>CAJQLP010000036.1 GCA_905479205.1 uncultured Luminiphilus sp.
TCCGAAGAAATAGGGCTTAAGGAGTACGTGCCCGGAAAGTCGACCAACTCAACGTCAGGCATTTTCGCGAGCGCGCCTGCCGATACGTCGACCGTAATTCCCGGATAATTAGCGACGCGCTGATTGAGGCCAGTCAATCGATTGAATAACGAGCTTTTGCCTGAATTAGGGCTTCCAATGAGAAGTACGCGACTCATTGGCTTCCCGCCTTTGATTCGTCACTCGTTACGCGAACGAATACATGAGCGGAAATATCTTCGTCAAGTGAGAACACGGTATTACTCACACGATACACATGGGGAGCACCCAAGCCAGGTGTTAATAAACAGCTCACAACTTCCCCCGGGTGGAAACCAAACTCCATGAGACGAATGCGGTATGCCTCTGGCATGTTGTCATCGAATCCTTCGACAACGCCGCAATCACTCTCGCGAAGTACCCAAAGAGGCTTGCAGTGTGAGGGAAGTATCATCAACGCGATCCAACGAAAGGGGTCGGGACGGTAACAAAGATGATAATGATTATCAAATAATAATCAGAGATGGTGCACGCAATCGATTTCATAGCAGATGTCACCGCTCGGCGCTTTCACCACTACTTCATCACCCTCACTCTTACCAACGAGGGCGCGGGCAATCGGCGAGCCGACAGAAATTCGATTTTGTTTCACGTCAGCCTCATCTTCACCCACAATACGATACGTCACCTTAGTGTCGTTATCGACATTGATGAGATCGACCGTCGTACCAAAGATAACCTTACCCGTGTGAGGAATTTGAGTTACATCGATCACCTGAGCGTGGGAAAGTTTATGTTCGATTTCTTTAATGCGCCCCTCGGCAAAACTCTGCTGCTCACGCGCGGCGTGATATTCCGCGTTTTCCTTTAAATCACCGTGCTCACGCGCCTCGGCGATCGCCGCGATTATGCGCGGCCGATCGACTTTTTTTAGCTGCTCGAGTTCAGCTCGTAACGTTTTCTCCCCAGCTACTGTCATTGGCACTTTGTTCATAACGCAATACTCTCATGCAGATCTTGCAGACGCCGAACGGTAACGTCCTTCTCTTGCTCGAGGGCCATGCAAACCGCTTCCGTCGCTGCAATGGTCGTCGTGTAATATACTTTGTGCCGCTCGGCACTGGCTCGAATAGGCGCAGAATCGAGAATAGCCGTACGACCTTCCGTAGTATTCACAATCAAACTTGCTTCATCGTTTTTTATCAAATCGACAATGTGTGGCCGCCCTTCTCGAACCTTATTCACTCGGCGTACGTTAAGCCCCGCTGCCTCAAAGGCATCTGCGGTGCCGCCAGTCGCAGCCAACGTAAACCCTCTGGCAACAAGACGAGCTGCCAAAGTTACGGCCTCGTCTTTATCGACGTCACGAACGCTAAATAGCGCCAAGCCTGACTGAGGTGGAATATCACCGGCACCCAATTGCGCTTTTGCAAACGCCGCAGCAAAAGTATCGCCTGTACCCATGACCTCGCCCGTGGACTTCATCTCGGGGCCAAGAATAGGGTCAATGCCAGGAAATTTATTGAACGGCAATACCGCCTCTTTAACCGAGTAATAGCCAGGGATAACCTCTTTGGTAACCCCTTGACTGGCCAGGGATTGTCCAGCCATGCAGCGCGCGGCCACTTTCGCAAGCGATACGCCGACCGCCTTCGAAACGAACGGTACGGTTCGTGAGGCTCGCGGATTCACTTCAATCACATAAATCTCGCCATCTTGATACGCCAACTGCACATTCATTAATCCGCAAACGCCCAGCTCTAGCGCCATCGCCTTAACGACGTCCCGCATCTTATCCTGCACATCGGCGGCCAAACTGTAGGGGGGCAGCGAACACGCCGAGTCACCCGAGTGCACGCCAGCCTGTTCGATATGCTGCATGATGGCACCAATAACAACATCGGTCCCGTCACTAACTGCATCAATATCTACTTCAATCGCAGCACTCAAAAAACTATCTAGCAACACTGGCGAATCATCGGAGACACGGACAGCGTCACGCATGTAGCGCAATAAGTCGTCTTCCCGATAAACGATTTCCATTGCGCGACCGCCAAGAACATAGGAAGGCCGAACCACGAGTGGATAACCAATGCGGGACGCGGCTTCCAAAGCCTCATCAACGCTTCGTACCGTTGTGTTATCAGGCTGCTTTAAACCTAGAGCCTGAATCATTTTCTGGAAGCGCTCGCGATCTTCCGCTCGGTCGATTTGATCAGGCGTAGTACCTATGATTGGTACGCCGGCGGCTTCAAGCGCGCGAGCCAACTTAAGCGGTGTCTGGCCACCAAACTGCACAATAACGCCAACCGGCTTTTCCAACGCGACGATCTCGAGTACGTCCTCAAGAGTGACTGGGTCAAAATAAAGCCGGTCTGACGTGTCATAGTCGGTGGATACCGTCTCGGGGTTACAGTTCACCATGATGGTTTCGTAGCCGTCCTCACGCATCGCAAGCACAGCGTGAACGCAGCAATAGTCGAACTCAATACCTTGACCAATTCGGTTAGGCCCGCCACCTAGAACAAGAATCTTTTTGCGATCGGTAGGCTGCGACTCACACTCGTCTTCATAGGTTGAGTACATGTAAGCAGTAGAGGTAGCAAACTCCGCCGCGCAGGTATCAACCCGCTTATAAACAGGGTGCAGATTCAAACTATGGCGGTGACTACGGAATGCACTTTCCGTCGTGCCAAGCAGGCTCGCCAATCGCGCATCGGAAAAACCCTTGCGCTTTAGCTGGCGTAGCTCGCTGTATTCAATGCTGGTGAACTCGCGGCCAACTAAAGCCGCTTCTCGAATGACTATGTCTTCAATTTGAACCAGGAACCACGGATCGATACCTGAGTAACCATACACTTCATCAATAGAGAAACCTGCTCGGAACGCATCAGCCACGTACCATAGGCGCTCCGCACCGGGATTCGTTAAGCAATCGATGAGTTCAGCGCGTGAATCCGAATCGATGACCTTGAGCTTCGGCTCGAAACCCAATGAGCCAACCTCTAAGCCACGCAGCGCTTTCTGCAAAGATTCTTGGAAAGTCCGGCCGATAGCCATGACTTCACCGACTGACTTCATTTGCGTCGTCAAGCGCGCGTCTGCGGTGGCAAATTTTTCAAAGGCAAAGCGCGGAATTTTAGTGACCACATAATCAATAGCAGGCTCAAACGAGGCTGGCGTTTTGCCACCAGTGATATCGTTGTCCAGCTCATCGAGCGTATATCCGATCGCTAATTTGGCAGCCACTTTTGCAATGGGAAAGCCTGTAGCCTTCGACGCTAACGCTGAGGATCGCGAGACACGGGGGTTCATTTCTATGACCACTATACGCCCCGTATCGGGACATTGGCCAAACTGAACATTAGAGCCACCCGTCTCAACACCAATCTCACGCAGTACCGCCAGAGAGGCGTCGCGCATAATTTGATATTCTTTGTCGGTCAGCGTCTGAGCTGGGGCGACGGTGATAGAGTCGCCCGTATGCACGCCCATGGCATCGAAGTTTTCGATCGCGCAAATAATAATGCAGTTGTCGTTTTTATCACGGACAACTTCCATCTCATACTCTTTCCAGCCTATCAACGATTCATCGATAAGCACTTCGTTAGTTGACGAGAGATCGAGGCCCCGCAAACAAATCTCTTCGAACTCATCGCGGTTGTAAGCGATTCCACCTCCCGAGCCACCCATAGTGAAAGATGGTCGAATAATGCACGGGAATCCAAGCTCTTCAAGCACCTCAAACGCTTCATCAAGACTATGTGCCGTGGAGGCTCGCGGCGTTGCAAGACCTATGCGCTTCATGGCTTGATCAAATAACTCTCGATCCTCGGCCATATCAATCGACTCTTTGGTCGCCCCAATCATCTCCACGCCGTACTTCTCGAGCACGCCTTCCGCCGCTAGATTTAGCGCACAGTTAAGAGCCGTCTGCCCGCCCATGGTCGGGAGAATGGCGTCTGGACGCTCGCGCTCTATAATCCGAGCGACTGTTTGCCACTCGACCGGCTCGATGTAGGTGGCGTCGGCCATGGCGGGATCCGTCATGATCGTCGCCGGATTGGAGTTTACTAGTATTACTCGATAACCCTCTTCACGGAGCGCCTTACACGCTTGGGCACCGGAGTAATCGAACTCACAGGCCTGCCCAATGACGATGGGGCCAGCACCGAGGATCAAAACACTCTGGATATCGGTCCGTTTTGGCATGAGAACTCTCCCGAGTCAGTTAGCTTGCGCTGTGCGCATGGCATCGATAAAAGGATCAAATAATTGGCTTGCTTCGTGAGGGCCCGGGCTTGCTTCAGGATGCCCTTGAAAGCTGTATGCAGGAACATCGGCCCGAGCGATACCCTGCAAGGTGCCGTCAAACAGTGAACGGTGCGTCACTGTCAGGTGAGCGGGCAGATCTGTCTCAGAAACCGTAAAACCATGATTCTGACTGGTTACCATAACGGTGCTATCAGCGAGGGTTTGAACCGGATGGTTTGCACCATGATGGCCAAACTTCATCTTTTCGGTTTTCGCCCCGCTCGCCAAGGCCATGATCTGGTGACCGAGACAAATACCAAATAACGGTATTCCGCGCGCCATCACCTCTTTAGCGAGAGTAATCGCGTAATCGCAGGGCTCGGGATCTCCGGGGCCGTTAGATAAAAATACGCCGTCGGGGTTGTGGCTTAACACGCTCTCAATATCGGACTGAGCAGGCAACACAGTGAGGTCGCAGCCTCGATCAACGAGCATGCGCAAAATATTACGCTTGACGCCGAAATCAAGAGCCACCACCTTAAACGGGCGGTCGGTGTTTTCAGAATAGCCCTCATTCCAAACCCAGCTTCCTTCGGTCCAACTGTAGGCTTTCGACGTTGTTACTTCTTTCGCCAAATCCATGCCTTTTAAACCGGGGAACGCACGCGCTTGCGCTAAAGCAGCCTCTTCAGTGGCATCGTCTCCCGCCATGATACAGCCGGCCTGAGCGCCCTTGTCTCGCAAGATGCGTGTGAGCTTGCGCGTATCAATATCGGCGATCGCAACGGTATTGTTTGAGGTTAAGTAATCGTCGAGAGATTGCTCCGAGCGATAGTTACTGGCCAGCAAAGGGAGATCCCGAATAATGAGGCCTGCCGCCTGTATACACTCCGACTCAGCATCCTCCGCATTGGTGCCGGTATTGCCGATATGGGGATAGGTGAGCGTAACAATCTGACGCGAATACGATGGATCGGTCAGGATTTCCTGATAGCCGGTCATGGCGGTATTGAAAACCACCTCACCAGTTGTGGAACCAACCGCGCCAATAGAAAGACCGCGGAAAATGGTGCCATCTTCCAGTGCGAGGATAGCGAGCGTAGACAAATTGACCTCCCAGTCTATGTGGCTTTCGGGCAGTTTGGTGCATCCAGCGCGCCACCTAAAGTGTCGCCCGTCCGAAAAGCGTTTAACAAGAGCAATTAAGCACAGCGTGAGCGACGTCCAACCAAGCTGGCTCGCCACTGGATCAGTGATTACCGGCGCAATCAATCAGAGTGCATGATTGGGCACTTTCCGCTGTCCTGTATAGGCTGGGACCATAGTTTATTCAAGTGCAGCGCATGTGTCCATCGACAAGAGCAATAGATTGCGTTTATCAGTGATTACTCTAAAGTGCGAACCTCGTAAAAACCGAGCGCATCATGCCCATTCATAACCATCTTAGAATCGACGGATCCGTCCTTACCAAGAGTCAGTTGGGTCTTCTTATCGGCGGACTGCTGACCACAGCAATTGGCCAATCCTTTATTTTCGCCATTCTGCCACCACTTGGTCGTGATGTGGGCTTTAATGAGCTGCAGATCAACACGCTGATCTCATCCTCAGCGCTCATTTTCAGCCTTGGCTCAGCTATCTGGGGGCGCATCTCTGATCGAATAGGCCGCAAGCCCGTCATACTTGCCGGGCTGGTGGGTTATGCCATTGGTAATCTTTGCTTCACGCTGGTCTTCGACGCCGCAATGCGCGGTTGGATAGCGGGATTCCCCCTATTTGTAGCCGCCCTCGCCGTGCGCTGCAGCCAAGCGGCAGTTATGTCCGCTACCAGCCCAGCCGCTGGCGCCTATGCCGCAGACTACAGTCAACCCCAGCACCGCACTAAGACGCTGGCAAAGCTAGGAACATCCAACAGCCTCGGAATGATTTTTGGCCCAATCATGGCCGGGGCACTTGCCGGCCTAGGCCTGCTCTTCCCTCTTTACACAGCCACAGGGCTTGCAGTCGTGGCAGTGATCGTGATCGCGCGCTATCTGCCCAATGATCGCAGCGCCACAGGCCGTCAAAAAGATCAGAAAAAACTCGCTACATTTGACAAACGGGTCCGAGGCCTTCTCATATGCTCAGTAAGTGCCTTTACTGGCTTTGCCGGCATTCAACAGACCCTGGCTTTTCGCCTGCAAGATATGCTGCTGCTAACCGGCACCGAGACTGCACAACATATGGGTATATGCCTCATGGTGGCAGCGCTGATGACGCTAACAATGCAGCTGACGATTGCTCAACGCTTTCAGGGCGCTCCCATCATATTGCTCCGAATAGGCGTCGCCATGATGCTGCTGGGCTCACTGATTGTGGCGGCAGCCAGTTCATTTGCACTTATTCTGGTCGGAATGGCATCGATGGGGGCCGGACTAGGTCTCGCAGCGCCCGCTATTGCAGCTGGAGCTTCGCTGGCGGTGACGCCACAAGAGCAGGGTTCTGTCGCCGGGCTTGTCACGGCGTTTCCTGCGGCAGGCTTTGTACTTGGACCGGTAATATGCGGCAGTCTCTACACGCAAGATCCCACAATTTCGGCACTCAGCGCGAGCGCAATGCTGCTGTTAGCGCTGTTTATCGCGCTTAAAGGGAGCCGCCTCAAACGTCGAAATCGGCTCTAATAGCGAGGCGAATACGCTCTGGGATAGGTGCTGATTGATTGCTGGCTTGGTCAACAAACGCATGCGTAAATTGGCCGGTCGCTCGCGACACTGTGTCGCCCTCAACAAATACACCGATCTCCCAAGTAACCGATTTACTCCCTAGACGACTGACGCGCAAGCCCAGCTGTAAACACTGCGGATACTCAACCGGCGCAAAATAATTACACGACGACGCCACCACGTAGCCCACCACGGGATCCACCCCCGGCTGCATGCCACCCTCTTCAATAAGGAATTGATTAACTACCGTATCAAACCATGCATAGTAAGCAACGTTGTTCGCGTGGCCATAAATGTCATTATCAGCCCAGCGTGTAGGTACTGGGTAGAAACGCTGAAAAAGCGTTCTAGACGCGGGCTCAGGACGACTCATCGGCCGTCCGCCCAGGCACGGCGATAAAGTGCTAGCGCATCGGCCTCACTGACTGGAACGGGGTTATTCACCAGTAATCGCTGTTGCAACATGGCGTCGGACGCCAACATCGGCAAATCATCCTCCGGTACACCCGCCGCTTGAAGCGTCGCCGGTAACCCGGAATCCGCAATCAACACTTCAAACCACGCTATAAAACTGTCTGCCGTTAACGCTACATCGCCGGGTAACTCTTGCGCCATTTCAGCGTATAAATCCCCAACCGCAGAAGCATTGTAGGCCAGTACGCTAGGTAGCATGAGCGAGTTACTTAAACCATGGGGGATGTGGTAATGCCCGCCTAAGGGATATGCCAGAGCATGCACCGCCGCAACCGGTGCATTGGCAAACGCTTGCCCCGCGAACATGGCTCCCAAAAGCATAGCCTCTCTCGCCACGATATCAGCAGTGCCGGACATGGCGGATCGAATATTGGCTGAAAGCAGCCGCAGTGCGCGCAGGGCTAACGCATCGGAAATAGGGTTCTTTTTGAGCTTCGTTGTGTAAGCTTCTACTGCGTGGACCATGGCATCAATGCCTGTCATCGCGGTCGCAGCACGCGGCAAGTTGAGGGTTAGCGCGGCATCAAGCACAGCAACATCGGGCAGCAACGTCGGTGAACTGACTCCCGCTTTTGTCGTCGCGCCCGTGGTAATAACCGCCACCGGTGTCGCTTCAGATCCTGTGCCCGCAGTGGTGGGTACGAGTATTAACGGCAAGCGCCCACCGAGCACTTGATCAACACCGTACATTTGATCCAGCGTCTGATCGCCACAGGCCAGTGCGGCAACAACTTTCCCAACGTCCATTGAGCTACCGCCGCCCACAGCCACCACACCGTCGCAGCCGAACGCCTTAAGGTCACTCAGTGCAGCGTCAACAACAAACTCCGCGGGGTCTGCTGTCACCCCGCTAAAAACAGGGAAGTCTCCCAACTGCTCTGTCATCGCCGCCGCTATGGGCCCAATGATACCGACTTCAATCAAGCCCGCATCAGTGACGAGCAACGGTTTGGTTATCCCTTGGCGCTGACAGAGATGCCCGAGGCTTAGGGCGCTATCGGCGCCCACAACAACCTCGGGTACAGTATGGAAACTGAATGATGTCATGAGTCGAAGGTGAAAATCACTTTACCTTTTGCTCGCCGCTCCATCATCGCGGCGTAACCCGCTTGGTACTCTTCAATGGGGAAAATATCGGTCACGACAGGCTTGATCTTACCCTCTTCAAACCACTGCCATAAGGTCGCGATATTCTGCTGATGCGCTTCAGGTTCCTCACCGACGAAGCGACCCCAAAATACGCCCACAATCTCACACCCTTTTAAGAGCGTTAAGTTGAGCGGTACTTTAGGAATAGGGCCGCTGGCAAAACCGACCACCAAGAAACGGCCCTTCCATGCCATGCTGCGGATCGCCACTTCGCTGAAATCGCCGCCCACAGGGTCATACACAACATCGACACCACGACCGCCAGTCAGCTCTTTAAGTCGCGTTTTAAGATCTTCGGTCGAATAATTGATCACTTCGTCAGCACCGAGCTGCTTGCAGAGCTCTAGCTTTTCGTCGCTGCTTGCAGCGGCAATGACCTTGGCACCGAGCGCCTTACCTAACTCGACCGCGGTACTGCCTACGCCACCCGCAGCACCCAGCACGAGCAGGGTTTCACCAGCCTGTAATTTCGCGCGCTGAACCAGTGCGTGATACGAGGTGAAGTACGTAATGCCAATACCTGCGGCCTCAACCATAGACAAGGCTTTGGGCTTGGGCATTAACGCATGCTCGTTAGCTACAATAGCCTCACTGAAACTACCCGCGCCCGCTGTGTTTATGACCTCATCACCCACCTTCCAACGCGTTACCGCGGAACCCACTGCCTCAACAACACCGGCACATTCGCCGCCTGGAACAAAAGGCAAATCGGGCTGCATTTGGTATTTACCCTGAATAATCAATACATCAGGGAAATTGAGACCGGCCGCATGAACGCGAACAAGTACGTCACTGGCACCTAGCTCGGGTAGCTGCCAGTCTGCAGTGAGGTCGAGCTTATCGGGAAGTCCATGCTCTCTACATACCAGGGCTTTAATCATATCAATAAACCTCAAACAAACCAGCGGCACCCATACCACCACCGACACACATCGTGATCACAACATACTTCACGCCACGACGCTTACCTTCGAGCAAAGCGTGACCGATCATGCGCGAACCACTCATGCCATAGGGGTGTCCTACCGCAATCGCGCCACCGTTGACGTTAAGCTTGTCATTATCGATACCTAGCTGATCTCGACAGTAAATCACCTGAACTGCGAAAGCCTCGTTAAGCTCCCAAAGGCCAATATCATTAACCGTTAAACCGTGCTGCTTAAGCAGCTTGGGCACAGCAAACACAGGGCCGATACCCATTTCATCGGGTTCGCAACCGGCAACGGCCATGCCGCGATAAGCACCCAATGGCTGCAGGCCTAAGCGCTCAGCCATTTTGCTATCCATCACTACTTGCGCGGCAGCGCCATCCGATAACTGTGACGCGTTACCCGCAGTAATAGTTCCACCTTCAATGACAGTTTTAAGGCCCTGAACGCCCTCGAGAGAGGAGGGTCGTACACCTTCATCTCGAGTGACCGTGACTTGAGCTTCAGATTGCTCACCCGTCTCTTTATCCCACACAATACGGTTAGCTGTGACAGGAATGATTTCGTCGTCAAAGACCCCAGCTTCATAGGCAGCTGCAACACGTAGCTGTGACTGCAAGCCGTATTCATCCATAACGTCGCGATTAACGTTATAGCGCTGCGCAACCACTTCAGCGGTTTGTAGCATCGGCATATAAATATTGTTGTGCATAGCCACAAGCTCTTCGTCCACTAGCTTATGAATATTCATTTTATCGTTCTGTACCAGCGAAATTGACTCAACACCACCACCGACAACAACGTCCATACCATCGTACATAATCTGCTTCGCCGCCGTGGCCACCGCCATCAAGCCCGATGAGCATTGGCGGTCGATGGTCATGCCCGAGACAGTCACTGGCAGGCCAGCACGCAGAGCGATATTGCGAGCAACGTTGAGACCCTGTGTGCCCTGGGGCATCGCCGACCCCATGATGCAGTCGTCTACCAGCGCAGGATCAATGCCTGCACGCTCCACGGCCGCGCGCACAGCGTGCCCGCCGAGCGTGGGGGACGGTGTATTATTAAAGCTTCCACGATACGCCTTGCCAATAGGTGTTCGCGCTGTTGACACGATTACTGCTTCTTTCATGATGTCACTCCTAAATAATGTTGTTGGCGTTGTGGGATCGCATCAACCTTCTAGTTTGATACCTTTACCTTCGGCAGCTTTACCCACCATTTTGAAGGTTTGCTCAAACCCAGCCTGAAGAGCCTTTTCACCGCCATTGGCAATAGCATCCCAGTGAGCAGCAATACCCTCGGGTGTTTGCTCAGACTCCGGCAACCACATGCCATCAGACTCGACAATTTTTGCCACTGCGAAAGAGCCGGCACCTGCACCGAGAATGGTGCGCGTCGGTGCGTCTTCAGACACTAAATACAGTACGGCAGGTGTAACCGTTTCTGGCGTTAGTAATGCAAATGCCTGCTCAGGAATAAGCCCCTCTGTCATACGCGTTCCCGCAGTAGGCGCTAGGGCGTTAACCCGGATATTGTACTTTGCGCCCTCTTGGGCAAGCGTATTCATAAGGCCGATAACGCCCATCTTTGCCGCGCCGTAGTTGCTCTGGCCAAAGTTTCCGTAGAGACCGCTCGATGAGGTCGTGACAACAATACGGCCATATCCCTGCTCTTTCATGATGTCAAAAACGGCCTTAGTGCAGTACACCGTGCCCATTAAGTGAACATCCAAAACCAGGCGAAAATCTTCCATGCTGCCTTTGGTGAAGCTTTTATCCCTCAGGATGCCCGCATTGTTGACCAAAATATCAATGCGGCCCCACTTATCCATGGTCTTCTGGACCATGTCCTGGACCTGCTCAAAGTTTGCAACATTGGCCGGGTGAGCCATAGCTTCGCCGCCGAGTGCTTCAATTTCAGCAACAACATTGAGCGCCGCATCACTGTTTGAGCCTTCACCCGAGACCGAGCCACCCAAATCATTGACTACAACTTTCGCGCCGCGCTTAGCCAACTCAATTGCGTGGCTGCGACCAAGACCATTACCGGCTCCAGTTACTATCGCAACCTTGCCATCGTACCGAATACTCATACTGTCCATGCTCCCGTTAACAATTTGTCGTTAGCCCACAATGCTCATGCCGAGCCACTCAGCGTAGAGCGCTGGAGTCTCCTCGCCTTCGATTTCCACAGTAATGTTCTGCTGCGTCAAGAAACGCTTCTCGTCTTTGCGGTCAACGCTTGCTAACTCAACATGCGCTCTCACCCGCTTACCAGCTCTAACAGGCGCCAAAAAGCGAACTTTGTTCATGCCGTAGTTGACGCCCATCACCATGCCTTCCGGGTGAACCGACACGCTCTCACACAACTTAACCAACATAGAAAGTGTCAGAAATCCATGCGCTATGGTGCCGCCAAAGGGCGTCTTGGCCGCTGCTTCTTCATTGATATGGATAAATTGATGGTCTTCCGTGCAATCGGCGAACTGATTAACACGCTCCTGATCCAGTGTGATCCAGTCGCTAACACCCAACTTCGTGCCTACTAATGCCTCAAAATCGTCCGGCGATACTGTCTTGATACTCATTGCAATTGTCCTCGGTTAATCAGTAGATGAATGCGTTATTCGCAAGCCATTAGCCATCGCGAAATGTCGCAGTGGACTCGCCTGCGCTGGCAACGTATTGCTTAAGCTCATGACGACCTACCACCATACGGTGAACGGCGTCAGGACCATCGGCCAAACGAAGTGTTCGCTGCCCAGACCACATGGCAGCAAGCGGAGTGTCCTGAGACACGCCAATACCACCGTGCATTTGAATGGATTCATCGACGATTTTAAGCGTCATATTCGGCACGACAGTTTTAATCATTGAGATCCAAATACGCGCCTCTTTCGCATCGACGTTATCCATCATCCACGCAGTTTTCAGGGTCAATAAACGCGCTTGCTCAATGGCCATTCGTGCGTCGGCAATAATATCGATATTGCCGCCAAGCTTTGCGAGCGGCCGCCCAAATGCTTCGCGCGTGGTCGCGCGCACACACAGGAGCTCCAAAGCGAGCTCCGCAGCGCCAATAGAGCGCATGCAGTGGTGGATTCGTCCAGGGCCCAGTCTGCCTTGTGAGATCTCGAACCCTCGGCCTTCGCCCAAAATTATGTTGTCCTTGGGGACGCGAACATTATTCAAGCGGATATGCATATGTCCATGAGGCGCGTCATCCATATTGAATACCGTCAGATGACGAAGAATCTCAACGCCAGGCGCATCCAACGGCACCAAAATTTGGCTCTGCTGCTGGTGTTTTGCAGCATCTGGACTTGTCTTAACCATACAGATCATGACCTTACAGCGCGGATCTCCAGCGCCAGAAATCCAGTGCTTTTCGCCATTGATGACCCACTCGTCGCCTTCTAATACCGCTCGAGTGGACACGTTTGTTGCATCGGAAGACGCGACCGCGGGTTCAGTCATGCCAAAGCATGAGCGAATCTCACCTGCTAGCAACGGCTCAAGCCACTGTTGCTTTTGCGCTTCACTACCGTACTTATGGAGCACTTCCATATTGCCGGTATCAGGCGCCGAGCAATTGAATACCTCTGCACCCAAGTGGCATTTACCCATTTCTTCAGCGAGATACGCGTATTCAACCGTATTAAGGCCTGAACCTTTATCGCCTGTTAGGAAAAAATTCCATAGGCCGCGATCCCGCGCCCCGGCTTTTAAGGTTTCCAAGATCTCAGTCTGACGCTCTGTAAATTCCCAAGGACTCCCAATACGCAGCTCTTGAAAAAACTCTTTTTCAAGCGGCATGACTTCATCGGTAATGTAGGCGCGTACTTGCTCAAGCAAAGGTGCGACCCGCGGCGAAATACCCAGATCCATAATCGACATCCTGTATGACAAACAAATGACTGAGGCGGATAAAGACGCCCCAAAAAATTACGTTTTGAACATACAGTATGTTTTTTTGACGTTCAAGTATGTTGGTGTGCGGATGATCTACATTTTATAGAGACTGGCCCGCGAGTAACTCTTTGAGATCGGCTAGCGCCCCCGGGTCTTCGATGGTCGAGGGCATCACATAATCTTCGCCATCGGCTATTTTGCGCATTGTCGCGCGCAGTATTTTCCCAGAACGCGTTTTAGGCAGTCGATTAACAATTAACGCGCGCGAAAAACAGGCAAGTGGTCCAATACGCTGACGCACCAGCTCAATCAGTTCGCGCTCTACTTCGTCGGCGTCCAGCAGCACGCCACTTTTAAGCACTGCGAAACCGACGGGTAACTGCCCCTTGAGCTCATCAGTAACGCCAATTACCGCGCATTCAGCCACGGCAGAATGGCTTGCGACGATTTCCTCCATCTCACCTGTCGACAATCGATGTCCAGCGACATTAATAACGTCATCAGTCCGACCCATAATGAACAGATAACCATCATCGTCAAAGTAACCACCATCACCCGTCAGGTAGTACCCGGGATAAACGTCCATATAAGCGTTTTCAAAGCGCGCGTGGTTGCCCCAAATAGTAGGCAAACAACCCGGCGGTAAAGGCCTTTTTATGACAACAGCGCCTTGCTGATTGGCAGGTACCACGCTCCCTTGCTCGTCGAGGATCTGCACTTGAAAGCCTGGAGATGGAAACGTTGCTGATCCCGCCTTTGTCGGAAACCCTCTCTCTATTCCCCGGGGATTACTCGCGATCGCCCAGCCCGTTTCGGTTTGCCACCAATGGTCAATAATCGGCAAATGGGTAAGGCCCGCAAGCCAATGATACGTTGGCGGATCAAGTCGCTCGCCGGCAAGATAAAGCGCATCGAGGCTCCCCGTATCGTAATGGCGAAACAGCGCGCCTTCTGGATCTTCCTTCCGCACCGCACGAAATGCCGTGGGCGCAGCGAACAGAACCTTAACGCGGTATTCCTCCACCACTCGCCAAAACGCACCCGCATCAGGCGTTCTGACCGGCTTTCCCTCGTAAAGCACAGAGGTACACCCGGCAAGTAGCGGCGCATAGGCAATATAGGAATGCCCGACGACCCAACCGACATCACTCGCCGCCCAAAAAACCTCTCCGGGCGCCATGTTGTAAACGGCCGTCATTGACCACGTCAACGCCACAGCATGTCCGCCATTGTCGCGAACAACACCCTTTGGCTTTCCGGTGGTGCCAGAGGTGTACAAAATATAGAGCGGATCTGTAGCGGCAACAGGAACACAGGCCGCAGGCTCTGATTGCTTTATCAAGTCACCCCAGTCGGTATCTCGTCCGCGCTTAACCACGTAATTCGACTGCGGTCGCTCGAAAACGATCACCGACTGCGGAGGCTGCTCAACGATCGCCAGAGCCTCATCAACAATAGGCATGTATTCAATGACGCGATCTACTTCGATACCACAGCTTGCTGTGACAATGACCTTAGGCGCCGCATCGGCTAAGCGAGCCGCCAGCTCGCTGGCAACGAAACCACCAAAAACAACCGAATGAATGGCTCCGAGGCGGGCGCATGCAAGCATCGCGATAACCGCCTCGGGAATCATGGGCATGTAAATAACAACACGATCGCCCTTTTCAACGCCCAGCGAACGCAACCCGCCGGCAAAGCCTGCTACCTTTTCAAGCAGCTGGGCATAGGTAATCGCCGACTTATCGTCCGCGACCGGTGAGTCGTAATAAATAGCGACTTGCTCGGCTCTACCGGCCAAAACATGTCGATCGATCGCGTTAAAGCACGTGTTGAGAACACCGTCGGGGTACCAACGCTCAATGCCGTTGACATCTTCGGCGGAGCCACAGGAAGGAGGCGTAGTCCAATCGATAAGACCTGCCTTATCGAGCCAAAACTCGGCAGGATCATCAATTGATTGATTAAAGGTGTCGGCGTATCCCATGGTTAAACCTGTCAATACGATAGTCATAGGCAGTGTACCTGCACCTCGGGGCGTGTCATTACTTACTCATGAACGCGTCGCGATTAAACGTTACCGTCCCATTTATCGCCTGCGCCGATCTTATCGCTATTTTCGATCGATTTTATCTACTAATTCAATTGGTCTTAGTCGCGCCAGTAGCTTATGTTGGAGTTTGAGATAAAACGGAGAGAACGCCGTTGCAGCGCGAGCGCTGGCGGCAATCGAGCATTTCGCTTGAACGGTTTACCAAGGAGAAGTCGACATGATTGGAAAGAGAAAAATATTATTAGCAGCGGTAGCAATGGCGACTGCAATGTCTATGCCGTCAACTGCCGAGAATACGTTTGCTAAAGAGCCTAGCTTTTGGTGGCCTGAGCGCATTGATCTAACGCCGCTTCGCCAACACAGCCCCGAGTCCAACCCCTATGGTGCCGGGTTCAATTATGCCGAGGCCTTTGCAGCACTTGATCTCGCCGCTGTCAAAAGTGATATCCGTGACGTCCTGACCACATCGCAAGACTGGTGGCCCGCGGACTATGGTCATTACGGTCCGTTCTTTATCCGTATGGCATGGCACAGTGCCGGTACTTATCGGGTTTCGGACGGTCGAGGCGGTGCCGGCGGCGGTCAGCAGCGCTTTGAACCATTAAATAGCTGGCCCGACAACGCCAACCTAGATAAAGCTCGACGACTCCTATGGCCTGTTAAAGCAAAATACGGTCGCAGCCTATCTTGGGCAGACCTGATGGTACTCGCAGGCAACGTTTCTCTCGAGGACATGGGCTTTAAGACCTTTGGCTTTGCAGGTGGTCGTAGCGATGATTGGGAACCTGATCTTGTGTATTGGGGGCCTGAAACCGCGATGCTCGCCGACGAGCGTTACGAGGGAAAACGTAATCTAAAAAAACCCCTTGCTGCTGTGCAAATGGGCTTGATTTACGTGAATCCAGAGGGACCTAACGGCAAGCCCGACCCCGCACTCGCAGCTCACGATATCCGCGAGACGTTCGGCCTAATGGCAATGAATGACGCTGAAACCGTTGCGCTCATCGCCGGCGGCCACACCTTTGGC
>CAJQLP010000037.1 GCA_905479205.1 uncultured Luminiphilus sp.
CTTAAGCCCTATTTCTTCGGAAGAAGCTGTGGCGGTAGAGTACTTTCAGCGCTCATTGGCTGACCCACAAGTTCGGCACGTGTTGTGTGTTGTTGACGCGACGCGGCTCGAGAAAAGTCTCTATTTCACCTTGCAAGTGATTCGCGAAAGCCAGCGGCATAACAAAACCGTTTCGGTGCTGGCCAATATGACCGATATCATCACCAGCAACGGGTTGAGCTTTGACGATGAAGGTTTGGCGCAGCAACTTGGTGCCCCCGTATTTCGAGTTTCCGCAAAATCCGGTGTTGGCCTGGACGCCGTGATAGCTAGGCTGCGTCAATCGTTGATTCGTGAGGACGCGCCTATCGCTAAGTGGGCTGATACACCCGACACTTTGCTGCGCGGGACGGCCCACCAGCTTTCCCATCGTTATGGGCCCAAAGGTGATTTGCTTATTCGTCGTCAAACGCGGTTGGATCGTTTCTTCTTGGGAACGGTGACCGGCGGCATCGCTTTTTTTGTCATCATGCTAGTTCTTTTCCAGTCAATCTTTACGTGGTCGGCGCCGGTGATGGACGCAGTTGAGGCGTCGATCTCGGCCATTGGTGCTGCCGTTGTGCCAATGATAGGCAACCCCATCCTGGCTGATTTCACGGCAGATGCTCTGTTCGGCGGCGTTGGTGCGTTTTTAGTATTCGTACCTCAAATCTTTGTGCTGACGCTTGTTATTGGGATCTTAGACGACACAGGTTATTTGGCGCGTGCGGCGCTTATTTGCCATCGCCCGCTTAAGTTTTTCGGTCTTACAGGGAAAAGCTTTATCCCAATGTTATCTGGGGTCGCCTGCGCGATCCCTGCGATCTACGCAGCTCGCGCGGTAGATTCACCGCGCCAACGTATGATGACGTATCTCGCGATTCCCCTCATGCCATGCTCAGCGCGTTTGCCGGTGTACGCCCTGTTAATTGCCATCTTTATACCTTCAGGCACGACGTTTTTTGGTCTCGTCGGTTGGCAAGGGGTTGCAATGTTTTCGATTTATTTTTTCGGCATGCTATGCGCCTTATTGGTGACAGGCATTGTGAGCCGGTTTACCAAAAATGAGGGCACGCCTGATCTACCCTTTGTGTTGGAGTTGCCGCCGTATCGAACGCCATCACCGGTACCCATAATACGTAACGCCATAAATCGTAGCCGGCACTTTGTAACGAAGGCTGGCAAAGTGATTCTTATGGTCACCATCGTTGTGTGGATCTTAGGCTACTTTCCTAACCAGGGCGCCGGTCTTGCGGACAGCTGGCTAGGGGTTATCGGACGCTTTATCGAGCCCGTCTTTGAACCGATCGGTTTAGACTGGCGCTACGGCGTAGCAATACTCAGCTCCTTTTTGGCGCGTGAGGTCTTTGTCGGTACGTTGGGAACTATATTTGGTATTGATGGCGCAGAAGACAATATGTTGCCACTTGTCGACCAGATCCAGGCGAGTGGTTTGCCGCTCGGCTCGGGCCTCGCGTTACTGGTGTTCTTTGCGATTGCATTGCAGTGCGTATCAACCGTAGCAATTTTGTCTCGCGAGGCAGCCTCGCCGCGAGTCGCGTTACAAATGCTCGTCAGCTACCTAGTGGTGGCATACGTCATGGCGCTGCTGGTTTTCAACGTCACAGAGTTATTGGTTTAGCTATCTCAGCGCCCTCAGGGGCGCCGCAGTCGGTTTGGCTATAGCGTTCTTTGCAGGTTGGATTTCTTCGGATCGGCCTTCTTTGCGCGGCGCAATAACGTTGCAGTATTACCAATGCGCTGCACTAAGGCGGCTTTTGCCGTCGCACGCAACTCATCGATAAGCTGATCTCTTAATTCGCGCTCACCAACGGCAACCTTAATTTTGATCAGCTCATGGTCATCGAGGGCGCGCTCAATTTCCGCGAGCACGTTTTCGCTCAAACCATTGCCGGCAATGGTGACTACGGGCTGAAGTTTGTGCGCGAGTGCTCGGTATTGTTTGAGTTCGGCGTTGGTCAATTTTACAGGGCTATCGTTTGTCATTGGCTTAGTCGGTACACTGGGGACCCTAAGTTTACGCTACCCGAGCCACCCGAGTCTTATTTCATGGCGAAAAAAAAATCATCGAGTCGTGCCTGGTTGAAAGAACACCACGATGACATCTACGTTCAGCGAGCCCAAAAAGAGGGCTATCGCTCGCGGGCATGTTACAAGCTCCTCGAGCTTAACGATCGAGATCGCTTAATTAAGCCGCGTATGACGGTGCTGGATTTGGGCTCAGCCCCGGGCGGTTGGTCTCAAGTGGCCGCAAAGCTGGTAGGCCACAACGGGCGCGTTATCGCGAGCGACATTCTCGCTATGGATAACATCGCCGGCGTGGAATTTATTCAAGGCGACTTCACCGAGGAAGTGATTTTCGATCAATTACTGGCGTGTATCGGCGATGACTCTGTCGATGTGGTGCTGTCCGATATGGCACCTAATATGAGTGGTGTGACAGCGGTAGATCAGCCTCGGTCAATGTATTTGGTGGAGCTTGCTCTCGATCTGTCCACGCGGGTCTTACCTCCGGGCGGGATATTTGTTGCTAAAGTTTTCCACGGCGAGGGGTTTGAAGAGCTAATGGCTGAAACTCGGCGCCTATTTTCCAAGGTCTTAACAAGAAAGCCGGAAGCGTCTCGGCCTCGCTCCCGGGAGGTCTATTTGGTGGCATCCGGGTTCAAAGGAGCTTGATTGGGCGCTTTTTTCGTTCAAAACCCCCTAAAATCGACCTTGGCTCTTGAAAAATGATGCTCGGGGTCGCACATCAAATGTCACCGCATGTTGTTTATGGGACTGTTGTCGGCCCATAAGCGCGTTATACTGTCTGGCCCGCAACGATTTTAGCGGCGCTTAAGAGGGACTTATTTTGAACAATATGGCGAAAAATCTTCTGCTTTGGTTGGTGATTGCTGCAGTGTTGCTGTCGGTATTCAACAACTTCAATATGCAGGCTACTACTGAGGAGGTTGGCTACTCAGACTTCATAGAAGAAGTGCAGAACGACCGGGTACGCAAGGTTGTCGTCGACGGGCTCACCATCAGCGCCGAGCGCTCAGATGGGTCTGAATTTGAAACCATACGTCCCATGGTTGAAGACCCCAAATTAATGGACGATCTTCTAACACACAACGTGGTTGTGGAAGGCCGTAAGCCTGAGCAGCAGAGCGTCTGGATGCAGCTCCTCGTAGCCAGTTTCCCGATCCTGATTATTATTGCGGTTTTTATGTTCTTCATGCGCCAAATGCAAGGCGGTGGCGGTGGCCGTGGCGGCCCCATGAGCTTTGGTAAGAGCAAGGCTAAGTTGCTGGGCGAAGACCAGATTACGACCACTTTTGCCGATGTGGCGGGAGTGGAAGAAGCTAAAGAGGATGTGCAGGAGCTGGTTGAGTTTT
Organism: uncultured Luminiphilus sp.; assembly: GCA_905479205.1. Classification (GTDB taxonomy): domain Bacteria; phylum Pseudomonadota; class Gammaproteobacteria; order Pseudomonadales; family Halieaceae; genus Luminiphilus. The sequence continues at coordinate 3,417 of CAJQLP010000037.1, forward strand.
TGCGCGACCCCAGTCGATTTCAGAAGCTCGGAGGTAAAATACCTCGCGGCGTGTTAATGGTTGGCCAACCCGGAACCGGTAAAACACTGCTTGCAAAAGCGATTGCGGGCGAGGCAAAGGTGCCATTTTTCACCATTTCTGGCTCAGACTTTGTCGAGATGTTTGTCGGCGTGGGTGCATCGCGCGTGCGCGACATGTTTGAGCAAGCTAAAAAACAGTCACCTTGCATTATTTTTATCGACGAAATTGACGCTGTCGGCCGCCATCGTGGTGCGGGTCTCGGCGGTGGTCATGATGAGCGAGAGCAAACCTTGAACCAACTGCTCGTCGAGATGGACGGTTTTGAAGGTAACGAAGGGGTGATTGTTATTGCCGCGACCAACCGTCCTGATGTGCTTGATCCCGCGTTATTGCGCCCTGGACGGTTTGATCGCCAGGTTGTTGTTGGCTTGCCAGATATTCGCGGCCGTGAGCAAATTCTTAAGGTTCACATGCGCAAAGTACCTTTGGGTGAAGATGTCGAGCCTGCGAAAATTGCGCGCGGCACACCTGGGTTCTCTGGTGCAGATCTCGCTAACTTAGTTAACGAGGCGGCATTATTTGCCGCTCGAACAGGCTTGCGCATGGTGAACATGCAGCAATTCGAACTGGCAAAAGATAAAATCATGATGGGGGCTGAGCGCCGTTCGATGGTGATGTCGGAGTCAGAGAAGCGCAATACAGCCTTCCACGAGGCAGGGCACGCTATTGTGGGGCGCCTCATGCCGGAGCATGATCCTGTCTACAAAGTATCGATCATTCCTCGAGGCCGAGCGCTTGGCGTCACGATGTTTCTGCCTGAGGAAGATCGATATAGCCATAGCCGTCGCCACATAATTGGTCAAGTCACTAGTTTGTTTGGTGGACGTGTTGCCGAAGAAATGACTTTGGGGGTGGACGGCATCACCACGGGCGCATCCAATGATATTCAGAGAGCCACCGAGATTGCACGCAACATGGTCACTAAGTGGGGCCTGTCAGAGGCGTTGGGTCCACTCATGTACGATGAGGGTGGCGAAGAGGTCTTTTTGGGTCGATCCGCTGGGCAACCGTCTAAAGCGATGTCAGATGAAACGGCGCGCGCGATTGATCATGAAGTGCGGAAGATTATCGATGAGTGTTATAGCGAAGCTCATCGCATACTGGAGGAAAATCGCGGCAAGCTGGATATCATGGCAGACGCGCTCATGCGCTACGAGACCATCGATGCTGAGCAAATCGACGATATTATGAACGACAGAACACCGCGTCCGCCCGCGGGCTGGAATGGCGACAGCTCTGGTGATTCAAATAGTGGCGGTCATGCGGCGGACAGCAAAGAGTCCACAGGACCTATTGGTGACCCTGCCGGCGAGCACTAAATCCGGTTGCTACGTGACAAACCTACCCCCAGCCGGCACGGTTTTAAACTGTGCCGGTCGTTCTTTAAACCTCGGTGCGCCACGCGTCATGGGGGTTCTCAATATCACACCCGATTCCTTCTCCGATGGCGGACAGTTACTTGATGGTGGGGGCATCGCGAGAGATATCCTGTGCCAGCGCGCTGAGCACATGCTCAACGCCGGCGCTGCTCTATTAGATATAGGCGGTGAATCGACCCGACCCGGCGCGGTGGCTGTGGGCGAGCAGGAGGAGCTCGATCGAGTTCTGGGTGCGCTTGCTATTTTAAGGCCACGGTTCGATACGATTTTCTCAGTAGACACGAGTACGCCCGCGGTAATGACTCAGGCGTACCGACACGGCGCGGGGATGATCAATGATGTTCGCGCTCTTCGCCGACCGGGCGCCCTAGAAGCCGCTGCGGCGACTGAGCTGCCCGTCTGTTTAATGCATATGCAAGGGTCTCCCGAGACGATGCAGTGTGATCCCAGCTATGATGACGTCACTGGGAATGTCTGCTCGTTTTTACGCGAGCGAGTTGAGGCGTGTCGCGAGCACGGAATAAGTGATGAGCGTATTGTGCTTGACCCGGGCTTTGGGTTTGGTAAGACCGTCGAGCACAACTTTAAACTGTTGGCTGAGCTATCTCAGGTGGTGGGCATGGGTTACCCGGTACTCGCTGGCTTATCGCGAAAATCGATGATTGCAGGTGTTTTGGATCGGTCGGTAGAGCATCGTATGCCTGCGAGCATTGGCTTGGCGGTTATTGCTGCAATGAAGGGGGCTCGTTTGATCAGAGTGCACGATGTGTCCGAGACGTTCGATGCCCTCGCGATGATCGGGGCTATGACAGGAGCTATGACAGGAGCTATGACAGGAGCTATGACAGGCGGGTTAGCAGTAGGCGCAACGGAGCAATTGGATCAATGAAGAAGCAATATTTTGGTACTGATGGCATTCGGGGTCGAGTGGGTGACGCACCAATAACCCCGG
>CAJQLP010000038.1 GCA_905479205.1 uncultured Luminiphilus sp.
GTCAAGACCGGTACGGGGCTTTCACCAGTGCCTTCGATAATGGCTGCAATACGTGACGGAATTTTAGGATTGTTATCCACAAACATGCGAATGTGGCCCTGATCATTTACTGCCGGCGTCTTACGAATAACTCGCGTCATCAGATCGACAGTTGCTTCAGGACCCATCCCACCGATAACACCTACCGCCCTGGAGAACGCCATACTCGAACTGTTCCTTAAGGCTTGTAGATTAAAATAAATGCAAGGATGAAACCCGCAATAAACATTGTCTCAGCCGCCATCAGGACGACGGGGCGAATCCCCACACCGACAATTTCTTTCAGCGATGTTCTCACACCCAAGGCCGCGATTGCAGTGAGCAACAGCCATGAGGCGCCGCTGGCTGCCACATCGACCACAGTCGCAGGGAATAGGCTGAAACTGTTTGCTATGAATAACGCCACAAAGAGAACTAAAAACCACGGAATCGGCGGTACTGATCGAGCGTCGTCGACTCTCTGAGAGAGCCGACTTCGTGCGACAAGACCAATAAGAATGACTACCGGAACTAGCATGGCAACGCGCAATAACTTCACGAAGGTACTGAGATCTCCCACCTCGCCTGACACGCTATAGCCTGCGCCGACGACTTGAGCGACATCGTGAATGGTCGCACCCAAGAACAATCCTGTTTCCGTATCACTCAACCCAAAGAAATGGCTCACTAGCGGGTAGAACACCATGGCGGTGGTACTCAATGTAGTCACACCGATAACAGTAAATAAGGTTTCTTTGCGCTGATCATCGTCGGCAGGCAGAACACTGCTAATAGCCATAGCAGCAGACGCGCCACAAATAGCGACCGCGCCGCCCGTAAGCGTTCCCAGTCTCGCGCTAAGACCCATTAACCTTGCCACAACAATACCGAAGCCTAGGGTTAATAGTACCGCGGAACAAACCACCAAAATCGGCACCCAGCCTAAAGTCATCACATCCGCAAAAGTAATCCGCAAACCGAGCAGCGCCACACCTAGGCGAAGTAATCCGTTCGCCGCCAGCTCAATGCCGGGCAAGACCTTAGGGCTGTCCATAAGAAAGTTAAAAGCAAGGCCTAACAGCAAACCCATCAACATGGCGGGGGCACCGTAGCGAAGCGATAAAAAGGTAGCCGCCATCGCAATGGTTATTGATACGCCTATGCCTGGAAAGTAACTCGAGCTGCGTGCAATTGCGGTACTCACTAAAAACTCCAAAGTTATGCTGTGTCAGTCGTACTGGGAGAAGTTGAACGCCGACCTGTAGCCGAACAAAGCCTGGGCGCCACCGGTGTGTAGGAATACTACATTTTGACCTGACTTGAATTCCCCCTTACGGACTAAGTCAATTAATCCCGCTGCGCCTTTACCAGAATAAACGGGGTCGAGCAGAATACCTTCTAAGCGCGCGAACATTTCTATAGCATCAATGGTGCTTTGCGCAGGTATGCCATAGCCCTCTCCGACATAGTCGCAATTGGCTCTTACTGCATCACGCGCCACTGTGCCAGAAAGATTGAGCTTATCGAGAGTAGCTTCGACTAAGCGATATACATTCTCCTCCTGCTGCGCACGCGGTATGCGAACCCCAATACCTAAAACCGGAATACCGCTATTACTTGCCGATAACCCTGCGACTAGGCCCGCTTGTGTTCCAGCAGAGCCCGTTGCGTGAACGACACTATCAATCCGCAGATGTTTGTCATTCGCCTGTGTGAGTAGCTCTAAAGCACAATTCACGTAGCCCAAAGCACCTGTCGGATTTGAGCCGCCTCCGGGGATAACATAGGGCCTTTTACCCTGCTCGCGTAACTCCTCGGCGCGCACAGCCATTGCCTCGTTCATATCCGTAGCACCGGGATATTTTTGTAAGGGCGCCTCAAACAACTGGTTCAACATTACGTTACCGTTATAGTTGTAATCCTCCTCGATGGAGCCTGTGCGATCCTCAAGTAAGATGTGGCAACCCAAACCTAAGCGCGTCGCAGCTGCCGCTGTTTGACGAGCATGATTTGATTGCGTCGCGCCTTGAGTAATAACAGTATCGGCCCCTTGCTCGATTGCCTCAGCCATTAAGAACTCAAGCTTGCGCGTTTTGTTACCACCCCCAGCAAGCCCCGTACAATCGTCGCGCTTAATCCAAATCATTGGTCCGCCAAGCCACTCACTCAAGCGCGGCAGGGGCTCCAGTGGCGTCGGTAAATGAGCCAGTGAAACGCGTGGAAAGCGTGCCAGATGCATAGACGTACTCCGGAAAAGGTCGGCAAGGTATGTGACTTCAATCGACAGGCCTAAAGTAGCCGATAACACTTAGGCATACACGTATTTATTAGCTATTACGATCAGGGAAGTTGAGAAATCGCACGATAAAAAGGCTGTTCCTCCTCACCAGTCATTGCGGCCTGATATAGAGAGAGAATCTGCTGCGCATTGGAAACGGCGCCACGCTCCAGTAAATCAATAATTGCCATTAAGCGCGACGTTGTCCGGCTTCGTGTTGCACCATAACCCTTCACCATCCGACCACAACTTGCCAGTGCTAACGCCGTGTCGTAATCGGCTATCGCGGTAACATTGCGATACCATGAATCGATCATCGTGTGCTCGTCGGCATAACCAAGCGTCCTTTTTCGAACATGCCGCAGGCTTGCGAGACCACGCAGGATAAGTTGGATTGTCATAGTGTCGGTGCGAAGTTTGCGCGGCCCCAAAAGCGTGTCGAGCGCACGGCGCGAAATCGCGTTGTTTAACAGCCACTTCCCGATCGCGGGAGGCAGCATAGCGGCAACCTCCTCCACCCTCGGATGAAAAAATTCAGTGACCTTCAGTATCTGATTGGGCGCTGCCTGCACCTCCTCCCGAATCGAATCTTCTCGATCCGGTCGAAGTTTAAGTTGCGCCACGCGGGGTATATCCTCAAAAGTCATCCATAACGCCAACCAGCGCGCGGTCTCCCGTGTGAGCTCATAGCCCCGAGCTTCGCTGTCTTTGCTGATTAACTGCGTTACCTTGTGAAGGAACTCTTGCGCATAGGCTTGATCCTGATAGTCGAGCAGTCGCTCCACCGCGTGGTAGCACACCTCGTGCAAAACCCTGGGAAAGGCCGCTATTTGAGGTAAAAGAATCCGACCGTGCTTGGTTCTTGGTTCCGGCAGCGTAAATACTGCCTCTTTCTCAGGCACCGCGACAGCTATGCCTCCGCTTTTAGCGACCCCATAACTCTCTTCAAAAGCAGCAAGATTAGCTTGCGCTCCTTTTCCTGAGCCAACAATGTCGAGAAATACTGATTTCTCGAAAGGCAGCA
>CAJQLP010000039.1 GCA_905479205.1 uncultured Luminiphilus sp.
CTGATCACTCGCCTGCGGCGGCAATTCTTGCAAAGCGGTTAAACGTGCCCATGGTGGGTGCCATCACAAGCGATGATCAGCATCAAGATCTGACGTTTCGACCCGACCAACATTTGACCCATGGCGATCTTGTTGTCGGGGACGATTGGCATTTACGGGCGATTCATACCCCCGGACATGTGGATAATCATTACTGCTTCCTCCTCGAGGAGGAGGGCATGGTGTTCGCGGGTGATCACATAATGAATGGTTCCACGGTCGTGATTATCCCCCCGGGCGGGGATATGAAGGCCTATATTGAATCTCTTCAGCGCCTGCTTGATTATGACCTTAAGGCTATTGCTCCCGGTCACGGTGATGTTATTCCTGACTGTCGTGCAGAGGTCGAAAAATTGGTTCGGCATCGGCTTATGCGCGAAGCAAAAGTGGTGTCTGGATTGCAAAAGGTTGGCCCCGCGACCCTCGACGAGCTCGTCGTCATCGTCTACGACGACGTGCAACCGGCGCTCCATGAGTGGGCTAAGCTGTCGATGCGCGCTCACTTAATTAAACTTGAGCAAGATGGCCGTGCAGATCAACTCCCAGACGAGCGATGGCAGCTACGCGTCACAGCGTAAAAAAATTAACCCACTGATAATTAACCCATGAATAAAAGAGGTATTCCATGCAAGGCTTGATGATGAACGCCCCACTCACCATCACTTCCATTGTGCATCACGCAGAGCGTGTCCACGGGCGCAAGGAAATTGTTTCAGTTACTCGGGATAATCCCCGCCATCGCTATACGTACAAAGATGCCTTCGGCCGCGCGCGCCAGTTGGCGAACGCCATTGCAGGCTGGAAGCTTGAGCAGGGCGATCGCATTGCCACTTTTGCGTGGAACGATTACCGACACTTTGAAACGTATTACGCGTCAGCGTGTTCGGGTTATGTGTGTCACACCATCAATCCGCGCCTGTTCCCCGAGCAAATCGTTTACATCATTAACCATGCTGACGATCAGTGGGTATTTCTTGATCCTGATTTTTGGCCGATCGTAGAGGGTGTGGCAGATCAGTGCCCGGGTGTTAAAGGATGGGTGGTCATGACCACACGCGAGCATATGCCTGTAACTGACCGTGATAACGTGGTGTGTTATGAGGAGTTGTTGGAAGGGCAGAGCAGCACATTTGAGTGGCCGGAGTTGGACGAGAATGCCGCGTGCTCGCTGTGCTACACCTCTGGCACCACGGGAAACCCCAAGGGTGTTTTATACAGTCATCGCTCCACCATGTTGCACACCTACGCGACCATGATGCCCGATGCATTGGGTATCGCTTCGAGCGATGTTGTGATGCCAATCGTACCCATGTTCCACGTGAATGCCTGGGGTAACCCTTACGCTTGTCCTGTTGCCGGCGCAAAAATGGTGATGCCGGGCGCAAAAATGGGAGATGGCGCCACTCTTGCTGCGTTGATCAATGAAGAAGGCGTGACCATGTCGGCAGGCGTTCCCACCGTTTGGTTGAATCTACTCAATCATTTGCGGAGCACGGGTGAGCGCGTTGATACGCTCGAGCGCGTCGTTGTCGGTGGTTCTGCGTGTCCGCTCTCAATCATGGAAGAGTTCGATACCTATGGGGTCGATACTCGCCATGCTTGGGGTATGACTGAAATGAGTCCGCTGGGTACCTCTAACGCGGCCGGTGCTAATCGGGCGCAATTTACCGATGACGAGTTTGCCAAGATGCGAACGAATGTCGGTATCCCTGTCTTTGGCGTTGAAGTAAAAATTACCGATGACGATAACAACGAGCTACCTTGGGACGGTAAAGCGTTTGGTGCACTTAAAGTTCGAGGTCCGTGGATTTGCGAAAGCTATTACAAGCTTGACGGTTCAGACGCGCACAGCGAGCCGGGTTGGTTTGAGACGGGCGATGTCGCAACGATTAACCCCGATGGTTATGTGTCGATCACAGACCGTACCAAGGACGTCATTAAATCGGGAGGCGAGTGGATTTCGTCTATTGAAGTAGAGAACTGCGCTACGGGTCACCCGATGGTTGCCGAAGCAGGTGTCATTGGGCGTATGCATCCTAAGTGGGGTGAGCGCCCACTATTGATTGTCGTGCGTAATGAGCAGGGTGCCGATTTGACGCCTGATGAACTCAAAAACTATCTCGATGGCAAGATTGCCAAGTGGTGGATCCCCGATGACGTGCAATTTATCGACGCGATGCCTCATACAGCCACCGGTAAGATACAAAAAATGGAACTTCGTGAGATGTTTGCCGATTATCAGTTTCCAGACGCCTAAACGTCGCAATGAGCGGACTTTGCCGGAGTGTTACTATTCCCAGCCGGGGATGACAACTAGGCGGTGAGCCGTCAAAGTAACGACATCATGCGGGCATCTTCGGGTGCCCGCGGTTTTTGTGGGGCGCAGATGAAAAAAATTGGCGAGATATTGATCGAGTCGGGCAAAGTTTCCGAAAGAGACATTGAGCGAGCCTTGCTTGCTCAGCGCGAGATGGGCGAGATGATTGGGCAAGTGCTGGTCAAGCTTGGCCTCGTTTCTGAGCTCGATATGACTCAGGCGCTCGCCACCCAGCTTGATATTCCCTTGCTGCTCGCTGCGGATTACCCCGAGGAGCCCGTTGAGGTTGCCGAGGTCTCTGCCGATTTCTTGTTCTCAAATAATGTAGTCCCTGTAAAGCGCACGGATGAGCAGCTTGTTTTTGCAGCGACTCAGCCCCAAGACGCTTTTATCCGTAAAGCTCTTAACATGGCCGTAGCTCGGCCCGTTGAGGTGGTTTTTGGGCTTGAGACCGATATACAGAAAGCCCTCACTGCACGCTTGGCGCCGGGTGATGACGAGGACGACGAATTTGGCGATCGCTTCTCAGGCCAGAGCGATGATGAATTTATCGAACACCTGAAAGATTTAGCCAGTGAGGCGCCGGTCATTCGCCTTGTTAACCAGATCATTCATCGCGCGGTCGATATTGCCGCTTCGGATATTCATATTGAGCCCTTTGAGGAGGGTTTGCAGCTTCGCTATCGCGTCGATGGTGTCCTGCAGGATCAGCCCGACCCCCCAGCCGGTAATTTGGCACCCGCGATTGCGTCGCGAATTAAACTTCTGTCGGGCATGAACATCGCTGAGCGCCGGCTGCCCCAAGACGGACGGATCATGATCCGGGTTAAGGGACATGAGCTGGACCTGCGCGTTTCCACCATTCCTACTGTGCATGGCGAAAGCATTGTCATGCGTGTTCTCGATCGAGAGAGTATTCGACTTAACCTGTCGGATATGGGTTTCTCGGCAGATACACTTGAGCGTTATCAAACACTGCTTGCAAGGCCGCATGGCGTGTTACTGGTCACGGGCCCTACGGGTTCGGGTAAGACGACAACCTTGTACGCATCGCTGGCTTCGATTGATTCAGATACGCTAAAAATTATCACCGTCGAAGACCCCGTCGAGTACCAGCTTCACGGCGTTAACCAAATTCAAGTGCAGTCACAGATTGAGCTGACCTTTGCACGCGCTTTGCGGGCTATTTTGCGCCAAGATCCGGATATCATCATGATTGGCGAGATGCGAGATACCGAGACCGCGCAAATTGGCGTCCAGTCCGCGTTGACCGGTCACTTGGTGTTATCGACTTTGCACACCAATACCGCCGCGGGCGCGATCACGCGCCTTGAAGATATGGGCGTTGAGCGCTACTTGATTACATCATCGGTCAACGGCGTGTTAGCCCAACGCTTGGTGCGGACTTTGTGCTCAAGCTGTAAAGAGCCCTTTGAGCTCTCGGACACGTCGGTGAAACGATACGGGATTGGCCGCTTTTTGCAGGACGATCAACGTACGGTGTATCAGGCGAGGGGCTGCGCGAACTGCGGTAATACGGGGTACATCGGCCGAACGGCTATCCATGAGCTTTTCCTGCTGGATGACGCCATTCACGACGTCATTATGTCAGGCGCTGATTCCACGACATTGCACAATGCAGCTCGTCGTCAGGGCATGATTACGCTTTACGAGGACGGATTGCGCAAGGTTGTTGCCGGTGAAACGTCCCTAGAGGAAGTCATGCGCGTGACCCAAGATCAATCCTCTGACGACGCCATGCCCGACCTTGTCGCCGCTGATCGTAGCGCTGCGGGTCATGTCGCTTAATGCCAAGTTTTACCTACAAGGCGGTGGGGCGAGACGGTAAGCCTCAGCAGGGAGTAATCGAGGCAGATGCGCTGGATTTGGCCACGCGTCAACTTCGCTCTCGGGGGCTCACGCCTCTGAAAATTGAAGAGGGTGACGGCGGGCAAGACAGTGGCAAGCCCCCATCGCGTCAAGAAGTGCTTTCCATGACCTCGGAGTTATCGGTCCTGCTGCGTGCGGGCTTACCGTTAGACCGAGCGCTGAAAGTACTGATCGATATGGATGGCCAGCCGCGAATGCGGGCGGTGCTAACAGAGTTGCTCAAGTCGGTTAAGGGCGGTAAGTCCCTGTCAAATGCGCTTCAACCCTTTGACGATATTTTTGGTGGCTTTTACCTCAGCATGGTGAAGGCTGGAGAGGCGAGTGGTCAATTATCTGCGGTGCTAGAGCGTTTGGTGGAGCATTTAGAGAATGCCAAAGCGACCCGCGATAGCGTGGTATCGGCATTGATCTACCCGAGTATTCTTTTGGTTGTTGCCGTGCTGTCGATTGTGGTGATGCTGGGTTTTGTTGTGCCACAGTTTGAAACCCTCTTTAACGATATGGGTGACGCGCTACCGGCGATGACTAAGGGTGTTATCGCTGCGGCTGAGTTCATCAAGGCTTGGGGCCTACTACTCGCTATTATGGTGGTAGTGGCAGTATTGATTTTTCAGCGCTGGGCCGCCTCGCCCGCGGGCAAGGCCTCGCTCGATCGTCGCCTGCTGGCGCTGCCTATAGCGGGCACTATTGCATTCGAGTATGAGATGTCCAAGTTCGCGCGTACCGTGGGGACCCTGCTCGGCAACGGCGTGTCAATGCTCAAGGCTATACAGATTGCCATAGAGACCGTTGGCAGTTTGCCGCTTAAAGACGCGCTCAACGTATTGCCGCCGGCAGTGAAGGCCGGTAAGCGTATGTCGATAGCTATGGAAGAGACAAAAATGTTCACCCCCATGGTGATTCAAATGACGCGGGTCGGCGAAGAATCCGGCAGCCTTGATGGCATGATGCTGGAGCTTGCTAAAGTGTTTGAAGGTCATGTTTCTTCGGGTATTAAGCGACTACTGACGTTGCTCGAGCCGCTACTAATTTTGACGATGGGCTTTATTATTGCGCTCATCATTATTTCTATTCTGATGGGTATTTTGTCGGTTAACGATCTGGCTATTTGATGACTGACGCGAGCGCGCCGGAGGCAACAACGTGCGCGTGTCAATGGAGTGTGTAAATGAAATACGTAGACGAGGTGGGTGCATGCAGTTAAATGAGTCTCGACGCCAGGGCGGTTTCACGCTGATGGAGCTATTAGTCGTGCTGGCAATCTTGGGTTTGCTGGTAAGCCTAGTGGGCCCGCAGGTCTTGAACCAGTTGGGCGGTGCTAAGACCAAAACAACGAAGATCCAGATCAAAGATTTGGAGCAGTCCCTGGAAATGTACAAGCTCGATGTTGGCCGTTTCCCCTCTACCAGTGAAGGCTTAAACGCTTTAGTTGAAAAACCTGGGAATGCTGCTGGATGGAATGGCCCTTATTTAAAGGGCGGTAAAGTACCTTCTGATCCATGGAATCGGGAGTACAACTATAAGTATCCCGGAGAACATGCTGAGCTGGATATCTTTAGTTACGGGCAAAATGGCTCGCCCGGTGGTGATGGTGAGGACGCTGACGTTAACAACTGGGACTAAGCCATTCAATCAGCGTGGTTTCACGTTGGTTGAAATAGTGGCTGCAATTACCGTGGTGGGTTTGGTGCTGGCCATCGGTGTGCCTCAGTCCCTCAAGTTTTATGAATCTCAGCAGTACCGCGCGGCAATACGTGAAACGATGACGCTGCTGAACTCCGCGCGTCACGCTGCTATTGCGAAAGCGGAAGCGCAGGATGTTGAAGTGTCTCCCAGCGAAAAGTGGGTGCGCTTTGGCGACCAGG
>CAJQLP010000040.1 GCA_905479205.1 uncultured Luminiphilus sp.
AGTGGCTGAATCGTATGAGTGGTGCCACAAGTCTGGTAGAGGAAGATATGATTGGAGGCTGAGTGCTGGATCGTGGCGTCTGCGCTTGCGCAGGCTGCGGTGGTGATTACTGCGGTGGTGATTACTGCGGTGGTGCTGACTGTGGGGCACTGAGGGCGCGAGCAAGCTCGCACGCCACGATATGGAGTTGGGCTTTGGTGCCATTTGTGGCGTCTGCGCTTGCGCAGGCTGCGGTGTGATTGCTGCGGTGGTGTTGACTGTGGGGCACTGAGGGCGCGAGCAAGCTCGCACGCCACGGGATGGTTGGCAATGCTGAGCAATACGGATGTTTCTACTATCATGTCTTGCTTGTATTACGAAGTGTAGTTTATAGCTTGCTTTAGTTCTACTAATTCTACCTACCCCTTGCGCACATGAAAGATGATCATGCTCAAGCCCATCGTCGGGCTTGCCTCAAACTCGTTCTTGGCCTGTTGGCCGTTTGGTTCTCTGTCAGCTTTGGCTGTGGTATCGTATTTCGTGAGTGGCTCGATGCGAATGCACCTCAGATTGGTAACGCGCCGTTTGGTTTTTGGATGGCGCAACAGGGTGCGATTATCTGCTTTGTGGTGTTGCTCGTGGTGTATGCGGTTTTGATGAACCGCCTCGATGCCAAGCACGGCTACTCTGAGGCTAAATAAGATTGGAAGAGCACTATGACACAAGATCACTTAAATTTCATTTTCATCGGCCTCTCCTTTGCTCTTTATATCTGCATTGCAGTCAAATCACGGGCGGGTTCGACCAAAGAATATTATACCGCAGGCGGCGGTGTCTCGCCACTGGCCAACGGTATGGCCACGGCGGCTGACTGGATGTCGGCTGCGACGTTTATCTCGATGGCGGGCACGGTTGCGATGAGTGGTTACGATGCGTCGCGCTTCTTGATGGGTTGGACTGGCGGCTTTGTGTTGTTGACGATCCTGATGGTGCCCTACTTGCGTAAGTTCAATAAGGCGACGGTCCCTGACTTTGTCGGTGATCGCTATTATTCGAAGCTGGCACGCGGCGTTGCTGTGGGCTGTGCGATCTTTATTTGTATGACTTACATCATGGGGCAGATGCGCGGGGTAGGCGTGGTTTTTTCGCAGCTTTTTGGCATCAGTATCACTTCGGGCGTAATTATCGGTGGCACCATTGTCTTTTTCTATGCCGGCCTTGGCGGAATGAAAGGCATTACCTACACACAGGTCGCGCAGTATTGCGTGATGGCTTTTGCCTATACGATTCCAGCGATCTTTATTGCAATGGCAATGACGGGTAATGTCATTCCACAACTTGGCTTAGTTGGATCTTACACTGCGGGCGCTGAGAGTGTGCCGTTTTTGGAGAAATTGAATCACATCAATACCGAGCTGGGGTTTGCGGAGTATACCTCCGGTAAGCTGTCTACGGTTAATATGTTTTGTATCACTGCGGCGCTGATGTGTGGCACCGCCGGCTTACCGCATGTGATTGTGCGTTTCTTTACCGTAAAGAATGTGGGCGCGGTGCGTAAATCCGCATGTTGGACTTTGCTATTTATTGCGGTGATTTATTTAACCGCTCCGACGATTGGTGCGTTTGCTCGCGTGAACCTAGTGGAGAAGTTGCATAACACTCCGTATACGGAAGCCCCTTATTGGTTATCAGAATTTGAGGCGACTGGGCAAATGGCTTGGATCGACAAGAATGATGACGGTAAAATTCAGTACTATGGCCCAGCGAAATCAGCTGCTGGCACGCATGCGGTTTTCCAAGGAAAAAAGCCGAGCTATCCGACCTTTGATGCGCCTGAAGATCAACTAATCGGTAAGCACGGCGAGCGACTACTCGCAAATAAGGCGGAGACATCGAACCCAAATGAACTGTGGTTTGGCAATGACATCATGGTGATGGCGAACCCACATATGGCTGGTTTGCCAATGTGGGTGATTGCTCTATTGATGGCGGGCTGTATCGCCGCTGCGCTATCGACTGCTGCTGGCTTGCTCTTGGTTTTATCCACATCGATTTCGCACGATTTGATGAAGAAAATCCTGAAGCCGGAATTAAGTGACAAAGAGGAAGTTAAGTATGCTCGTTTTGCCTCTTTTGTGGCGCTCGCAGTCGCGGTTTACTTTGGCATCAACCCTCCCTCGCAATTTATTGCCAAGACAGTGGCATTTGCATTCGGCCTCGCAGCTTCTTCGTTTTTCCCGACCTTGCTGATGGGTATTTTCTCAAAGCGAATGAATCGAGAAGGTGCTGTTACCGGTATGCTATGCGGTATCCTTTTCACTTTTGGGTATATTACCTATTTCCAATTTTTGGATGGGACTCCGGATCAATACTTCCTTGGCATTACTCCAGAAGGCATTGGATTTGTTGGCATGCTGATTAATTTCGCTGTCGCATTCCTAGTCAGTGCATTTACGCCCGCACCTCCACAAGCAGTGCAGGAGATGGTTGAAAATATTCATATTCCTAGCGGATCAGGCGAGGCGTCACACCACTAGGGATTTCCGCACTTGTGGCATTTCCGAAGGTGTATCGGCTGAATCTGCACGAATCCGAGCACTTCTTTTTTCGATTACTTGCTCAATCACGAGTCTTGGCCTTTGTGAGCACCGTGAACTTTGTGAGAGATATAAGTATGGGTAAGTTAAGCTGGGGATGTGCAGTGGTCTCTCACAAAGCGCGCCAAGCTCACGAAGCGATAATCCCTTAACATTTAGGATTTTGCGGGAAATCCCGTCTGATTAAAATGGGAGGATTTTTTAAGGTGCTTCCTCATTTACCCGGGAATTATACTGGGGAGGGGCGACCTCCGCGTCGACCGCGGCAGTTTAAAAAACACATGACAATCCGTGATGCTCCAAGAGCTGATAATCCTGTCGGATACCCACGCACCGGCAGCGGACGACACGGAGGTCGTCCCTCCCAAGAGCAGAAAGTGAACTCCAACGACCCCAACATATACCATTGCCTAAGTGTTTCCGGATGAACCTAAGCCTTCCCGCAATCTTAGGCTCTCCTTTTTCTTTAACCACAGATGAACAGGGATGAACACGGATCAGACTTGCAGTGCCACTCCCGCCCTGGGCTCTTTTGGCTTTGAAAAGCATATTCAGAGGCCTTCTTTAATATCTGTGTCTATCCGTATTCATCTGTGGTTAAAAGATCCGGGATTTCGAACAGACCTTGGTCAGTTCTTTTCCTTAAAAGGCAGTGATCATCGATGGCCCTCCCGCTAATCGACGAAGAACCTTTTTTGAGTACTTCCCCAATCACGAGTCTTAGCCTTTGTGAGCTTGGAGAGCTTTGTGAGACATTGACTCTCTCATAAGTATGGGCAGTTAAGCTGGGGATGTGCAGTGGTCTCTCACAAAGCGCGCCAAGCTCACGAAGCGATAGCAGCTTAACGTTTAGGTTTTGCGGATAAATTCCGTCCGATTCAAATGGTAGTCTTTTTTCGAGTACTTGCTCGATCACGAGTCTTGGTCTTTGTGAACATCGTGACCTTTGTGAGAAATTGATTCTGTTATAAGTATGGGCAGTTCTATTGCATAAAACCGGTTCAAGGTGCCTGATAATCGGCACTCATCGGTACCAAGGGAGGGGGATGTCCGTTTTTTTTGATGAAAATGTTGTCTTATACCATGCCGGAAGGCCACTGGTGCTCTTAACGATCCTTCCATGCTGAAGCATTCAAATTGATAGTTTCACTTGTTCGCGAGTTGCGTTGACCTTATCACCCGAGCGTCCAGCGTGACCATGTACCACTTGGGACCGGGAAGGCATTGTCTTCACCGGTGAGTAGCATTTCGCCGCACTCTGTTTGACCGCTAGGTAACAGTTGCTGTAGTAGATTATCCAATACAATCGGAGTAAAGCCTGGTGTATGGCTGGTCAAATAGACGAAGCAAGGTCTGTCTGATAAAACGCGTTTGACCAGTTTGAGCGTCTCAAGTAACGCATGTTCGATTTTATAGAGCTCGCCGCCTTTGCCGCGTCCGAACGAGGGTGGGTCTAGCAGAATGCCGTCGTAGCGGTTGCCGCGTTTGATTTCACGTGTGAGGAATTTATTGACGTCGTCGACGATCCAGCGGATGGGGTGCTCCGCGAGACCGTTGAGCTCCGCATTTTGGCGCGCCCATTGCACCATACCTTTAGAGGCGTCGACGTGGCAGCAGTGAGCGCCACCCTTGGCAGCCGCGAGTGTCGCGCCGCCTGAGTAGGCAAACAGATTCAGGAATTTGAGAGGCGTTTTGCGTTTCGGTGCTTCGTCTTTGAGTGTCTGGGTGATCCAGCTCCACATGTCGCGCGTTTCCGGGAAGACCCCGAGGTGACCAAAGTCAGTGGTGGAGAGTTTGAGTGTTACGTCATTGATGGTGGCTTTCCAGGATTCTGGGAGTTTGTCACGGCCACGCCACTGCAGGCCGTCTTTTCGGGTAAAAAATGCGTCGGCTGATTTCCAGAGTGTGGGGGTGTTTGGATTCCACACAGCTTGAGCGCAGGGGCGATCGAGGATGATCTTACCAAAGCGTTCGAGTTTCCGGCCGTGGCCACTGTCTAGAAGTGCGTATTCGTTTTTCATTGTGAGGAGTATGAATGTATAAAAGTGGGAAGGTGTAAAGCTGGGACGAAGCGCGAGTAGCGCGAAGATGGTCAGAGAGGTCTGCCGATCTGGCCCCGTAAGGGTGACTGAACTGGGGCCCTTTGGGCAAGTGAAGGAACAAAGTTAGAAAGTTAGAAGGTTAGAAAGTGGGAAGGTTAGAAAGTGGGAAGGTAGATTCTTTAATACCTTGCTACTTTTCTGCCTTGATACTCTAGCACGCAGCGCTTGCGACTTGCGGTTTTTCGTTTGCAGTCTAGATTTTTCAGCATGGAAACAGTTTTAGTTTTGACGATTAGCGGCAGAGACCGTTCGGGATTAGTGGAGCAACTGGCGGATGTGATCGCAGCGCATGGTGGAAATTGGGAACATTGCCGGATGGCGCATCTGGCGGGTCGGTTCGTTGGTTTGTTGGAGGTGAGTGTGTCGGGTGAGAATCAGCAAGAGTTGGAGGCTGCGCTGCGGACGATCGAAGCGTTGGAT
>CAJQLP010000041.1 GCA_905479205.1 uncultured Luminiphilus sp.
GACGCACGCGCAGCGCTCGGCTTTCCTCAAGCAGACGCCGACCTGCGTGCACAAGCATTGGAGAACCAAGAATGAGTTCAGACACTACTGCTTCTCTGTTATTTGAACTCGGCACCGAAGAGTTACCTGCCGGCCCTTTAGCGGAGATGGGACAAGCACTCTGTGACGGTATCGCGCGGGGCTTAAACGATCGCGGCTTAGTCTTTGAACAAGCTTCATGGTTCGCGACGCCCCGCCGTCTTGCTGCGCTCATCACGGGTGTGACACGCACAGCACCCGATATTAATGAACAGTTATTGGGGCCGCCCGCAAGCGCGGCCAAAGACGGTGATGGCAATTGGACCGGTGCCGCTGCGGGCTTCGCACGTAAGCAGGGCATTGATCCCGATGACCTTGAGTTAATAGACACGGATAAAGGTCCTCGCTTAGGGCTTACCCGCACAGTAGCAGGGGTCAATATTTCCGCGGTCGCAGGGCAAATAATCGGTGAGGCTGTTTCGGGTATACCTGTGGCGAAACGTATGCGCTGGGGCAGAGGCCGCAGCGAATTTCTCCGCCCAGTTCAATGGTTGGTGGCGCTACTCGATAATCACGTTGTTCCTGTAGAGCTTTTTGAATTGCAAGCAGATCGCTTTACCCAAGGACATCGTTTCCATGCGCCCCATGCTATCGAACTTGGACACGCCAAAGATTATCAAGAGGCCTTACGACATGGGTGGGTAATCGCCGACTTCACTGAGCGCCGAGCACTCATTAAAGAGCAAGTCGTAAAGATTGCAGACGCAGAGGGCTCCGTTGCGGTTATTGGAGACGACCTGCTAAACGAGGTAACAGGGCTCGTCGAGTGGCCTGTTGCTCTCAAAGGAAGTTTTGATGCCAAGTTTCTGCAAGTGCCCGCAGAAGCTTTAATCTCTTCTATGCGAGAGCATCAAAAATATTTCCACCTGCTAGATTCTAAGAATCAACTTTTACCACTGTTTATCACGGTGAGTAATATCGAAAGCAGCAACCCTGCGACAGTTATTGAGGGTAACGAGAAGGTCATCCGCCCGCGCTTGAGTGATGCGGTGTTCTTCTTCGAAACCGACAAACAAACCACCTTAGCAAGTCGGCAAACGCGGCTTGAAGGTGTGGTTTTCCAGCACAAGCTGGGAACGGTGGCCGATAAAACCCAACGTGTAACTGCCCTCGCGGGTTGGCTGGCACTGGCCTTAGGTGCCAATAGCGACATAGCGAAGCGCGGGGCGACCCTCGCGAAATGTGATCTCGTTTCAGACATGGTGCTAGAATTCCCAGAGCTTCAAGGAATAGCGGGCGCTCACTATGCGAGGCATGACGGTGAAGATAATGCGGTTGTGGAGGCCATCGAACAACACTACTGGCCAAAGTTTTCTGGGGATGCGCTACCCACGACCAAGGAAGCTGCATCCGTCGCATTAGCCGATCGCTTTGACACCATGGTGGGTATTTTTGGTATTGGACAAGTACCTACCGGCTCCAAAGATCCCTTTGCATTACGTCGCGCGTCGGTCGGCATTATTCGGATTTTGATTGAGCTGGACTCAAACCTTCGCCTGCATGAGATCTGCGACCAAGCTGCCAAGGGGTTTGAGTCCGGGCTGCTCGATACCGACGTGGCCACGCTAGTCACTGAATACATCCTAGAGCGACTTAGAGCGTGGTATGAAGATCAAGACATTGGCGTCGGGATACTTCGCGCCGTACTTGCTACGGGAATAGATAACCCAGCAGAAATTGATCACCGTGTGAAAGCCCTCAGTAAATTTGCCGAGTCTGAGGCTGCTCAAGGACTAGCTGCCGCGAACAAACGCGTTGCCAATATTTTGGCTAAATCATCGGACGATCTCTCAGGCCCTGTCACCGGCAGTGACTTAGTAGAGCCGGAAGAAAAAACATTATTTGAGAATCTCACCCACACCAAGCAAGCATTAGAGCCCTTGTTAGCACAGGGTAAGTACTCTGAGGCCTTAGGCATACTATCGCAGTTACATGCGCCCGTTGATGCGTTCTTCGACAAGGTGATGGTCAATTGCGAGGATGCTGACCTGCGACGTAATCGACACCGTTTGCTGACAGAATTACGCAACCAATTCGTCAGCATCGCAGATATCGCGCAGATGTAACCAATGGACCCAGCCGTGGAGCCTTTCCTAATCAGCACGCTGGTCGCCGCCGTTGGTGGCTTATGGGCGACTGTTTTGTGGCTAAAAACGCGCGCCAAACAGAGGGAGCTCAACGCCCAATTTAACGATCAGCAACGCGAGCTTGAGCAGCATCAATTACAGAGCGCAAGCTTGATGCGGGAATGTGAGCAGTTCAGAAGCGACGCGAACGCCCAACAAACCCGCAATACTCAGCTACAAGTCGAGCTCAGTGGCGCTCAGGCTCGGGCGGAGGAACGAGAGCAAAGCCTGAAACAACAGCTCGAATCTTTCGAGGCAAACCGACAGCAGTTACGCATTGAATTCGAAAACCTAAGCCGAGAGTTCTTAACAGCTCGAGACAATGAGCTTCAAGAGAAGAACGCCAAGAACATTGGCGCAATCCTCAAACCATTGTCAGAAAAGATCGATGGCTTTCAACGCCGTGTGAATGAAGTCCATGGCGACATGCTTAAGAATACCAGCGCCCTCACAGAGCAAATTCGCTCGCTAGAAAAGGTCGGATTAGGTATTAGTAGTGACGCCACGAACTTAACCAAAGCACTCAAAGGCGATAAGAAACTCGTTGGTAACTGGGGAGAAGCTCAACTAGAAAGGACGTTAGAACTCGCAGGCTTACGCCCCGGAGAGCATTATGACGCTCAACCGACGTTTAAAGACGAACAAGGGCAGCGCTTTTTGCCAGATTTTGTCATTCGACTACCGGAAGGTAAAAACTTGATCGTCGATAGCAAGGTCTCCCTGATCGACTACGAAGCGGCGGTCGCAGCGGACTCTGAGGCTCAAGCTGCTATTGCCATCAGTCGCCACGTTACAGCGGTTAAAGCGCACATTGATAGCTTAGCGAACAAAGATTATTCGCGCCTACCAGGCATGGACAGTCCGGACTTTGTACTGATGTTTATGCCGGTCGAACCCGCTTACATCGAAGTGATGAAGAACCACAGAGAGTTATTTAGCTACGGCTACCAAAAAGGGGTTGTAATGGTATCGCACACAACGCTGATGCCCATATTACGCACCGTCTCAAATTTATGGATGGTCGAGCGCAGCAATGCCGAAGCAAGAGAGATTGCCGATAGTGCAGGTGATATTTACAACAGCGTAAGTTTGGTCGCCGAGCGGTTGCTGGGATTGGGGGCTACGCTTCACACGGCCAGTCGCAAATATAATGACACCGTCACTGCCCTGGCTGGGCGTCAAGGATTACACAGCAAAGTAGAGCGCTTTCAGCAGATATCTCAAAAAGCCAACAGGCCTTTTCCCGATCAGCTATCGGTGATAAACGACGATACAGACGACCGGCTTCTTAAAGGGCTCTTTCTGAACGACCCGGCCCCAACCGATGCAGTTCCAAATGAGAAGATCTCGAGTCAGGACAGCGTGGCAGATTCAGAGGACTGATCCACCCAGCTATCCCACTGGCTCTATACGTCGAGGTTCTCAACGGCCAAGGCGTTAGCTTCAATGAATGCGCGCCGGGGCTCTACGTCATCACCCATGAGAGTAGTGAACATCTGATCGGCGAGAATCGCGTCGTCAATCGTTACTTTCAACATTCGCCGAACGTCTGGATCCATGGTTGTTTCCCACAGCTGACTGGGATTCATCTCACCCAGACCTTTGTACCGTTGTACCGATACCCCTTTACGCGCTTCGGCGAGCAGCCACTCGAGCCCTTTTGCAAAGTCCTCGGTTTCAAAGATCTTTTCACCACGCTTAAAATAGCCGCTAGGTTCTATCAAATCTCTCACCGAGTCGCCCAGGGACACCATTGCGGCATACTCTTTACTGGCAAAAAACGCGAGTT
>CAJQLP010000042.1 GCA_905479205.1 uncultured Luminiphilus sp.
CTTTAAAGCGCCCGCTATTGTCGCCGAGAAGTTAGCGGCGGGTGAGCAGTTCGCATAAATAGGAACGGTAGTAGTCTCCTTCCGCCAGCGAAGCGGCTTAACTTGATCAGATGTTGACCTCGACTCAAGACAGTGCCACAAAGAGCCTTTATCGCTGCGCGGGCCCATGTTATGTGTGGACGTTACACGCTGACGGTCAATCATCGCCCTGATCTACTGAAGCTGGGGCTGCAAACAAAAGACCGTTTTAACATAGCACCTCAATCAGAGGTGCTAGTTGTTAATGACCAGAAAATCCACGGCTTGATGACCTGGGATTACTCTCCGAGTTGGGCAAAATCATCGATGCATCTGAGTAACGCTCGCTCAGAAACGCTGCGAGAGAAGCCCTCTTTTCGCGGAGCCAAACGCTGTGTGTTTTTAGCCGATGGCTGGTACGAATGGCAGCGGACGGCGGGCGCTAAACAACCTTGGTATCACCATGGAAATGGCGAGTTGCTTTATTTTGCTGGCATTTATAACGACAGCAGCGGCTGCGCCGTTGTGACGCGTGCTGCCCACGACAATATCGCACATATCCACCATCGGCAGCCTGTACTACTAGAATCTAGGGCGGTCTCCCATTGGTTGGAAGGACATGACTTGTTTGCGAGCGCTATCACTCGATCAATACAGTGTTATCCGGTGAGTGTAGCGGTCAACAAACCGACTAACGATACCGCGTCATTGATCGAACAGGTAACTGTGCCCTCTGTGAACAACGCATCGAATACAGATGATCTGTTCACCAAGAACTAGCCCATTTTGCCTTCAAGCCACAGTTTGTTTTGCTTTTGTGCGCAGACAATCAACCGACCAATAAAGCGTCGCTTGTATGGCTTCACTCGGCGTTGTCGTTGATCGCCTCGACGTTGAGTTGGTTCAGTTCATTTTCTAACCGCAGTCGTGCTGTCGCTCGAGGCTTTGCAAAGCGCGCAATGCCGAGATAGATAATTGGCGTCAGATAAAGCGTAAAAATCGCCGCCATACCCAAGCCCCCAAAGACTACCCAACCAACCGCCGCACGTGCTTCTGCGCCTGGACCCGTAGCGAGAATTAACGGTAGTGCGCCTAGAACAGTTGACATTAAGGTCATGGCAATCGGTCTTAAGCGAGTATGCGCGGCACCCGTAATGGCATCCCGGACCGAGTGCCCTTCATCCCGCAATTGATCGGCAAATTCTACGAGTAAGATACCGTTTTTAGCGATGAGCCCAATGAGCATGACCAAGCCTACTTGCGAGTAAATATTGAGTGATGTCCCGGTGAGAAATAGTGCAAATATGGCGGCCGCGAGACCAAAAGGTACGATCATAATAATGACGATTGCGGACGCCAAACTTTCAAATTGCGCGACGAGAACCAGAAAAACAACCAGTAAAGCAAACCCATAGGTAATGAGAGTATCTCGGGTGGTCTCATTTAGCGCAGCAGCTTCACCGCGTGTGATGACTGAAATATCGTCAGGCAGTACGTCTTCCGCCAGCATCATCAGATCATCGATTGCTGTCTGGAGCGCCACTCCTGGCGCAACTTCGACGTCTACTTCAATCGCTCGGCGCTGAGCGCGGCGATCGAGTTGACCCGCTACACCACGCTCATCGAGCGTGACTACACTGGAAAGCGGAATGAGCTCTCCAGTGGCAGTGCGCACATAGAGATTCACAAGGTCGCTGGGATCGTCAATTTTGTCGCTACCGGCTTCGAGCACTATGGGCACGCTCTGATCGTCTACGTTGAGGTCAACAACCTCAATCCCGTCAACCATGACACGTAATGTCTGTGCAATGCTGTCGAGAGGAACGTTGAGGTCTGATGCGCGCTGTCTGTCGACTTTGACCGATAGCTGGGGTTGGGTAGGCTGGTAGCTAACTCGGGGGCCGCTGACTGAGTCTAGGCGCTCACGAATAGCATTGGCGTATTCTCTTGCTGCAGCATGAATTTCTTCGTAATCAGTTCCGAGTAGCGCCAGGCCAATGCCACCGCTCGAGGCGCCGCGTAGCCCTAATGAGTTAGAACTGAATATACGAATAGTCATGCCCGGGATGTCGGCAAATAACGGCTTCAGTTCTTCTGCGATCTCTTGCTGGGAGCGCGCTCGTTGATCCCATGGTGCGAGTCGCGCGGTGATGAAGACAATATTAGGATCCCAACGGCCCACAATAGTGTAGAGCGCCTCGATTTCTCCATTTTCCATTAACGGCAGAAGCGTGTTTTCCATACGATCGCCCTGGCGCTCAACGTAACTCAGGCCGACCCCATCGGGGCCGCGCGAAAACACATTGATGGACCCGCGATCCTCTGGCGGCAAGAGTTCTCTGTCTAGCTGCGTGTAAACACTACCGGCTGCCATAGCAGCTGCGATTGAAATAAATAGCGTGAGCCAGGGATGGCGCATAACTAGGCCGAGGCTGCGGTCATAGAAATGGACAAGAGCGGAGCCCAAGCCGTCAACGCTGCGTGAGCGGTCTTGATACGGAGCGAGTCGGGCCATCGCAGCGGGTACAATGCTCAAAGCCACGAAAGAAGAGATTGCGACGGCGACAGCCAGCACCAATCCAAACTCTCTAAAGAGACGGCCTGCGGTTCCCGGTAAAAAAGCTATCGGTATGAAAACGGCTATCAGTACCGCGGTCGTTGCGAGTACAGCAAAAAAAACTCTTCGAGTACCCACGACCGCTGCCGCATTAGAGCCTAGACCTTCAGAGCGGCGACGCTGAACACTCTCGAGCACTACGATTGCATCATCAACGATAAGTCCAGTTGCCAAGACGAGCGCCAGCAGCGTCAAGATATTGATAGAGAAGCCCATCGCCCAGATAGCAGCGAGTGTGCCGAGGAGTGACACCGGAATCGCAATTGCTGGGATCAGAGTGACTCGCATTGAACCGGAAAATAGACGGATTACAGCAATCACCACGACGATGGCAAACAACAACGTTTTGATAACTTCCTGAACGGCTCCGCGGATAAATACCGCGTCATCGGAGATCACCGTCAATGTGAGATTTGAGAAGCGCTCATTGACGCGAACAATAGCGTCGCGAATGCCGTTAGATATTTCAATGGTATTGGAACCTGCCTGTCGTACAACACCCATTCCCACGACACGCTGGCCATTTAAACGAACAATGCTAGTAGTATCCGCAGGGGAGAAGGTCACATGAGCCACATCGCGTAGTCTGATTTCATCGCGAATAACCAGCGCCGCAATATCTTCTTCTTTGGTTACTGCCGCGTCTGCGCGCACTAGAAGTTGTTGGTCTCCTGCGCGAAAACTACCTGCAGGTACGTCAAGGGGAGCGCCTCGTAGCACTTCAGTGACGTCTGCAACGGTGAGCTCGTAGCTTGTCAGTCGCAGAGGATCAAGAATGATACGCAACACGCGTCGTCGATTGCCGAAAAGCGGCACGTCAGCGACGCCGGGCAGTGAAATAAAGAGTGGCACGATATCTTGCTCAATGAGTCGCGCTAACTCTTGCTCATCGTACACGTCACTACTCACCGCAATACGAACTATCTCTTGAGCATCCTGATCGGCCTTAAATACGGATAGCTGCTCTAAGTTATCGGGTAAGTCGCGCTGCACGCGGCTGACGGCTTCGCGCACATCACCTGCTGCTTGGTCTACGTCACTGCCTGGGCGAAATTCAATACTGATTCGAGCACTATTTTCCTCACTCGATGAATCAATGGATTTGACGCCGGATACTCGTGCGACCGCTGACTCTAGAATGCGAGTGACTTCGGCGTCCATTGTTTCTGGCGATGCGCCGGGTAGTAGCGCCCGTACGTTGACAACCGGGCGGTCAACGTCCGGTAGCTCTCGGACTTCAACCGCTAAAAGAGCTGCTATGCCCGCCAGAATGATCAAAAGATTCATGACGGCTACAAGCCATGGGCGCTTAACACCAAGCTCAGGTAATCCGCCGCGCCAGTTCCCTACAGCCTTAGGCGCCGTCATTAGACATGTCCTTTTCGCCTTGAGCAGGCGGCGTTCGCGATAGCTCCCTCGAAGTGATATCTTGCAAGTTGAGGGCAACACCAGCTCGCACACTTTGAACGCCTTCAGCGATAACCGGCGTACCTACGGCGATATCAGTCTCAATAAGCAGGCGGTTCGGAAGTCGTTTCACGAGGCGAACATCTGCACGCGCTGCTTTGCCATCGCGGGCGATCCAGATATAGGGACCGTCCGCGCCCCATTGCACCGCGACATCAGGTACCGCGATGAACTCTCCACGAGAGGTGCTGATGGCAATTTCAAAGGCCATTCCCGGCCGGAAGCGATCTTGTTGATTGTCGATAGCGGCTCGTGCAGTGAAGGCGCGTGAAGCGGTGTCGATCCGCGAGTCCACGGCGATGACTTCCCCTGAGAATGCGGGCCGACCACTGTTCCACAGCTGGACAGATACAGCAGTTCCCGAGGTTACCTGACCAATGAAAATCTCAGGGATCATAAAATTAACGAGTAACGTCTTTCTGTCATCAAGCGTAGTGACCAAGGTGGCAGTATCAATACGATCGCCGACGTCGATATCAGTGATACCGACCCGACCATCGAATGGAGCAGTCATTTGCCGCCGTGATAAATCTAGCTGGGCTTGTTCGAGCACTATCTGGGCCGTGTCAACCGCGGCTTTTGCAGTGTCGATTTGGCTCTGTGGAATATTGGTTTCATCGCGATTCACCGAGGTGTAACGCTGCACGAGACGCTCGGCATCGGCCAGCTGTACCTGGGCTAAACGAACAGCCAATCGCTCATCACGATCATCGAGCTGCAACAGCACGTCGCCGGCTTTGACCAATGAATCAGGCTCAAAGGATACCGCCGTAACTATGCCTGCGGTTTCCGGATAGAGCGCAACGCTTCTAAGAGCTCTTGTAGTGCCTACGGCTTGTACCGATTCTGTGAGCTTTTCGAGGGTTGCGGGCACCGCTACAACATTAACGCTCCGATTCCCTCTGCCATAGGTCGAACCATCGCCTTCTGAGGTATCGTCAGAGCAGCCAGAAAGGGCCGCTATTAAGCTGCCAGCCAAGACTAGACATGCGTATGCACGTAGGCTACCGAGACAAAATTGCAAAAAGCGATACTGTGTGGAGGACATCCTGATCCCTGTCGAGCGGCGTTGTGTTATGACGTTATACACTGTTGTGCTAACCGCATCTTTACGTAATGCAAAGCCGTTCAGATGACTTGGGAGCAAGTCTACTGCGCATCGAGTATACGTTGGTCAACTTCTTGGATAGTATTTACGCCGGTAAGCGCCATTGATACCTGCATTTCTTCCTTCATTGCGCTTAGCAAATTGCGAATCCCTTGCTCTCCGCGCGCCGCATTAGCATAAACCCACGGTCGGCCAATCAGCGTCATGTCGGCGCCAAGTGCTTTAGCTTTCAGAATGTCCTGGCCTGTGCGAATGCCGCTATCGATAATGACTGTACCGCGACCGCCCACCGCATCGAGTACTCTAGGCAATATCGCTATGGTTGATGACACACTATCGAGTTGTCGACCCCCATGATTTGAGACAACGATGCCATCGGCACCAGCATCAAATGCGGCTATCGCGTCTTCGGTACTGAGGATGCCTTTTATGATAAGTTCGCCGTCCCAAGCGGCCCGCAGCCACTCGATATCTTTCCAGGTCACGGTGGCATCAAGTTGTCCGTCAATCCAGGCTTTGAAGTCCGCAAGTGTAGTTGCTTTGGTAACGAAATCATCCAAGTTGCCAAAGGTGTGAGGCTTGCCTTTTAGACCTACATCGACCGCCCAGCGTGGGTGGGCTAAGTAGTCTAGAGTGCCACTGCGTAGCCTTCCCCAAGCGGTAGTACCACCACCCATTCCATTGCGCACGTCGCGGTAACGTGCTCCGAGCACTGCCAAATCAACGGTAAAAATCAGCGTGCGTACGCCCGACGCTTTAGCGCGATCGAGAATGTGAGTGACTGCCCCACGATCTTTGAGCATATAGAGTTGAAACCAGAAAGGCTTGTCAGATACGGCGGCCACTTCCTCTAGCGAGCAAATTGAGACAGTAGACAGTGTGAAAGGGATGCCGAAAGCATCGGCTGCGCGTTTGGCTTGGACTTCGCCTCGGCGCGCCATCATGCCGCCTAGGCCAATGGGAGCAAGTGCGGCCGGTATCGTCATTTCATAGCCGAAAATCGAGTCAGAAGGATCCACGCGGGAGACGTCATGCATGACGCGTTGCTTGAGCTGCAACTTTTCAAAATCTTCTACATTACGACCCAATGTATGCTCAGCGTAGGCACCACCGTCTACGTAGTGAAAGAGTTGAGTGGGGAGCCTTCGCTCCGCTTCACGCCGGTAGTCAGCGTAGGATGCGGGCACTAGATTGAGAGTGCTCATTTGAGTTTCCTATGTAATCGATTAGCTACACATCCAGGATTATGGAGCAAAACCAGGGAGAATAACTTCGATTAGTCGTGGTCCATGCTGCGCCATCGCGTCTGCGATTGCGGTATCAAACTCGGCAACGGTTTCTACTCGGCTTGCGGGCATGCCCATGCCGTTCGCGATGTTAACCCAATCGATAGTTGGGTTCGAAAGGTCGAGCAGTGACTTGGCTTTCTCGCTCGGATTCTCCACACCCACGCGTTGCATCTCAATGTTGAGAATTGCGTAGGAACTATTGTTCAGAAGCACTACTGTGACATCGGTATTCTCGCGAACCATTGTCCAAAGCGCCTGAGGCGTGTACATCGCCGAGCCATCTGCCTGAAGCGCGATTACTTTACGATTGGGGCAAGCGACGGATGCGCCAAGTGCTAGAGGGAGACCCATGCCAATAGCGCCGCCCGTCAGTGTTAGCCAGTCGTGTCGGCGTGCACAGCCTGTGAATAAAAAAGCCCCCAAACCGTTGGTAGCGCCCTCGTCGCAGACAATAGCGTTCTCCGGGATATGGTTTGACAGTATCTTACCCATCTCAACCATGTTAATCGGGCCTTGTTCCAAAGCGTGCTGGGCAAAGGATTGAACAGTGGCGGGCTCCGCAGGTGCCTCTAATGCATCCGCGAGACGAGTAAGTGCATCGAGCGCATTACAGCGGTCGTCAGCCAAGCCAAGAACGCGAGTGCGATCGGCTACTAAATAGCTAGGCTTGCCTGGATACGCAAAGAAAGATACTGGCGCCTTTGTACCAACGATAACCATGGTGTCGAAATCTTGCAGATACTCGGCAGCTTGTTCACCGAAGTAGGGCAAGCGTTCAACTGGAACACGACCTTCGCCCCGCTGCAGTCGGGTGAAAAACGTTTCAGTAATGAGGCGAGTACCTGTTGCAGCCGCAATACGACCCGCTTGAAAGAGAGCGTCAGAACGTAACGCCATGCCGCCAAGAAACAAGGTGCTACTACTGGTTTTCCGCAGAGCCTCTGCGGCTTCTTTAATTGCGTCATCTGTAGCAATGGGGGGCGCGATGCACTCAACCTGACGGCTATGTGCCGGTGCGCTAGACCATGCATGGTCTGCAGGGGCGATAAAACTCGCAATTTGCCCAGGGTAAATGCTGGCAGCTTCAAATGCTTGAATCCCAATTTCGGCTAGGTGCTCTGGGCTCTCTGAGTCGCCAATCCAATCGGATACTGGCGATGCGAATGCATGGATGTCAGATGTTAGCGGCGCATCATATTCGCGATGATAAGTAGCGTGATCGCCGATCATATTAATAATAGGAGAGTTCGCGCGGTTGGCATTGTGTAGATTTGCACTGCCGTTACCAAAGCCGGGCCCAAGATGCAGTAGTGTCAGGGCTGGTTTCTCAGCCATTCGTCCATAGCCATCGGCAGCGCCTGTCACGACACCTTCGAAAAGACCTAAAATAGCGCGCATTCGCGGCTCGCCATCGATCGCCGCGACTAGCTGCATCTCAGACGTTCCGGGGTTAGCAAAGCAAACTTCGACGCCTGCGTCAGCTAGAGCTCGAATCAGTGCATCTGCTCCATTCATTGTGTGTTCTCCGGTTTTGTTAGAAGTGCTTTTACAAGGCGATAGAAGGAGCAAATACCATGCTGCTATCTCCGTCAAGGAACAAGCTTATAGGAATTATGTTGGGATTGGGTTTGGGCGCCCGATGCCGTTAAGCAGTGCCCTCATCTTATCAGATCACACCAATGCGTTTATGATGTCGGGCGAGCACGGCACGGGTGTGCCTATGCTTGCATCATACGCGCACCAAAACACACTGCAAAAGCAACAAGGAGAACACCATGTCGAAGGGGCCTCTTTCGGGTATTAAAGTGATAGAAATTGCAGGTATTGGCCCTGCGCCGTGCGCAGGCATGATGCTCGCCGACATGGGTGCTGACGTAATTCTCGTCGAGCGCCGCGCACCTAACGCGAATGCCGAACCCGATGCGCAAGCACAAGCCAATCAGATGTTCTATAACCGTGGAAAGCGTTCAATTGCTTTGGATCTAAAGAAGCCTGAATCGACAGCGATTGTGCTCTCGCTTATAGAATCTGCTGATATCCTGATTGAGGGCTTTAGACCCGGTGTCATGGAGCGTCTTGGCTTAGGCCCCGACGTATGTCACGAGCGCAATCCAGCATTAATCTTTGGCCGAATGACCGGTTGGGGCCAGAGTGGGCCGCTTGCGCATGCCGCGGGTCATGATCCCAATTATATTGCCTTGAGTGGTGCACTGTCGGCAGGTGCGAGCGCCGAGCGTCCGCCAACGGCCCCGCTGACCCTCGTCGGCGACGTAGGTGGCGGCACTATGATCTTGCTGTTTGGACTATTGAGCGCGTTCATTCACGCTCAAAAAACGGGCGAAGGGCAAGTGATCGATGCCGCAATTACCGATGGCTCTGCGTACATTTCATCACTCTTACTTATGATGCATAACACGGGGCAAATATCTGATGAACCCGGCTCCGGTTGGGCTGATTTCGGCTCTCCTTGGCACGATACCTATCTTTGTGCCGACGGGAAACCCATTACTATCTGTCCGCTAGAGCCCCAATTTTACGCACTGCTTTTGGACAAGCTGGACCTTGCTGATGACCCGTTATTCGCCAACCAGTGGGATAAGTCTCAATGGCCTGCTGGAAAAGTGAAAATGGCCGAAGTGTTTGCAAGTCAGAATCGGGATCACTGGTCGGAGCTGCTTGAAGGGACAGATGCATGCTATGCACCCGCTCTTAATTTTACAGAAGCGGCGGCGCATCCACACAACGTGGTTCGCGGGACGTTTATCTCTCCCGATAACGTTGTGCAGCCAGCACCCGCGCCGCGTTTTAGTAAGACGGTTCCCGCGGTTGGCATCTGCCCGGTGACGGGTCAAGATAGCGATGCTATCGTCACCGAGTTGGGGTTAGACCCTGAACAGTTGCGAGCCAGCAATATCATCTGAACGTAGCGGGGGCTCGAGAACTCCGATTCTGCATAGATCCTGCATAGTTGTGGAGCATTAGATACATGAATCAGCCAGTCGATTTATCGGGTATTCAGCAATATCCCCATCTTTTCGAACCCTTGGATTTAGGTTTCACAACGATTCGCAATCGTTCAATTATGGGCTCGATGCACACAGGGCTAGAAGAAATGCCCGATGGCTTCGAGCGAATGGCGGCTTTTTATGCTGAGCGAGCGGCCGGTGGTATTGGCATGATCATTACGGGTGGCATTTCTCCGAACGAGGAGGGTGGCCTAGCGGTAAAGGATGAGCACGGTAACGTCGCGTTTTCTGCCTCGAAATTGAACACGCAGGCGGAGGCCGATGGTCACAAAATTGTGACGTCGGCGGTTCATCGAGCGGCTCCTGATGTAAAAATATGCCTCCAAATTCTGCATATGGGTCCACTGGCCTACAACGATAAACTAGTAGCACCCTCAAAAGTGCGCTCGCGGATTAGTAAGCTAACACCTCATGAGCTGGATGAAGCCGGTATTGAGAAGCAAATCGCTGATCATGCTAACTGTGCGCTATTGGCCCAGCAAGCTGGATACGATGGTGTCGAAATTATTGGTTCTGCGGGTTATCTGCTGTCCACTTTTCTCGTTGAAAAAACGAATCGACGATCTGATCAGTGGGGTGGTAGTTATGAGAACCGTATGCGCTTCCCGCTCGAGGTTGTCAGGCGCGTTCGAGCCGCGGTAGGCGACGATTTCATTGTAATTTTTCGCATTGCCGCCATGGACATGCTGCAAGGCGGTATGAGCTGGGATGAGGTCGCACTCTTGGCTCGTGAAATTGAAAAAGCCGGTGCGTCGATCATTTCCACGCACTTCACGTGGCATGAGTCCCAGGTGCCAACGATTGCGACTATGGTGCCCCGTGCTGCCTTCACAAGCGTAACTCACCGCGTACGCCAAGAAGTCTCGGTACCTGTGATTACGTCGAATCGCATCAATATGCCCGATGTTGCCGAGGCTGTGCTCGAACGAGGTGATGCGGACTTAGTATCGATGGCGCGCCCCATGCTGGCAGACAGCCAGTTTATGCAAAAAGCAGCTGAAGGTAAGAGCCAGGAAATTAATACCTGCATTGCGTGCAATCAGGCGTGTCTAGACCACACATTTAGTTTCAAGATGACCTCTTGCTTGGTTAATCCTCGCGCGTGCAATGAAACGTTGCTGAACTACCTTCCGACTAACGCGGTAAAAAACATCGCGGTGATTGGCGCGGGTCCTGCTGGACTCGCATATGCCTGTGTCGCAGCGGAGCGCGGTCATCGAGTGACGCTATTTGACGCGTCCAACGAGATTGGTGGTCAGTTTAATTTAGCGAAGCGTGTGCCCGGTAAAGAGGAGTTTTATGAAACTCTGCGCTATTACGATCACCAGCTACGCAAGGTGGGTGTTGAGCGCCGTCTCAATACTCGCGTCGATGTAAGCATGCTTCAAGCTGAAAATTTTGATCACATCATTGTCGCAACGGGAATTAGTCCTCGAACCCCCGATATTCCGGGTATAAGTCACCCAATGGTAATGGGTTATATCGATGCTATTAACGGCACTAAGCCCGTTGGTAAAAATGTAGCTGTCGTGGGTGCTGGGGGTATCGGATTTGACGTTACCGATTTGATTACCCATGAAGGGCCGTCAGCGGCGATGGATATCGATGTATTTGCTCGTGAATGGGGCATCGATTTCGAGAATCATCCCCGCGGTGGTGTCACCGGCATTGAGCCTCACGTTGCTAAGGCAGACAGAACTGTCTGGTTATTGCAGCGCAAAGACACGCCCGTTGGACGTGGGCTTGGAAAAACGACTGGCTGGACTCACAGGCTTACGTTGGGTCGTCGCGGCGTCAATATGATGAACGGAGTTGATTACGTGCGCATCGACGACGAGGGCTTGCATTTGCTGGTGGCTAATCAGCCTGAATGTTTGCCAGTTGATACGGTTATTATATGCGCCGGCCAAGAACCCGAACGATCACTTTATGAAGAATTATTGTCGGCGGGCCTACCTGCCGAGTTGGTGGGTGGAGCCTTTGAGGCCAATGAGTTGGATGCTAAGGCGGCCATCAGTCAGGCGAGCTGGATGGCCTCAGAGGTTTAAGTGACGGGTGTCCGATAGCGCGTTGCTCAGCAACTAATAACTGCTACTCACCCGGTAGCGGCGTTCGACAAACGGTTGGCGTTTCTCGGCGTCAAACAGTGCTTCGTGCAGGGTTTCGTTGACAAAATCATTTACTTGGCTCTGAAAGTGCGGGTGGCTCGGGTCATCGAAGTGGTTTCCATACTGATGAACGCCGAGCACCTCTTGTTGGCCCTGTGCATCCCAGCGCACGAAATAGTAAAGGCCATCTCCCGCCGTTATGTGCTGGTGATCACCGTGGTCTTCGCCACTATAGGCAGCGCGCAGAGTATCTGGTCCGCCAGCAATAGGCAGGTGAGTATCGTCTCTGCCGTGTTTATTAACGTCGCCCCAGGTGGGTGTCAGCGTGCCACGCATTGCAACAACCTCATCGATACAATTATCGAGTGCTTGTTGAGGATCGGGGCGCGTAGTGCCGTAGCTTTCTGAAATCCACTCAGCTTTTAGGATACAGACCCCCAATGCTGCACCACGGTTAGCGGTGTCAGTGGCTCGGTTCCATTCTTTGAGAATTGTTTGCGCTTCTTGCTGCTGTTCGTTCTGATCCCTTAAAGCAGTCACTTCTCGCAAAAACGCCATGCCGCGGTAATCCTCTGAGTATGCGTTGTCGTGTTTAATAGCGAGTAAGGTTTCTTTAGATATTTTCTCGTTGTTTGCAAACAGCTCAAGCCCTCGTACTGCGCGATTAGTCATCCGCGTTTGCCAGCCGGCGGTCGCTTGATGGCCATTGGGCGTTGGATTACTCCCACTGTCGGAAATTGCGAATGGCGTTTGATTGGTGCTAAGAATGAAGCCCGACGGTGGGTTTTGTACTTGTGGTAGCAAATCAAAAGCTAAGTAATTTTCCCAGATTAGCTCACTCCGGTCGCCTGGAAGGTATTGCTGCCAATCCCAGCCAGGGAGTCGCTCGGGCATTTCTGAGTTGTGCACGAAGTAAATGTCTTGGTCTCTGCCTGCATAAACAAAGTTAAAGCTTTGAATGTGATTGAGAGCCACCGCCGCTCTCCATGTCTCGAAATTATGTGCTTTGTTCATCGCAAGCCATTGCTCGACTTGACGAAGTTCTCCCATGCCTGCGTAGCGAACAGCGTAGACACCGTGGTCTGTTTTCATTACTGGTCCGTGAACGGACCGATAGATCGTTTCCGTCACAGACCAAGGGATGAAGCCCCAAATTAAAACATCGAGCTCAATCTCTTGGCTTTCTAGGTCTTGCCATTGACCGTCGAGCGCATACTGATTGTCATCATCGGGGTTCATCTCCAGCACGTAAACATCGATTAAATCGGGTTTATTGACCGTTGCACCCCATGCCGTATTAGCCGTGAATCCAACGCCAATAGTGGGTGCTCCCGGGAACAGTCCTCCCATGACGTTTAAGCCCTCATCTGATTCCAGATGCGCTTCATACCAAGCCACGGGACCTGTTAAGGGTTGATGAGAGTTGATGACCAGCATAGTGGAGCCATCACTACTTCGATTCGGGCCAACGGCTATTGCATTGGAGCCTTGGGGTTTGCCGTCGCGGATCACCGTACCTTGAGCTGTCGGTTGTGCGCGTGTCGGGCCGGTCAGTTCTTTTATCGTGGCTTCGAAGCCGTAAAACATAATGTGTCTAAGCATGTGGGCGGCGACAATGTCTTTACCGGTAATGGGCAGGACGTCGAGAGAGACTCGATTGGGGTGTTCTTGTGCATACGTATTGAGACCCGCAGCAAATGCCTCGACATACTCGCGTGTCGAGGGCGGTAGATCGCTGTCGTAGCCTCTGCCGATGTCTTCCCATAATCCTAGCCACTGGACTAAGTAGTCGCTCCGCGCGGCGTCGGGCCCAAAATAGCGTCCCGCAGTGCCGCGATAGTACGGAATAGACGCCTCGATGACCCCCCAGGTATCCTCTGCTTGTGCAAAAGCTAAGCCAAAGGCCGCGTCAGCATCGCTTTCGCCTTTAATGTGAGGGACGCCCCATCGGTCGCGCTCGATACTTGCGCTCCAAGATGCTGCATCGGTGGATAGTGACGCTAGTAGCAAACAGCTTGTTAGCAAATATCTGAGAGATGTGGGCATAGGGATTCTCGTACTTTTTTGATGACGGTGGCAGATAGCGCGACGTAGAGTGACGCAAAGAGAGTACCATTATGTGATGAAAACTTTTAACACACCGATGACTTCTCGGTTATTTTCGGTTATAACGTCATAGCGTATAAGCATAACAAAGGCTGCGAGCGTCCGTACAAGCAACGCGAAGCAGACCATTCAACGATCGGGGGTTCTTTTATGAAATATTCTCAACTACAGCGTGGTTTGATGGCGGTCGCGATTAGCGCCGCGATGTCCTCACCAGTATATGCCACAAACGGCTATTTCACTCACGGTATAGGCACGCACAGTAAGGCCATGGCCGGTGCGGGTGATGCGATGCCGACTATGGCTATCGATGTGGCAAATAACCCTGCGTCGGGGATTTTAGTCGATGATGAACTAAACCTTGGTTTAGCAATTTTCTCTCCGCGCCGCGAATATAGCGTGACGCAAAGTCAGCTCAATGGGCAGTTTGGCGCGTTTTCTCTGGATGCAGGTACCATTGAAAGTGACAATGACTACTTCCCGATTCCCTATGTGGCAAAAAATTGGCATCTGAGCGACACAAGAGCACTAACAGTAGCATTCTACGGTCGCGGCGGCATGAATACGGAATATCGAAACGGCAGCGCGACGTTTGATCCCGACGGACCGGGCCCGGCTCCGATCATGACGCTGCCTGGTACCTTTGGTGCTGGAGTTACTGGCGTAAACTTGAACCAAGCATTTCTTGAGGTGACCTACAGCTTCAAACTGAACGAGAACCTTGCGTTAGGTATAGCGCCGATATTCGGTTACCAGATGTTTAAGGCGGACGGCTTAACAACGTTTGCGCCCTATACGAAGAGCTTTGCTGAGTCAGGCGGCACTGCATTTCCCGCAGGCCTGAGTAATAACGGTGATGACGATAGCTTCGGTGTCGGAGCAAAAGTAGGCGCAATTTGGAATGCGAGCCCATCGCTGGCATTTCAAGCTGCATACCAAACTAAAATCAGCATGGACGAGTTTGGAGATTACAGCGATCTATTCGCAAAAGCCGGTAACTTTGATGTTCCCGCAACCGCGAAAATTGGCATGAGTTTCGAAGCTGCACCCGGAATGCGTTTTCATCTTGATATCGAAAAAACCTATTACAGTGACGTTGATTCAGTAGCCAACCCTCTCACTAACGTTGGCATGTGCCCTACGGCCGGTCAGGGTGGTATGGATTTAGAGAGTTGCGCGGGTGGTGCGAATGGCTTTGGTTTTGGCTGGGATGATGTCACTGTTTACCAGGTGGGGGCAGAATGGAAGCCGGATCAAAACGGTAGCTTAACTTGGCGTGCGGGCTACAACTACGGCGAGCAGCCCATCAGCGCAGAGAATGTGCTGGTGAATATTGTCGCGCCTGCAGTGGTTGAGCAACACTTTACCTTTGGATTCAGTGTCGAGCGTGACAATGGTCACGAGCTGTCATTTGCAGTTATGTATGCTCCAGAAAAGTCCGTGTCTGGGCCCAATTTGTTTGACCCTACACAACAAATTGAGTTGTCAATGGACCAGTTTGAGCTGGAGTTTGCGTACAGCTTCTGAGTGTTTTTCCCCGCGTCAGCAAAGTGCTGGCGTGGGCCCTCTCTAAGTGGGACCTCTCTAAATTGCATGCTATTGTCCCCCGATGGATATAATTGCTTACGCAATCCCTTTTTTCCTTGTCGCGATCGTTCTTGAAATTATTTGGGGGCGCACCCGCGGCCTTGACACCTATCGACTCAATGACACTTTTTCGAGCTTGATGCTGGGCATAATGAGCCAGGCTCGAAAATTTGTTCTTTTGGGTATTGGCGGATGGGTATATCAACAAGTCACTGATCTGACCGTGGTGGCACTTTGGCCCGCGAATGCCTGGGTGACCTGGCTCGTGGCCTTCGTACTCTACGATTTTTGTTATTACTGGTTGCATCGCCTAGGGCATGAGCGACAGATCCTTTGGGCGGCACACGTGGTTCATCATCAGAGCGAAGATTACAACTTGGCGACGGCCCTGCGTCAAACAAGCACAGGTTTTCTGTTGGGTTGGTTGTTTTATATTCCAATGTATATCGTCGGTATTCCTGCGCAAGTTATCGTCACTGTCGGGGCGATCAACCTTATTTATCAGTTTTGGGTGCATACCCAGCATGTGCCTGAGCTCGGCTGGTTTGAATGGTTTTTTGTATCGCCCTCGAATCATCGCGTTCATCACGCACAAAATGATCGTTACTTAGATCACAACTATGGTGGTGTGTTCATTGTATGGGATCGCCTGTTTGGAACGTATCAGCGCGAACTCCCCGATGTACCGTGCATCTACGGTATTCGGGGTGCGATTCGCACTTGGAATCCTTTAGTGGCGCTGACGCACATATACACCGACATGGTGAGTGACATTCGCGGGGCGCCCCATTGGAGAGATCGACTGCGCGTTCCGATTTCGCGTACCGGGTGGAAGCCAGAGGCGGCTGCGCATGACGCGTTTAGGCAAAAGAATGATCTTATGGCGTTTGAGCCTTACGATCCGGTCGTATCCCAAATCGTAAAAATTTATGCGGGCGTGCAACTGCTGTTTGCCACAGGGCTACTCGCCTATGGCCAGCTTCATACAATGAGCGTTGCTTCTTATTGGCTGTGGTGGGGCTTACTCATGTGGACGGGTGTTGCGACCGCTGCATGGCTAGATGCGAGACCTTGGCGATACTGCTTTTGTATCGATGCCCCCCGTCAGCTAGTAGTCTTAACGTCTATCTCTCTTATTATTCCAGACGGCCCGTGGCAGATAGCAGGGCTGCTGTTGGCGATAGTCGGCGCAGTGCTGTTGTCTAGAGATTGGTTTGACAAGAAACGCACTGGGCAGACGTTAGCTTCTATTGCCTCGCAAGCTGTTAGCAAACAGTAGTCTGAGCAATTGAATACGATCTGTAATTAGACACGGTCAACTTTTTTGGTGGCAAAAAAAACGCCGCAATACGCGGCGTTCTCGGTATACCTGTGTTTCACATTGAAGCGATGTAAGCCGCAAGATTGCTGATGTTGTCATCGCTCATAGGCTTCGCAACAGGCCACATCATCGCCGACTGCGCACCTCTTTGCTCGCCTCCGCGATACGCGGTTAGCTTGGCCATAATGTCAGCCGCTGCCTGTCCTTGTAACTGCGGACCAATACCGCCTTCACCGTTACCACCGTGACAGGCGACGCACTGACCGTAATAGGCTTCACCCAATGCTTCGGGTGATGCCGCTGCCAGGGCTTCTTGCTTTGACTGCTCCAAAGAGGCTATACCCCCGTCATTGGCTTCTTTCCAAGATGTATAGCATTCACCAACGCATATGTTGCGGTTGCCAGTCCACGTTGGATTGTTAGTGGTTGTACTTGCCCAAATAATGCCGGAAACGACGAGCATAAAAATAGCGGCAACGAGATTGGTATTCATAATGATCGAGAGCTCCGTGAGTCGGTGATTTTAAGGTAGAGAATGCTAGATGGCGAATCTTAAGGTGGCGAATGATAAGGCTTTCTGGCGCGAAGTAGAAGTGCCTATTTAGTCATTGCCGTAATGTGAGCGTGTCGCCCTTCTGTACCAGTTCGAGGTGCTTAAGAAATGACATGCCCAGTAAGACCTCTTCAGTCGCGAGGCCCGGAGAAATTGTCGCCGGCACCTCGTGTTGCTCAATGTTACCAAGGGTCACGCTGTTTAGTTCAGTGAGGAAACCCTGCGCGGTACCGTTCGCAGTTCGCAGCGTGATTGGCCTGCCACGGGTAGCGCCTGCCGCACGCGCTATGGCTGGGCTTATTGCGACGCCGGTCGCGCCGGTATCCAATAAAAAGGTAACGGCTACGCCATTGATCGTGCCATCTGCTACGTAGTGTCCTGAGCGAT
Organism: uncultured Luminiphilus sp.; assembly: GCA_905479205.1. Lineage (GTDB taxonomy): Bacteria > Pseudomonadota > Gammaproteobacteria > Pseudomonadales > Halieaceae > Luminiphilus. The sequence continues at coordinate 17,588 of CAJQLP010000042.1, forward strand.
TGCGTTTGAGTACTACTTCTCGCTGGCCTTGGCCATTAATGGCAGTCGCGACTTGTTGGTTGGGGTTAACCTGCCTATCAAGCCATCCACTAAAGAAACTGGTCAACATAACCATGATAATTAGCCATGCAATCCCCGCCATGACCGTGCCCATTTTGCGGGTTGCTGGCGGTTCTTCTGGTGGCCCCGCGTGGGGATGTTGGTGGTGAGTCATTGGTTCAATACTCGGACTCGCGGCATCGCTGAGTGTCGATTGGACTTATGCTGAGATGGATCATAGTGACTGCGTGCACCCCGTAAGTTGAGTCGGCCATGTGATATAACGACCTGTCGTTAGTAACGCTAGAACATTCCTTCGGTTACCATAAGGCTTCTCCGTGGTGAACGCCAACACTGAGATGCCTTGCTACAACGATTCCCCATGAATTAACAGGAACTGCTATGAATCTTCCCTTTGTGGGCACCGCGAGAATTCGCTTTGCCGATACTGACGCTAATGGACACATGTATTTCGCCAATTATCTTGTTGTCGCAGACGAGGTAATGTCTGATTACTGGGCAGAGTTGGGCTGGGATTTTAATAAACTCCATGAACAGCCCGCACTGACATTTTCAGTGAACGCTAACATCGACTTCATCAGTGAGTGTTTAGCCGGTGATACGGTCGAGGTCGCCGTTGGCTTTTCAAGGGTGGGATCAAGCAGTCTTACGGCGGCCTATGAGATGCGTAATCTAAGAACGGGCGAAGCGGCTGCTCGAGGGACATTTACCAGCGTTTTCGTCGCTAAGAGTACGCGTAAAAGCATGCCTATCCCTGCTGATTTTAGAGCAGCAATTTTAAAGCGTCAGCCCGAGTTGACCGATTGATCGGCTCGTCCAATCCGCTTTGCTAGCTGTCGCGTATGCTAGACATCCTCTAAACGCTGTAAGACGCTGTGAAGCCCATGACTGACGAAGAGATAACCCCCGACGGTAATCCACAAGGCAAAGGCTTGGTGCCTGTGCTAGACGCACTCAACGCGCTTCGTCCGTTCCAGCCTGAAGCTAAAACAGGTGAGCAGATTCTCAGGGAATTTTGCCTGTCTACTCTGGTTCTGTCGGCGCGCTTTGATTTTCGAGCTGTCCCCGGGAAAACCTATTATTTGTATCGAATTTCAGAAAGTTGGAACTTGTCTCTTATAGCGCCCGAAGAATGGGGCGCGCGATTACCGGGACCTTACGTGGCTCAGTGTGAGTTGGCTAAAGATATGACGTGGGCACTCGTCCTGGCTCCTGATGTTGCCGATGACACGAGGCTTTTAGACGCGCTAGAGACACACCTAGAGGGTTTCATTGGTCGAATCTCAGAGGTCGGTAGGCTCGAGGACGCATTGCCCGTTTATGAGTCAGGTTTGCCCTACCAGCAACGCATGATGGCCACTGCGCTGTCATCCTCGTTACAAACATCGCTTTTATTATCAGGTCTCAAGGGTGCTTCTGGAACACAGCTGCTTCAGCAGGGCAATGCGCGGCAGCTATTTTTAGCCCCGAGCTGATGCAATATCCGATGTCGATGATCGAGTGAGCGATTTGTGGAATCGCTCAGTCCGCAAGCCTTAGTCCTAATTGGTCTCTGCTTCATATGGAGTGGTTTCGTTCGATCGGGTCTAGGCTTTGGCGGTTCGGTGCTGTCGCTGCCGTTGTTGTTAATCATTCACAATGACCCAGTAGTATTTTTGCCTATCATCTCCGTGCACCTGTTGTTTTTCTCAGCACTGATAGCGGTTCAGGCTAAATGGCGGCGTTGGCGGTCAAGCACGTCTGAAGAGCTTCCGCCGACGACCGTCAATTGGGCGTTTCTCAAGTACTCGATACCCATCATGTTGCTGCCAAAATTACTGGGTGTTGCAGGCCTTATTGTATTGCCTGGTGACGTCGTTTCGCTGGTTATTTTGCTTATTATTTCTGGCTACTCAATCAGTTACTTGTTGCGCCGACCTATAAAGAGTCCAGGCGGCGTTTGGGACGCTATTTTACTGGCCATCGGAGGCTACGTCAGTGGCATATCACTGATTGCAGCGCCTTTAGTAGTGCCGGTAGCTGCTTCGCGAATGCCAACCTATCAATTGCGCGATACGCTCTTGGTGCTGTGGTTTGTGCTGGTGGCTATTAAGCTTATTGCCTTTGTCGCGTCGGGCATTGACCTCCAGCTCATCCATCATGTCTGGTTATTGCCTTGTGCATGGGTAGGGCACTTGCTTGGCGAGCGTTTTCACCGCTATAGCTTGCAAGCAGGTACAGCAACGTTTATGAGTTACGTCGGTGCCGCGCTATTAGCGGTCAGTGTGATCGGTATTGCAGAGCAGGTCATGAAATGGCAGGGCTAGCGCATTTCGGCTTGGAGGCGTTACAACGCGTTGTTCGTGACATTATTCCCAATGGCGCCTTGGTATCGCAGCGACTCAATGACGTGCCGGAAATAGCGCTTTATCTTATTGATGAAAGTTACCCACAGTACGCACTCGATGATGACGCTATACAGCGCATTATGACCCAGCCTTTGTATTGGGTATTTTGTTGGGCATCGGGTCAGGTGCTAGCGCGGTTTTTGCTCGACCATCCGGAGCTCGTCAAGGGTAAGCGCGTCGTCGATTTTGGCGCAGGCTCTGGCGTTGTAGCGATTGCTGCTGCCATGGCAGGAGCCCGAGAAGTTATCGCCTGTGATCTCGATCCGATTGCACTTGAAGCCTGTCGTATTAACGCTGAGATAAATGAGGTTCAGCTGGTTACCCATCAAGACTTTAATAGTGTGCGGGGAGATATTGATATCATCGTTGTTGCAGACGTTCTTTATGATCGCAATAACATGCCCTGGGTGGCACATTTTTCAGAGCGCGCTTCAACTGTATTAATTGCCGATTCACGAATCAAAGATTTTTCAGTGGCGCCTTATCGTGTGATCGCACGCGCGGATAGCGATACTGTTCCGGATCTCGATGAGTCAGCCTCCTTTAGGCACGTAACGGTTTACCAAGCCGGCCCTTAGTCAATGGACACTCAGCTAAGTTACGATGGATGCTCTGCGCTAAACAAGCTCGCCGTTAAATAAATAGATGCGTTAATGATTGAGTTCACGGTTTTAGAAGGGAGGTGTAAAAGGCATGGTACTTGTTAGCGCAGAATGGTTGCTTAAAGTCTTAGATGATCCTGCCGTGAAGGTTTTCGATGCATCTTGGTTCATGCCCTCCGCCAATCGCAATGCTCAGGCGGAGTATGCGGAGGCCCATATTCCTGGCGCGCAATTTTTTGATATTGACGCCATCTCCGAGATCGATTCACCCTATCCTCATACGCTACCAAGCAGTGAGCTGTTCGAGAATATAGCTGCTGAACTCGGTATTAATCGCGATGACCATATTGTGATTTATGAGGGCGCTGGGTTGTTTTCAGCGCCGCGCGCGTGGTGGATGTTTCGGGTTTTTGGGCATGCCAAGGTCTCGGTTCTCAGTGGTGGTCTAGACGCGTGGCGCTCTGCTGGCGGGGTATTAGTAGCAGGGATTTCGCCTAAGTTAGCTCGGGGCAATTTTAATGTTGAGTTCCAGTATGGTCGTTTTGCGACTACGGAGGACGTAGTTAGGGCTTGTGATGACCCGGCAACGGCAATTTTAGATGCGCGATCCGCAGGACGCTTTGCGGGTATCGAGCCAGAACCGCGCCCAAACATTCCCAGTGGGCATATGCCGAGAGCCATTAACGTACCGTTTAGCCGCTGTGTCGATAAAACCTCCGGTCAACTTTTAGACGCTGACGCTCTTGAGACTATGTTGATCGATAGCGGCGTGCCGGCTGAAGGGGACGTCATCGCGAGCTGTGGTAGCGGCATCACCGCATGTGTTCTCGCGATTGCGTTTGAACAAATCGGGCGTAGCTGCCGAGTCTATGATGGCTCATGGGCTCAATGGGCCTCTGAGGATAACCCCGTGTTGCGTGATAGCTAAGATCGAGATTTGTATTCGCGTAGAGCAAAAGAGGTGAGAGGAAAAATATTGCAGGTCAAGAGTGTATGTTTCCCTCATTGAGGCCATAATCGCGCGCTTTCCAGTCTGTAGAGTCAGAGCCGCGCATGATAAACATCAACGAGACCATAGCCCGCGAACTAGCGGTTCCTGTTCGGCACATTAACGCTGCCGTTGGCTTGCTTGATGAGGGCGCCACGGTGCCTTTTATCGCTCGTTACCGCAAAGAAGTGACGGGTGGCCTAGATGACATTCAAATGCGCGAGCTGGAAAACCGACTTCGTTACTTACGCGAAATGGAAGAACGCCGGGAGGTGATTCTTAAGAGCATACGAGAGCAAGATAAACTCACCGACGATTTGGAGAAGAAGGTTCTGGCAGCGGATACGAAGAGTCGGCTGGAGGATTTGTATTTACCCTACAAGCCTAAGCGCAGAACGAAAGGGCAAATAGCTATTGAAGCAGGTTTATTGCCGTTAGCCGATGCATTGCTTGCTGACAGCCAGCTTGATCCTGAGGTCATCGCAAATAATTACCTCAATGAAGCTCTCGGTATTACGACCACGAAAGAGGCTCTGGACGGTGCGAAGTATATTCTCATGGAACGCTTTGCAGAGGATGCCGAGCTGATTCAAACGCTACGTCAACTTTTATGGGAAGAGGGGAAACTATGTGCAGCGGTTGTTCCCGGCAAAGAAAATGACGGTGCGAAGTTCAGTGATTATTTCGAGCACAAAGAACCGCTTAAAACTACGCCCTCTCATCGAGCACTCGCGATGTTTCGCGGGCGAAATGAGGGTTTTCTAACGCTCAATATCCAGCTGGATTTCGACGGTGAGCGAGACCCCTGCGAAGGCATTATCGCGCGACATTGGTCGTTGAACCTCAACGATGTACCCGCGGCTCGCTGGCTATCAGAGGTGGTGCGCTGGACCTGGAAGGTCAAGCTCGGCTTGCATCTCGAGATGGATTTACTGTCAAAGCTCAGAGAAGGCGCGGATCAAGAGGCTATTGACGTATTTTCCAGAAATTTAAAAGATCTTTTACTGGCTGCACCTGCAGGGCCACGAGCGACTATAGGCCTCGATCCGGGCTTGCGAACCGGTGTCAAAGTAGCTGTGATTGATGCCACGGGTAAAGTCGTTGATCACTGCACCATATTTCCCACGCCACCACAAAAGCGCATTGCCGAGTCAGAAGCGGTACTTCTGGCTTTGATCAACAAGCATTCTATTGAGTTGATAGCGATAGGCAACGGTACCGCCAGCCGTGAAACCGAACGCTTTGTTGCGGACATGCTTAATGCTAAGCCTGAGCTTCGAGTGACCAAGGTTATGGTGAACGAGTCTGGGGCATCAATTTACTCGGCCTCAGAGTATGCCTCTCGCGAGCTTCCTGACTTGGATGTGACTATTCGCGGAGCGGTATCGATTGCAAGGCGATTACAGGATCCTCTCGCTGAGCTGGTAAAAATTGAGCCAAAATCTATTGGAGTCGGTCAGTACCAACATGATGTCTCTCAACTCGCATTGTCACGCTCCCTCGACGCCGTCATCGAAGACTGCGTAAACGCCGTCGGTGTGGACGTCAACACCGCGTCAAGTGCGCTACTTACACGCGTGTCTGGTTTGAACCCTACGACAGCTGGCAACTTGGTCGAGTATCGAGATGAGCATGGCATGTTTGCCGATAGGGCTGCCTTGAAGAGTGTTCCCCGCATTGGAGATAAGACCTACGAGCAGGCAGCGGGGTTTCTGCGTGTTATGAATGGTGGGAATCCCCTAGATCGCTCGGCAGTACACCCTGAGAGTTATAGAGTGGTCGATAAGATTGTTCAAACGGCGGGTGGTGACTTAAACACGATTATTGGCAACAGTACGTTTTTAAAGTCGCTGCAGGCAGAACGATTTGTTGATGAGCAGGTGGGTCTACCGACGATCGTCGATATTTTGAGTGAGCTCGATAAGCCCGGGCGCGATCCTAGACCGGAATTCAAAACGGCGACGTTTAAAGAGGGCGTAGAGAAAGTGTCTGATCTAGAGCCTGGAATGCTGCTTGAAGGCGTCGTGACCAACGTTACCAATTTTGGGGCGTTTGTTGATGTGGGGGTTCATCAAGATGGCTTGGTGCACATCTCAGCACTGGCAGATAAGTTTGTGAAAGACCCTCACGAGGTTGTTAAAGCTGGAGACATAATCAAGGTCAAAGTGATGGATGTCGATCTCAATCGAAAACGAATTGCTCTGAGTTGCCGCCTCAATGATGACGTGGTGCCCCAAGATAAGCAGTCCCGCGATGAGCGTCGCCATAAAAAACCTTCGAAACCGACTGCGCGCGCAGAAAAGCCCGCTGAGAAGGCGCCGTCCGGCGCATTTGCTTCAGCTTTTGCTAACGCCACGAAGTCACGGCGATAAAAAAAGGCAGCCCGAGGGCTGCCCTTATCTTGTTATACGCGACACAGCGCGCAGACTTTGTTGCCTGCAGGGTCTCGCAAATAGGCGAGATACAAATCACCCAAACCACCCGAGCGAACGCCTGGGGCGTCTTCACAGCTCGTTCCGCCCGCAGCTAAACCCGCAGCATGCCAAGCATCGGCAGCCTCCGGAGTAGCGGCTGCAAACCCAATGGTACTGCCGTTCCCGTGACAGGCCGTGTTGCCATCGATCGGCAGTGAGAGAGCGAAAATGCCACTCTCTGTCATGTAAAAACACCGGCCTTTGTCATCGATAACGCCCGCACCGTGCCCTAGGGCCCCGAGCGTGGCGTCGTAAAAAGCTTTGGAGGCCTCGATATCATTAGCACCTACCATAATATGGCTGAACATAGTTTTTCCTCTTGATAATGCGGTAGTAGAAAAGGGCGTCAGCGGCTTTGATCGCCTGTAGACATTACCCGCCCATATAGTGGTGTAAATCGTAGAGAGATGCTAGTTCTTGCTGCTGTTGACGCCGAGGGTGTGGGGGTCGATAGATCACAAACTCAATCTGCAGAGCGCTTAGCGCCCCGCAAGTCTGTTTGCGTGACTAGCCAACTCGCACCATACCTAGGTTGACGCCTTTAACTCGCGTCTTCTTTAAGTGCTTGAGGACGGGCTTTGGCATGCCTTCCGGTAGGTCAATGGTCGAGTAGTTTTCTTGGATGTTAATCAATCCAATAAACTCGCCTTCAATACCGGCCTCATTGGCCACTGCGCCCATGATTTCTCTAGGCTCTACACCGTGTTTCCGGCCAACTTCGACGCGAAAACGCTCCATAGGGATTTCCGGATGTCCCTTTAAAGGACTTGCTTGCCCGAGCGAGTTATCACCTGACTTCTCACGCTTGCGCTCTTTGGCGGGCCGCTTTTCACTTGGCTGAGTCGAGCCATCATAAGCAGAAGCAGTCGCTTTAGCTTGGGGCTTCTTCTCACGCTTTGCGGCGCCTGGCGCGCCACTGAGCGCCGCGAGAGCGATCGCGATATCTCGATAATCTACATTGCCATTGGTATGGAGATCATCAATCAGCTGCGCAAGCTCCTCGGTAGGCGCCTGTTCAAGTTGCTGCTCGACTCGCACGGCGAACGCGCGCAAGTTACGTTTTGCGATGGCACGTTCAGAGGGTAGCGTCAGTTCTTGAATACTCTTCTTCGTCAAACGTTCGATATTGTGCAGTAATCGCTTTTCTCGAGGAGTGACAAATAAAATCGCTTTGCCTGAGCGTCCAGCGCGCCCTGTACGGCCAATACGGTGCACATAGGCTTCTTCGTCAAAAGGGATATCGTGATTGATCACGTGAGTGATTCGATCAACGTCTAGGCCACGTGCCGCGACATCGGTCGCAACAAGAATATCTAGAGCACCTGACTTAAGTTGTTCTACCGTACGAACGCGGAGCTTTTGATCCATGTCGCCATTAAGAGGCGCCGCTTTGTAACCTGCTTGACGCAGCGATTCTGCAACGCTGCTGGTACTGTCACGTGTTCGCGTGAATACGATAACGCCATCAGTTTGTTCATAAGCGAGGATACGCTTGAGCGCTTCAATTTTACTCGCGCCTTTCGCAAACCAATAGAATTGTTCGATATTGTCATTGGTCGACGATGCCTGAGAGACGGCAATTTCTACCGGATCTTTCAGATGCTTTGCAGCAATCTGTCGTATGCGCGGTGGCATAGTCGCTGAAAACAACGCAACTCGGCGTTCTTTTGGCGTTTTGGCTAAAATGGTGTCGACGTCATCGATGAAGCCCATTCGCAGCATTTCATCGGCTTCATCAAGCACTACGGTTGCGATATTGCTGAAGTCAGCGGTGCCTCGGTTGAGGTGGTCAAGCAAACGCCCTGGTGTAGCGACCACGATATGGACGCCTTGCTTTAAGACGCGCAACTGGTTGCGCATGTCAGCACCACCACAGACGGTAAGCACACGCAGGCCTGCCATGCTTTTCGCATACGTTTCGAAAGCTTCAGCAACCTGCATTGACAGCTCACGGGTAGGACACAGCACAAGTGCCTGTGGTCGCGCAAATTTTAGATCGATGTCTGCAAGGATCGGAAGCGCAAACGCTGCTGTTTTGCCGGTACCGGTTTGCGCGATACCCACCACGTCACGGCCAGTAAGCAAGGTGGGAATAGTTCCCGCTTGAATAGCGGTTGGTTCAGTGTAGCCTTGCTTGACGAGATTGTTGACCAGAAATGTCGGTAGCCCGAGATCGCTAAAGCCGGGGACGGGCGTAGTGGAATCTTGCATGAAAGAAGTGCTCTGATAATGTAGGTGCGCAGCCTACGCTGATTCGCCTGTGAATTCGCCGTTTTATCTGGTTAATAATGACAAGTTACTGTGCGGCAGCGGGGCACAATTGTTCAGTATCTGCGCCGTTTAACTAGAACAGCGAGTGCTCACCTAGCGAGGGTTGTAATGACTCTCCCGAGGCGATTTTCTGATAAAAATCGGCGAGGGTATCGCTGCCTGTTTCGGGGGTTTGCTCTGCTGAGTAACGGGCATGGACCGCATCCCAGATCAACATGGATTCAGTCGCATAGTATTTCCCAATACGACAAAACTCGGCTTTATCGCGACACCACCCGGATAGTTTTGAAAAACGATCTAGGCCCCACTCAGCAGCATCAAACATCTTGGGTGAGACCGAGCGTAAGGCGATGGGCTTTTTAAACGCATCACTTAAGAATATAGCTTGGTCCAAGGGGGTGATGGCGGGCCCCGGCCCGCCAATTGGCAGTGTTTGATTCATGCGCAGGGGGTTGCCAATACATGCGACGATATAGTCTGCGAGATCTCGTTCCGAAATGGGTTTACAAGCGGTGAGCTCACCGTCACCAAAGACTAAAAACGGTTTACCCCGCTGGATTCTTGGAATTTGCCCGGCCAACGATTTAAAAAATGCTGTTGGGCGGATAATTGTCCACGGGATCTCGGCGTTGCGCAGCGCGTTTTCGAAGCGCAACTTAGCGTGTTGAAACGCGAGTCGCGGTTTTTGGACGCAAATGGCTGAGAGCAAGATAAAATGCCCTATGCCATGCTGACTTGCCCAATCGAGTAACCGCTGATTGGCTAAATAATCAACTTCATGACTGTCTTGAGCGCTGCCCGAGCGACTGGCTAAGCAAGAAATGACAATATCTATGGGTGCACTGGCATGTGATGCTCGATCAAGGTCTTTCCATGACAGCCACGTGAGGTTGGGGTGTTGCGCCCGCTGTGGCGGGGTTCGTGCAACGGCGACCACAGAATGATTACTTTGGAGTAGGGCATGCAACACTGCTTTCCCGGCTGTTCCTGTTGCCCCAGCCAATAGAACACGCATAGTTTTTCTACTCTCATCAACGCTATTAGATTTATAACCGTGTAAAACAGTGAAGGTTTTTTTGGCGCCTGTCTATATGTGGTGGGTAAAGAATCAAAATATCGGCAGCACAGTGAATAAATCTCTTGTTGACATTACTTCATGGGGTTTCTCGGGCAGTCATTGGCAGAATGGCCGCTGCCCTTCACTGGTTGTTCAAGTTAGTGACCACCCGTGGGTATGTCGCTAAAAGCGATACCTTTATCGGCGCGTGGATCTTGGGGAAGGCCCAGAACCCGTTCAGCGATAATATTGGTCATTATCTCATCGGTACCACCAGCTATGCGAAGCCCCGGAGCACCCATGTAAGAACGCTGTGCTAATCCGTCAAACAGGGGCTGCGCCTCGTCCCACAGTACACCATGCTCCTCGAGTAAATCCATGCAGAATGAAGCAATCGACTGAAGCTTGGGGGCGCCTACTAATTTCCCAATAGAGTTCTCTGGTCCCGGGAGCTCTCCCCGCGACAGCGCGGTTATCGCTCGGTAGCCGTTGTATTTGAGACCTGCTTCAAGCACGTGATACTCGGCAATCTTTGCGCGGACGGCACTGTCCTCGATGGCTGGCTTGCCATTGATTTCAACAGTGCGCGCAATGTCTATTGCCAGCTTAACGTCGGCTCCGGGGCCTCCGCCGCCAATGGCTAAGCGTTCATTCATCAATGTGGTTAAGCAAACCTGCCAGCCTTGGCCTACACTGCCAAGCCGGTAGCTATCAGGGACTCGTACGTCGGTAAAGTAAACTTCATTGAAGTCTGATTCGCCATTGAGTTGTTTGATCGGTTTGATTTCAATGCCCGGAGAATGCATGTCGATCATAAATACGGTGAGCCCCTTATGCTTTGCAACACTCGGGTCGGTTCGCGTCACGATGAGCCCATAGTCTGAATAATGGGCGCCTGAGGTCCAAATTTTTTGACCGTTTAGTATCCACTCATCGCCATCTTGTTCTGCCTTGGTGCGCAGTGCGGCCAAATCCGAACCGCCGGCAGGTTCAGAAAAGAGTTGGCACCATACTTCCTCACCACTCGCAAGTTTGGGCAAGAAGCGCTCACAATACTCCGCCGTACTCCAAGCCATAATTGTCGGACCAATCATGCCCTGACCGATGACAAAAAATCGGGAAGGTACATCGTACTTGCTCTCTTCCTGGTCCCAAATGACGCGCTCTATAGCAGAGGCCCCGCGGCCACCAAACTTTCTGTCCCAGCCAAGGCATGCCCACCCTGCGTCATGTTTACGCTTCTGCCACAGTTTTGCGATCTGTAGCCGGTTAAGCCCCTGTGTTTCCGCGGCTGTCAGCTGATTGTTAGCAAGCCAAGCGGCAGCCTCGTTGCGAAATGTGGCTTCTTCAGCAGTGTCGTTAAAGTCCATGCTCGATTCCTTGGTGATCTTTTATCTTAAGCGGCGTTTGGTGTTTGATTGTTGAGTCCGGTCACCAAACGATCTTGCCAGTAGCGCTCGGAGCCGATTGCCAAGCTGAGCAATTTCGCGCGCCGATAATAGAACTGGCAGTCAAACTCCCAAGTGAACCCCATGCCGCCGTGGGTTTGTATGTTCTCTTGTGCTGCATAGACTGACGCTTGAATGGCGGCGACTCGAGCCGTTGCTGCCGCAAGAGGAAGTTGATCGCTGCCGATAGCCAATGCCCAAGCACCGAAGTAGGCGTTACTTCGAGCGAGAGTATTCTTAACGTACATACCTGCGAGCTTATGTTTTATAGCCTGAAACGAGCCGATTGGACGGCCGAAGGCATACCGTTGTTTTGCGTATTCGCAGGCTTGTTCTAGCGCCACATCAGCAATACCCAGCTGTTCCCAAGCCACTAACACCGCTGCTCGATCCAGCAGTTCTTGGATGCTCGCCCAATCGGTGGTTTTCCCTGTCAGCACTTCTGCAGGGCTGCTATTGAATTGGACCGCACTGTGGCCCCGTGAGAAGTCGAGGCTGCGTAGCGATGAGTGCACAACTGTAGGATGCGTTGCATCACATGCGCACAAGACCAGTTCGTCATCGGCATTCTTTGCGAGGACGATTATGAGAGTGCTAATGGCGCTGTCCGCTACCGGTTGTTTTTGCCCGGTCAATGTATCCTCGTGAAAGCGCGTGCTAATTGAGTGTTCCGATAGCTGTCCTGGCCGTTCGGTCATGGCAACGGTGGCGATCATTTCCCCTGATGCGAGTAGAGGGAGCCAGCGCGCTTTTTGTTGCTCACTGCCAAACTGAAGAATGGCTTCGGTGGCTAAGTAAACGGAAGACGAAAAGGGCAGCGGCGCGACAACGCGCCCCAGTTCTTCCGCAATGATGGCGAGTTCATAGTAGCTCAGCCCCAAACCACCATACTGTTCAGGAATAGTTGTCGCCATCCAGCCCATATCGGCTACGTTTTGCCAAAGTTCGGCGTCATAGTCAGCATCACTCTCCAGTACGTTACGGGTGACTGCGGGTGGGCAGTGTTGCGCTAAAAACCCCCGAGCTTGTTCTCGTAACATGAGCTGTTCGTCGGAAAATTCGAAATTCATAGGTAGTTCACCGGCAGTGCTAGAGTGACGTCATAGTAGCAAAACGAGCCGCTGTGACTAGAGTGGGTGGACATGGTCAAGCCAATCATTTTTCAAAATGCGATCGGCCAAGCAGTCTGCTAATTCCTGACTCCGGGTAAGGACTTCTTGCCAGTCTCTAATGCGCTGGTCGGGTTGATTGCGATAGCGCTTAAAATCGCTGCGATCGGGAATTTTGCTATTGGGAAGTGTCGCAATCCACTCATCGGTGGGGCAGATAACAAGGTGGCGTCCCATGGCGGTTGGTCGCCTCCAGGGTATGTTTTTATCAAGCCATCCCGTCACGCAGCGTTTTGAAAAGTGGGGCATAAGTACAATACCCTCATCAGCCAGAGGGAGATCCATGTGGTAATCAATTAGCCCCCCATCGCGATAACCGTCATTACCGTTTACGCAAATCTTTTCCAATACGAATGGAATAGAGCCACTGGCAAGAAGAGCATCAGTCAAATTACTCGGCGTAAGCGCCTGCATGTGAGTGTTGAAACTGGGAAATGGCTGATGAGTAAAACGGTGTCTGGGATCTGCGAAAACATGTCGATGCAGATGCTGAGATAAACGATCCCTTGATAGCATATTAGCGAGGAAGGCTTGGCTAAAGCCCATGACTAAACGTGCTCGCTTATCACTACTAGTAGCCCCTTGGCAGTGCGCTGTGATGATGTTAAGTCTGGCCCAGTCATGTCCCAGTGTTGCTTCGGCACCATTATTGCCCAGTAATTGCTCAACGATATTTCGTGCGACTTCTGTAACTTCGGTAATTGTCGGATGATCGCTGTACTGCTGTTCAACGTAAAGTGTGGCGAGGGTCGTGATGGCGTCGACGGGGGACTTTTGGGTGGCCGCGGCGAAGCGCCAACTTCCTATCGATGATCCTATTAACGGTAGTGGTGTTTTACGCTGCGCCAGCCAACTGCCAAAAATCAATTTATCCATTGCAGCTAACACGAGCCACTTTGGTCCGCCAGCTGCACCCGCCACTGCGCCGAGTGAGTGTGGCGAGAGTCCTTCCCGCTGAAGAATATCCAGTGCGAGCGGACCCGCTTTAAATGCCAGCGGAATTAGAGAGGAATTTTGTCGCGTCACAACAGAGTCCCGATTCATTAAATAGGCGATCGTAAGCCTGAGTTACGGTCAGTTCACGCCGATTAGCTTACATTAACTGACTAACTAATAGGTGGCGTTATTCACGCATCATTCGCGGTACTGTCTCGGTACTGCCTCGGTACTGTCTCGGTACTGCCTCAGGGCTACGTGCAGCGCCGCCCAGCATCCGTTACGATGAATGACACTCTCGTTGTTTGGTTTTTTTTATGTCCGGTACTACGCATGCTGTCGCCGATCGAGCAAGTCGTTCAGGTGTGACCACGATTGCGGCGTCTCTGATCTGTTGTTTTCTGGCACTTTTTTTTTATGACGAACAGATATTCTCGAATCTAGTCAGTCACAGTTTTAATTGGAGCGCACAATACTTCGGCTTGTTCTGGCAGATACTGCTGTTGGTCAATTTTGCAATTGCACTGTTCGTGGCAACAAGACCTAGTGCGGGTCATCGATTAGGCAATTTGACGGCGCCCGAGTTCCCTCTTTTCCAATGGATTGCGATGGTGCTGTGTACTCTGCTTGCCGGTGGCGGCGTTTTCTGGGCCGCTGCAGAGCCCGTTGCACACTTTGTTTCACCCCCGCCGTTATTTGAGGGCGTGCAGCCTGAGTCCGCGAAAGCGGTTAAGTACGCGCTTGCACAATCGTTTCTTCATTGGGGCTTTTTGGCATGGTCAATTTTAGGTAGTCTCGGCGCGGTTATTTTGATGCGCCTCCACTACGAGCGCGGGCTACCACTGGCTCCTCGGACGTTGCTTTATCCCTTGTTGGGGGAGAAGGGCGTTCATGGGCGTTGGGGCGACACAGCGGACCTGGTCTCAGTTTTGGCGGTGTTTGCAGGTACAGTAGGTCCTATCGGTTTTTTGGGCTTACAAGTTAGCTACGGCATGAGTGAGCTGTATGGCACGAGTGATTCAAAAACTGCTCAGCTAGCCACCATTGCGTTACTGATGGTTGTCTATCTCACCTCTGCGGTTAGCGGTATGCACAAGGGCATTCAAATACTCAGCCGCTTAAATATTTTGCTCGGGATTACCTTGCTGGCATTCTTGCTGCTCGCGGGGCCGACCCATTTTATTGTGTCAAGTTTTGGTGAAGCGCTGTCGGTTCATCTACGATGGTTTTTTGAGCAGGCGTTGTACCGTGGTGACGCGGGATTATTGAGCGATCCGGGCTGGTTATCGTCATGGACAGTCTTTTTTTGGGGCTGGTTTATTGGTTACAGCCCCATGATGGCTATCTTTATTGCCCGTATTAGTCGTGGTCGAACTGCGCGGGAGGTGATTTTACTGATGTCTTTTGTCGCCCCCCTTTTGACGATGATGTGGTTTTCTATTCTCGGGGGAGCAGGGCTCGGTATTGAACTGCGTTTCCCTGGCGCAATCACCGGGCCTTTCGAAGGATTTAACCTGCCAGCTGCGTTGTTAGCCATCACTGAAGCTATGCCTTTAAATGAACTGGTATCTGCGCTGTTTCTTGTGCTGACGGTGTTGTTCGTGGCTACCACCGGGGATTCAATGACGTACAGTTTGGCGGTGGTGTCATCGGGCGTTGAGCATCCTCCGCGCTGGTTGCGGTTATTTTGGGGTTTGGCGATGGGTTTCACGGCGATGGTCTTGCTAGCCGGCCCCACTGGCGGCATTGGCAAACTGCAGAGCTTCATAGTGGTAACGGCAGTGCCGGTATCAATTCTACTCGTGCCATCGCTATGGGGTGTATTTTCTGCACTTCGCCGCAAATAAGTTAACACCTTGGTCTCAGCGTTACTCTAGGTAGGGTTCGACGCTGTTGGCGCACCCGATGCACCACCGGGTCACGTCATTTTGGCTTGACCCGCGCGTTCGAATAGCTATACTACGCCGCTCTTCGCGCCCGTAGCTCAGCTGGATAGAGTACCTGACTACGAATCAGGCGGTCGCACGTTCGAATCGTGCCGGGCGCGCCATTATTAACTTGCTGAATAAAGTTGTTGAAAAGCAGCAAGGGCGTATAAAGCCAACACGACACGTGTTGGTTTTTTTTTGCCTCAGTTGAACCGCGGCTGGTTTCGCAATTCCACTATTGGCACGACTTCTTTCGGGCTTTCTCTCTCGGGCTGTCTCGGTCGGGCTTGTAGGCTAACGGTGCTCATCATTGGGATCGCGCGCGGCGATCCCAACTAATTAGGCTTCATTCACTGTCAGTCAAATACAAAGACTGCTTAGGCTTTTCAAAGACCCTCGCGAGCATGGGTTCAAAAAAAGACAGCGGGTAGGTTTCTGCATCGGGATCAAACGCTGGCGCATCATATTTTTCAATAAATTCTAAGGTTCGATCGTAATGTGGATGCTCTTTATATTCGTCTCGCAGGTTTTTATTCAGGCCTAGATACTCGAAGAAATAATAACCTTGGAAAATAGCATGGTGCTTCACCATCCAGTGATTGGCTTCACTGATATAAGGCTCAAGAATAGTTGCTGCGACGTCTGCGTGATTAGCCGGTCCCAAAGTGTCACCGATATCGTGAAGCAGGGCACAAACAACGTATTCTTCGTCCTTGCCATCCTTATGGGCCAGTGTTGCGGTCTGCAGACAATGGGTAAGTCGATCGACAGGAAACCCGCCGTCATCACCGTCTAGAAGCATTAAGTGGCTGACAATACGCTCATTAAGCGTTGCACGACATTTAAGTGCTTCGGTCCCGATAATAGCCCAATCCTCCGCGGTACCGTCCTCCATGTGATGAAATGCGGCCTTCTTCGGTAATGCTTGATTCATTTTTTCTCCTTTTCGCGGTTTAGCCCAAGGACTACCTTGTGGGCCTAACTCTATGCGTTCATACGTTTCTGCGCAAAGCGTAGCCGAAGCTAGGTTCAATATGCAATGTATTCAGACAATGAGAGGCGCGTATAAGCAAGTCGAAACAGTCTGTGATTCTGAAATGTTGAGTCGTGACGTTGCCGTTCTGGTATCAGCTATTGTCGTATGCATTTTTCACTGTCTCAGCAATGATGTTAAGGCCGATCGTTACAACGTCATTGGGTGCGGCATAGTTGACGCGGATACATTCGTTGCGATGCTGCCAATCGTCATTCAGGCCCGGAAAGAAGTGGTGTCCCGGGATGATATAGACCCCTTTTTTGACCAAGCGCGCATACAGCTCGGCGCTAGATATGGGTAAATCCTCGAACCAAAGCCAAAGGAATAGCGCACCTTCTGCGCGGTGAACCCGCACGGGTAAATTGCCCATTGCACGCCTAACCTCAGACAGAGCGTGCGCTACCTTGCTCTGATAAAACGGTCGAATAGATTCATTGCACAGACGCATCAGATCGCCGCGCTGTAGTAATGCCGCTGCTAGGGTCGGCCCGACTCGGCCTGGAGAAAGGCTATTGATAGCGTTTGCGTTGCGAATAAGTCGAGTAATGCTTGGGTCAGCGACAACAATGCCTGTTCGTAAACCGGGCAGACCGAGTTTCGATAAGCTCAAGCAGAGAATGATCCCATCGTCCCATAACGGTTTGGCGTCGGTAAAAATCATCCCGGGAAAGGGGAGGCCATACGCGCCGTCAATAATAAGAGGAACGCCGGCCGTTTGGCAGCGAGCCCTAAGGCGGGTCAGTTCAGCATCACTGATTACGTTACCCGTGGGGTTTGTCGGACGTGAAACGCAAACCGCACCGTGACGCATAGGGTCGATCACGAGTTGGTCAAAGTCGACGTGATACTTAAAAGTGTGCTCATCTAAACACTCGATCGTGGCACGGTGGCCCTCAAAAATATCCTCCTCTGCCAGGCCAACGTCCGCATAGCCGACATACTCGGGTGTGATGGGTAAAAGAATTTTTTTAAAATGACCGTCAGGAAACTGCCCCGCTAAGCAGTTGAACAGCAGGCCAAAGCTACTTTGACTGCCATTTGTAATGGCGATGTTGTCAGCATCAATATGCCAACCAAATTGCTCGTGGAGCATATTTGCCAGAGCGTGACAAAAGGCGTCGTTACCTTGTGGGTTGTCGTATTCCCCGACCATTTGCCCAAAGCGCGAGGCGTCGTTAAGTATTTCAGACAGCGCCTCCTTGAAAACGGCTTCGACTTCCGGGATGTGTGCAGGGTTGCCACCTCCTAACATGTAAACTGGGGGTGGCGCTGAGCGCGCTTTCCCGAGATCATCCATGAGTTGAACGGTACCGGTATCTTGCTGGAATCGTTGTGCAAAGCGAGAAAACTGCATTAGCCTGTCGGTCACCCCTGAAGCTGGTCAAAGTTTATGGACCACACAGCATTGTGTAGGTCCGAAAGCAGGCGCTAAGCTTACGTAAATTACAAGGAATCAAAAGCTGTAATGTCGCAAATATCACCGACTACACCCGTTTTAATCGGCATCGCTCAGTATACGGAGCGGTTAGACGACCTTCACTATCAAGCCCTTTCGCCCGTAGCGATAACGGCGCAAGCCGCACGGCTTGCCCTGCAGGACTGCGGTGGGAGCAGTATTGGGAAAATGATTGACACAATTATGACTGCACGCACTTTCGAGGATTCGACGCCTGCATTAGCCTTTCCTCACGGGCGCTCTGACAACTTTCCGCGTTCTGTGTGCAAGCGCTTAGATATAACACCCGCATCTGCGGTATGGGCCATGTCCGGCGGTGATTCTCCTCAAAAGATGGTAGTCGAGGCATGCGAGCGTATCGCAGAGGGTCTCAGCAGTGCCGTACTGATCTGTGGTGGTGAAGCCATGTCTACGGCTGGGGCATTGATTAAGGCTGGCAAAACGGTCGATTGGTCAGAAACAGTTGATGAATCCGTGGATGACCGCGGTGAAGGCATTGATTATGTGAGTCACGATGAATTGGCGCATGGTCTGATCACACCTCCTCTTTTTCATGGCTTGATCGAAAATGCACGGCGGGGCCGAAGTCAGTGCGCTTTTGAAGAATGGGTGTCGCGGATGGGTGAATTGTTTGCGCCTTTTAGCCAGGTTGCCTCTACTAACCCCTATTCTTGTCAGCCTGGGGTAAGTTACACAGCAAGCGAGTTAGCTACTGTTGGTGAGCACAACAGAATGATTGCTCATCCTTACCCCCAGCGTTTAATCGCTCGCGATAAAGTGAACCAAAGTGCGGCATTGGTTGTTGTATCAACGGCCACCGCGGATGTGCTCAATGTACCTACGGAGCGGCGCATCTACCTCAAGGGGTATGCACACGCGAGGGAGCGAGCCGTTATTGAGCGGCCCGATATCGGCGAGGCAAGGTCCGCTGGATTGACCATAAATGCCGCGCTCAGCGCTGCCAATGTATCTCTCGATGATATAGTGTTTTTCGATTTTTATAGCTGTTTTCCTGTTGCTGTAGCTAATGCCATCGAGGCCGTGGGTTTAGCGGCGAATGATTCTCGAGGGCTTACGCTCACGGGTGGGCTACCGTACTTTGGAGGGCCCGGCAATAACTACTCTATGCACGCCATTGTTGAGGTAGTTGATCGGCTTCGTAAAGGGCAGGGGCGATATGGCATGGTGGCGGCTAATGGCGGGTTTTTGTCGAAATATGCCGTTGGCGTATACAGTACCCTGGCAGAGAATTTTAATCATTGCGATAGTGCTGCTGTTCAGGCGGAGGTCGACGCGCTGTCTTCTCCAACGTTCAATCGATCGCCAGAGGGAGAAGGTCGAATCGAAACGTATACGCTTAGCTATGATCGCGAGGGCAACGCTAAATCTGCTGTTATTGTCGGGCGCTTAAATACGACTAATGAGCGCTTTATTGCAATGACACCCAAAGGAAATCGAGAGATAGCCGAGGAATTAGCAACATGCGAACCACTAGGTCTTAGTGTATCGGTGGTGACTGATGCTCACGTGAATTATTTTCAGTTAATGAATGAATCCGAGTAAACTTTTCTAACGATAATTTATAGCAGGAGAATTGCGTGTCTGACCCCGTATTAATTGATATTCACGATGGTGTTATGACCATTACCCTCAACCGGCCTGACGCCAAGAACGCCGTGAATCTAGCGCTAGCACAGGGTGTCGCCGCTGCCCTCGATCAGCTTGATGCTGATGATTCAATTCGTGCAGGCATTATCACAGGTGCAAACAACACGTTTTGCTCAGGAATGGATTTAAAAGCGTTCGTGAGCGGCGAGGTGCCCTATGTAAAAGGTCGCGGCTTCGGCGGTATTGTAGAGGCGCCACCAAAAACACCTCTTATTGCAGCTGTTGAAGGCTATGCTCTGGCGGGGGGGTTTGAACTCGCGCTGAGTTGTGACCTGATAGTCGCGGCTGACACTGCCAAGTTTGGTATTCCGGAAGTAAAGCGTGGCCTGGCGGCTGCGGCGGGTGGACTTATGCGGCTACCCCGCCAATTGCCCTATAGATTAGCTATGGAGCTTGCCTTAACGGGCGATTTTCTTGATGCGTCTCGCGCACTAGAACTTGGATTAATCAACGAGGTGGCTGAATCTGGGCAAGCACTCGTGCGTGCCCAGGCGTTAGCGGCGCGAATCGCTGCCAATGGGCCTCTAGCTGTTAAGCAATCGAAGCAGGTCGTCGTCCAGTCTCAGGACTGGTCGACCGACGAGATGTTCGCTAAGCAGCAAGCACTTGTTCAAGAGGTCTTTGCGAGCGAGGACGCCATGGAGGGTGCCACGGCCTTCGCCGAAAAACGCCTGCCCAATTGGAAGGGACGTTAGGTTTAAAGCCCCGACCCGATTTGTTGCAAACGCTTGTAGAGACGAAGCTCGTGTGAGCACCACGCGAGTCGCCTTTTTTACCAACAACAAGGAGTAGCCCATGTCCCGATGGGATGTTTTTCAAGACAAAGTTATTGTTATCACCGGCGCGGCCAGTGGCTTTGGTCGTATTTTGGCCAATAAGCTTAGCGCAGAGGGCGCAAAACTTGTGTTAGGTGACATTAACGCAGAGCCTCTGGCGCGGGTGGCAGCAGAGTTAGCACTCCCGGACAATGCGGTGACCGCGACCTGCGATGTTGCCGTTGAGCTAGAGGTTAAAGCCCTAGTGGAACAGGCGTGTAGTGCCTTTGGGCGTGTCGATATTATTGTCAACAATGCAGGTTTGGGTACATCTCCCAGGCTTTTGATCGATACCACCGAAGAAGATATGGACATTAACTATGCGGTCAACGCCAAGGGTGTTTTCTTTGGTATCAAGCACGGGATTCGCCAAATGCTTGCTCAGTCACCTCCGGGAGGTATTGTCCTGAACGTGGCCTCTATGGCGGGAATTGGTGGTGCGCCCACTATTGGCGCGTATGCTGCGGCCAAGCACGCGGTGGTTGGCCTTACTAAAACGGCCGCATATGAATATGCAGCCAAGGGCGTGCGTGTAAATGCCATCTGCCCATTCTTTTCTCCAACGCCGCTTGTGACCGATGCTGAGTTAGGGCAAAAAATGGATTCTCTCGCGCGAGGCACGCCAATGAAGCGTTTGGGTGATCCTGAAGAGATGGTGGAAGTGATGCTGATGCTAATGTCGCCCGCCAACAGCTATATGAATGGTCAAGCCGTGGCGGTCGATGGCGGAATGTCAGCGATCTAGAGCTTCATGCGAGCTTTAGGGGTAATTCCCTCAAGCGTTGCCCCGTCGCTTTAAATACTGCATTGGCAACGGCAGGCGCAATGGGAGGCACTCCGGGCTCGCCAATGCCGGTGGGGTCTCCTCCGCTATTGACTAAAATGACATCCACCGCTGGTGCGCGGTCCATACGCAGAATTTGGTAGTCGTGGAAATTGCTTTGCTTTACTTCACCTTGGTCTAAGTCGATGCGTCCGTATAGGGTGGCGGTGAGTCCGAACATAACGGCGCCCTCGAGTTGAGCGCGGACTATATCGGGATTAATCGCGGTTCCAACATCCGCAACACAGGTCACCTTGTGGACTCGAATCTCACCGTTTTCGATGGAGACCTCAGCGATTTCAGCAACATCAGTGGCGAATGAACTGTGCGCGGCAATCCCTAAATGATGCCCGTCCGGGACGGTCATTGACTTCATCGCTGCTTGTGCAGTTTGTAATACGCCATGCATACGCG
The DNA here is from genome assembly GCA_905479205.1 of uncultured Luminiphilus sp. Taxonomy (GTDB): domain Bacteria; phylum Pseudomonadota; class Gammaproteobacteria; order Pseudomonadales; family Halieaceae; genus Luminiphilus. The sequence continues at coordinate 39,120 of CAJQLP010000042.1, forward strand.
GTTTGTTCTCAGTATTGGCCAAGCGAAGACTCATGGGGTCTATTCCCGCTCGATCAGCGAGCTCGTCCATCATTGATTCAACGGCAAACGCTGTATAGCTATGTCCGACTGAGCGCCAAAAGGTAAGTGGCAGCCCGTGGTCGACCGTGGCATGGGCGATGCGGTGATTCTCAAAGTCATAGGTCTCGTGCAAGCCTTCGACGCTTGAAGGATCCACAGTCCACTGACTGAATAGGTACTCTGCAAATCCGCTTAATCCGTTCAGCAGCGAGCTTGGTAGGCTGGGAAGCAAGGCAGGAAGCATATTGGTTAAGGTATCCGCAGTGATATTGCCGCCTGCTCGCTGAACGTCCCATGCGCTAACGATTCCATCGGTTGTGACACCAGCCTTAATACGCATAAGCGATGCTGGGCGATACAGACCGTTACGGATGTCGTCTTCCCGAGACCACAACAGCTGTACTGGTTTATCGATGGCCATCGCAATTTCTGTCACTTCAACAATATGGGTCAGCGTGCCACGGCGGCCAAATCCACCACCGAGATACAAGTTATTGACTCGAATATTGCTACGAGGCAAGCCCGTGAGGCGCTCTACAAGCCCTTGAGCGCCTTGAATGCTCTGCACGCCGGTCCACAATTCAGCAGAGTTGTCGGTGATGTGGAGTGTGGCATTTACGGGCTCTAGCGGGGTGTGAGCTAGGAACGGAGCGAAATAATCGGCTTCTAATGTGCTGCTCGCTGCATCGAAGCCTGCCACAAGCTCGCCTTGGGTGCTCGCTTCTACAGTGTCGCCTTCAGCAAGCGCCGCTTCGAAGTCAGTGCGAACTTGCGCACTGCTGACCTGGCCCAGCGGTATGTCTTCCCAAGATATTTCTAACACTTGTGCAGCATTTTTAGCACGCCAATAGGCATTTGCAACGACGGCAATACCGCTCGATACAGGCACAATTGCGACAACGCCAGGCATAGCTTCCGCCGCTGTTTTATCGACGCTTAGAACGCGAGCCCCCGCTACAGGCGCGCGAACTACAACGGCATAGACCATGCCGGGTATGTCGGCATCGATACCAAATTCAGCTGCGCCGGTCGATTTCGCAAGCGCATCGACACGGCTGAATTCATTGCCTATGTATTTAAAGCTTGCGTTAGATTTCAGCGGGGTTTCAGTAGGCATTGCGAGCTGCGCCGCAGTTGTCACGAAGTCGCCGTAGGGAAAACGATCATCGCCGACAATGATATAGCCGTTGTCGGTAGTGAGTTCACTCGCGCTGACGCCTAGATCTTGCGCTGCAGCGTTTAACAGCAAAGCTCGAGTATCTGCGCCGGCTTGACGAAGAGGACCCCAAAAAACACGGACAGCATTGCTACCGCCTGTCGCTTGAACGCCAAATTCTGGATTGGCATAGTCTTCATGTAATCCAGCCGCCTTCACCACCATGTCTCGTGGGTGAAAGTCGAGCTCTTCACCAATAATTGTTGCGAGCCCAGTTCTAACACCTTGTCCCATTTCATCGCTTGGGCAGTAGAAAATCACTTGGTTATCAGGCGTGATTTGTAAAAATGCATGCGGAATAAAGCCATCACTTTCTTGCTCAATGGGCAGTGCACCACTGAATGAGCATCCAGGGAGGTTGACACCGATAATAAGACCGCCACCAGCGGTCGCTCCCAATTTGAGAAAGCGACGACGAGATACATTGCGAATGCTCATGCTGATGTCTCCTCGGTGGTTGCGTCATAGCTGAGCTCAGCAACTGACAAAATGGCTTCTTTAATGCGGGGATAACACCCGCAACGACAGATATTGCCCGCGAGTGCTTGATCTATGTCGTCGGTTGTCGCCCGTGGGTTAGATGAGAGAAGCGCCGCAGCGGACATGATCTGACCACTTTGACAGTAGCCGCACTGGGGTACGTTGTGTTCCACCCATGCGGCTTGCAGTGGATGCAGGCCATCACCGGATAAACCCTCGATAGTAGTGATACGTTTTCCTGCTACAGCGGCAACCGGCAATATACAGGTGCGCATAGCAGTGCTGTCTACATGCATTGTGCACGCGCCACACAAGCCGGCACCGCACCCAAATTTAGAACCTTTTAACTTGAAGTGGTCGCGGATGGCCCACAGCAAAGGGGTGTCACTGGCACCGTTGAAAACGACGGGCTGACCATTGAGTTCAAATTCGATCATTTCGGATCCCTAATATGTTCGTGTTTCGCAGTTGATCTGACGGAGCTGGTTTGGACCTAGTTTACTTGATTCTCTGCGGCTTATGAGTGTTTGTTATGGCGCTTAATGAATTCTGCCACGATGAACGCTGATGCACTGCATTTACGCGTTAGCTCCGGCACAATTATGGGCTCGAACGGCTTATTAAATCGGGTCAGATTAGACTGGGTCTGGCACCGATCCACGTGAGTCTAAAAAGCTGTTAACGTAACAGTCTTTGAAAAATCTAAGGACGATAAAATGGATTTAGGTATCGCGGGGCGAAGGGCTTTGGTATGTGCGTCATCTAAGGGGCTGGGACGAGGGTGCGCCGAGGCTCTTGCAGCTGAGGGTGTCGACTTGATATTAAACGCTCGTGGCGCTGAGGCTCTTGATGAGACGGCTGAGTTCATCCGCGCAAACTACAATGTGTCAGTAACGGCAGTCGCCGCCGATATTACCTCTGAAGAGGGGCGCGCACACGTCCTTGCAGCAGCAGGAACACTGGACATAGTAGTAACTAACGCGGGAGGCCCTCCACCTGGTAATTGGCGCGATTGGCGCCGTGATGATTTCATCGCAGCTATGGACGCTAATGCACTAACCCCCATTGCGCTAATGACCGAATTACTACCGGGTATGACAGAGCGTGGCTGGGGACGTGTGGTAAACATCACGAGCGTAGCGGTTAAGTCGCCTATAGCAATTCTGGGTCTTTCTAATACCGCTCGAACCGCATTGACAGGCTATGTTGCGGGTGTCGCTCGTGACGTTGCTGCGCAAGGTGTGATCGTGAACAACTTATTGCCAGGTCTACACGCCACTGACCGAACCATTGCTCTCGATGGGATGGAAGCAAAGCTCACAGGCGAGGATATCGACACTGTTCGAGCGCGTCGAATAACGACTATCCCTGCAAAGCGCTACGGAAGCCTGGAAGAGTTCGGGAAGACTTGCGCTTTTATGTGCTCGGAGCACGCGGGATTCATGGTGGGGCAAAACGTCCTCTTGGATGGCGGTGCGTTTGTTAGTACCTTTTAGTTTTCCATCGATTTAGATTCTCATCGACGGCGCTGAAGAAGGCGCTAGTAATAGCACTGGATTGTATGCGTGGTGGTAGGCTAGTGTATGGTCTATTGCAAATGTTGATTCACTAAGGAGTTACTCATGAAACCTGTACAAAGATTGTTAATCGCAGGCATTGTTGCGTGCGCAGCTGCCGTACCGACCTTAGCCCATATTGAGAAAACCGAACCTCTCCAATCTTTACGTCAGTCATACTTCGCTTTGATAGGCATGAGCTTTGGCCCAATGGCCGATATGGTTAAAGGCAAGATCGAATGGGATCAAGCGCAGTTTGAGCGTTGGTCATCCGATCTTGCCGCTGTGGCGTCCTACAGCGTTGAGCGAGGTTTTGCGCCAGGTTCGGAAGAGGGACGTACTCGAGCGAAACCTGACATCTGGTTGAACCTTGATGATTTCAATGAGCGTCTTGCTGGGCTCCGAGCGGAAACTGCGAAGCTGGCTGAAGCGGCTAAGACAGGTGACAGGGCCGCTATTCAGGCTCAGCTGGGCGCGACCGGAAAAGCGTGTAAAGGTTGCCATGACGAATACAAAGCGAAAGATTATTTGTATTGAAGCATGGCTTCTACAGCCCACCATCTACCAGCAGGCCGCTATCTACCTAAACCTAAGCAACTTTTATCGTAAGCCACTATCGGCAAGTCTGAGAGCATTGGGTAGCTGAGAGGGTGTCATTATAGGTGGGTCACATTAGGGCGCTTTCGGGTGCCCTTGTTTTTTTTAGAGGTGAGATTTTAATCTTAGAAGTCTAACCCGCAACGCTAAAATATCATGCAACAACGCAATATACTGGCCATCGATGGGGGTGGTATTCGAGGGATTATTCCCGCGCTTATTCTCAGTCACATCGAGCGACGCGCAGGACGCCCGATTGCAGAGCTCTTTGACCTTGTTGTCGGCACGTCCACCGGGGGCATTCTAGCTTTGGGTCTCTCAATGCCTGACCCGCTAGCACGTGATGGAAGTCAGTACAGCGCGAGTGAGCTCGTTGAGTTCTACAAACATTGCGGACCGCAAATATTCGATCCGTCCTTGTGGCGCAGTCTACGTTCGGTCTCTGGAGTACTGGATGAGAGCTACAGCGCAGAAACGTTAGAGCATGTCTTAGAAAGCTACTTTAAGACCCGAACGCTAGCTGAGTGTCGTGTGCCAACCATGGTTACAACCTATGCTATCGAGCGCAGAGAGGCGGTGTTCTTAAGAAGTTTTAATCCCGATCATAAGGCCATCCGCTGTGTTGATGCGGCCCGTGCCACCACTGCCGCCCCGACATTTTTTGAGCCGGCATCAGTCAGAATTGCAGGTGAGCCGCATGCCTTGATCGATGGTGGTGTTTACATTAATGCGCCGGCAGTCTCTGCCTATGCAGAAGCCATCGCCCTTTATCCCGACAGTGATATCAATGTGGTTTCCATTGGCACTGGCCACTTAACACGCCCTATTCCACTTGAACGCGCTGTAGAGTGGGGGGCGGCCGGATGGTTAGCGCCATTACTTGACTGTATGTTCGATGGGGTCGCGAAAGTCACTGATCAGCAAATGGACTTGCTGCTTGGCGATGGTTACTACCGCTTTCAGCTGAGTTTAGATAACGCGAATGACGAGATGGATGACGCATCGGAGGCTAATTTGGCGGCGCTTGAGGCGGCTGCCTTAGCACTTATTGAGCGGGAAGAACAAAAGCTGGATAGAGTAGTTGCGCGGCTTCTCTCGGGCTGAGGCGAGTCTGAAAGCATGCCCAGCGAATGGCATTAAAGTGATCTCTTCAGCTGAGTGATTTCTGCCATAATTGCTATGGCTATTTCCCAGGGCGTTTTGCTACCGATCGGTAGCCCCACTGGCGCATGAAGCCGAGCTAATTGCTGCTCACTCACGCCAAGTTCTCTGAGGCGCTTGAGGCGTTGTTCAGTTGTTCGCAAGGAACCTAATGCCCCCACATACCATGCGTCACTTTCTAAGGCCTCAAGCAACGCCATATCGTCGATACGGGGATCGTGGGTTAAGGTAATAATCAGCGAGTGTCGATCGGTGGCTTGCGCCAAAATGACATCGTCGGGAAGTCCGTGTATTAGAGGGACATCGGGACCGCGCCATTGCGCGATTGCTGACTCACGGGTGTCAGTGACGACCACATCAAAATCCATGGCGATGGCAAGATCAGCAAGTATCTGTGCCAATTGCCCTGCGCCGACCAAGAGCATACGCATTTTGGGGCCAAAGCTTTGCACCAGTAAATGCTCGGTGATCCGCAGAGGTTCAAATGTATCGATGCTTTGCATTGTGGTATGTCCGGTATCAAGATCAACCGTACGACTAACCAGCTGACGCTCACCCATGCTGGCTATGGCTTTTTCAATCCAGCGCTTATCGTCTTCTGATAATTGCTGAACAACAATACCCAGCCGGCCCCCACAAGGTAGGCCCAGCCTCTCGTTCTCTTCGGCACTGACGCCGTATTCCATCCGCTGCGGTCGATCTGATGCAATCATGCCTTGCGCAATCTTTTCCAGCAGATCCTCTTCTACGCAGCCGCCCGACAAAGTACCTACAGTATGGCCATCATTGAAGGCGAGCAGCGATCCAATGGGTCTTGGTGAGGACCCAACCGTACTCACAATAGTGCACAGCCAAGGGCGGGCACCGAGCGCGAGCCATTGCTCGAGTTGCGACAGCACTTGATGATCTAAACTTTGCATGAATTACCCTGTAGCTATCTGAATTTAACGATCAATCCAGCGAATGATATGGTCCTCGAGCGTTTCTGGATCAACATCGGTCTCGGAAATAACGCGATTGCGGACGGTACAGGTGGCCTTGTGAACGAGCGCAGGGCGACCGCTTATGAGGTGATGCCACTCGGGTAAATCGTCTCCTTCGGCGACCAGTCGATAGGCGCAAGTGGCCGGCAGCCAATGGATTTGTTCAGTAGTCATGTCTCTGATGTTTAAACAGTCAGGGACTCTCTCTTGGCGATTACTATAGTCACTGCAGCGCCCGGTTTTTGTGTTCAGTAGATGGCAGGCAATTCGCGTGTAGTAGACGTCGCCTGTGTCTTCATCCTGCAGCTTGTTTAGACAGCACTTGCCGCAGCCATCACATAAGCTTTCCCACTCGGCATCACTTAGCGCGTCGAGGGGCTTGTTGCGCCAAAAGCCAAATTCGCTCATGTTTTGGACAGATGTGCGAGGCTATGTGCATTTTTTTCCCAGTTCTTGCCATCGAAAGGCACATCGATAATCGATTCTACAGTAGCCATATCGAGACATCGTGCGTGCACACTAACGCCGTCAGGGTTAGACCGTGGGATGTAAAACGATTTCACACCACAGTGTCGACAAAAGTAGTGTTTGGCATTGTGGGAGCCAAAGGTATACAGCGAAAGTGCGTCGTCACCCTGCTCAAGTTGGAATCGATTGCTCGGGACAATGAGATGTTGATAGTGCTGAATCTCACAAATGGAACAGTTGCAGGTATGAGTTTGCAGAGCGGCAGGCGCCCTAATGGTCCAGCGTACAGCCCCACAGTGACAGCCGCCGGTATGTCTGCTTAGCGTCGCGTGTTCAGACATCAGTTTTTCCTGTTGGGCCCTTGTTAAGATGTACCAAACGCTACTAACGCTACTACGGTCGCGTTCGCTGAACCGCCGACCTCTCATCATGTCAAGATAGGCGGCGAGACATGAGTTTAACCATCCACTAGCGCTTTGTCGCCGTAAGGTCTGCTAATTTTAGGCATTAACCTGACCGGGAGGTCCCGATGAACAAAACAACCGTTACATTCCTATTGGCTGCAGTTATTGGCAATAGTATAGGGGTCGCAGCCCAAACGGATCGTTTCGCGAACGTAGCGATCGGCGCTACTGAGGTGGCTCCAGAGGTTTACATGCTCGATGGTGCGGGAGGAAATATTGGTGTGAGCATGGGCAGAGATGGCATTCTCATCATTGATGATCAGTTTGCGCCACTTGCCGAACGCATTGCTGACACCTTGGCACGTTTAGAGGTTCGAGATGTAGAGAGTCGAGAGGTAGAGGTTCGAGATGATTCACATACGGTCAACGTAAAATATGTGATCAACACGCACTACCACGGCGATCACACGGGCGGTAACGGCTACTTTGGCGAACGAGGGGCCACTATCGTGGCACACCAAAATGTTCGCGTGCGCTTGCTGGGTTTAGAAGATCAACCGGAAGCAGCTTTGCCGGTAATCACGCATCATGATGGAGTTAATATTTACTTTAACGATGAGCAGCTAAAAGTTATCGCGTTATCAGGTCACACCGATGGCGATTCTGCGGTGCTTTTTAAACACGCTAATGTTTTGCATGCGGGCGATCTATTCTTTAACGGCCGCTTTCCCTACATTGATCTTGATGGTGGCGGTGGCGTTGAGGACTACATTGCAAGCCAGCAAACAATGCTTGGGTTGATCAACGATGAAACAGTTGTGATACCCGGTCATGGCCCTTTGGCTAACCGGGCAGATCTGCAATCGATGAATCGGATGATCGTAAATACCTACTCGGCGGTGAAGCG
>CAJQLP010000043.1 GCA_905479205.1 uncultured Luminiphilus sp.
TTTGATTGGGGACGGCTTTGACGATCAGCACGTAACAATGGGGAGGAACTTTTTAGCCGGTCACGGGGGACAACTCATCCTAGACACGCTGCCAATGCGTGGCGCCCTGCAGATCGAAACCATCGATCCTGACGGCACTCCGTTGTACACGGCCGATTCAGCTAATACCGCGACATCTATTGCCTCCGGCGTGGTTACTAATATCGGTCGAATAGGTACCGATCAACACGATGAAGACACTCCCACCATTGTGGAAGTTGCGGCTAACGCCGGGCTTCGAACGGGCATCGTCTCTACTGCGTCGGTTACCGGTGCCACGCCAGCCGCATTTATCGCTCATGTGGCTAATCGCAACTGTGAAAACCCCGAAATTGTACTCGGCGGTCAACTCTACGGCCAAACCTACGAAGGCTGCCCACAAGATTCACGTCGCAATGGCGGACCAGGGTCGATTGCCGAGCAAATTGCAGGATCAGTGGCAGACATTGTTTTGGGGGGCGGTTTGAAGCATTTTGTGAAGCCTGATCCCGATACAGGCAACACCGCCTTAGAGCTAAGTGCTGAAAAAGGCTTCATTGTTGCTACAGATTTGGAGCAGTTATTAGCTGCCAACACAGAGCAACGTTTGCTCGGCTTATTTGCAGATAGTCACTTACCGGTGCGAATGCGCGGCACCGACGACAGAAAAGCTGAATCTCCCACAACATCGTTACTGAACGCCGTAGACTATCGTCTCGGTTCAGTCACACAACCAGAACCCATGACCTGCGAGCGTAATCCAGACTTCAATGAAACACCGAGCCTCGCCCAGATGACAGAGATCGCCATTGATCGCTTATCGGATAATAACGAGAAAGGGTTCTTTCTCATGGTCGAATCGGCATCGATCGACAAGCAAAGCCACCGCAGAAACCCGTGCGGATCTATCGGTGAAATCGAGCAGCTAGAGGAAGCTCTCGCTATTGCTTTGAACTATGCCGAGACTCATCCGAACACGCTCATCATTGTCACAGCCGATCATGCTCAGGCCGCGCAAATCGTACCTGAGCCCAGCCTCTATGACGCGATACCGATACCGATTTACTCTCCGGGCAAAATAGCGCGCATCAAAACCCCAGAAGGGGGCATGATGCGAATCAACTATGCGACCAATAACTTTGTGGCTGAAGAACATACCGGCGCGAATGTGCCGCTATTTGCGCTCGCTCCTTCGGGTATTACGATACCGGCGTTTTTGCGTCAACGGGATTTGCATGCGCTGATGATCAATTACCTGCAGCTCGACTAGCTATTTCTGAACCACTTCTGTCCACAAACCACAAAGTTCTATCCACGAAATTTAGGGAGCGATATTCGCCATGAGTTTAACTGCCATCAACGGAACCCAGGTGTCGAAAATTTGCCTTGGAACCATGACATGGGGTCAGCAGAACACCGAGGCTGAAGCCCATGGCCAAATCGACTTCGCGCTCGACCACGGCATTAACTTCATCGATGCGGCAGAAATGTATCCAGTACCACCGCGAGCGGAGACACAGGGCCGTACCGAAGAATATATTGGCAGCTGGTTCGCGAAGACAGGAAACCGTTCTAAATGGCTTCTAGCCACCAAGGCCACCGGACCTCGAGAAGAGTTCAGCTTCTTGCGAGGTGGTCCACAATTTAGCCGTGAACATTTGGTGGAAGCCGTCAATGGTAGTTTGCGTCGCCTGCAGACAGACTACATCGATCTGTATCAGCTTCACTGGCCCGAGCGCCCTGTAAACTGCTTTGGACAGCGCGGCTATGTGCACCCAGACAATGACGATTCGACGCCTCTTGAGGAAACATTGCGGGCACTCGAGGACTTAGTCAAAGAAGGCAAGATTCGGGGCATTGGCCTATCTAACGAGACGCCCTGGGGTGTCATGAGATTTCTGCAGTTAGCTGAACAAGAGGGACTCCCTCGGATACAAACTATTCAAAACCCCTACTCCTTGCTCAACAGAACCTATGAAATTGGCCTGGCCGAGGTATCCCATCGTGAAGACGTGGGGCTACTGGCCTATTCTCCTCTCGCCATGGGACTACTCAGCGGCAAGTACCGCAACGGCGCTGTTCCTGAGGGTTCACGTATGGCGCTATTCTCTCGATTTACACGCTACGAAGGTGAGCCCGTTATAGCGGCAACGGAACGCTACTGTGCGCTAGCTGAAGAACACGGACTTACTCCAGCTCAGCTGGCATTAGCCTTTGTGAACAGTCGATCGTTTGTACTGAGCAACATCATTGGTGCAACAACGCTGGAACAGCTAGAGGAAAATATCCGCAGTGTCGATGTCGCACTATCCCGCGATGTGTTAACAGGGATACATGCCATTCACAAACAAATCCCAGACCCTGCGCCATAACTCAAAGATTGACCCAGCTATTGAGGGCGCGTAACCGGAATTCGGTGCCGCCCCAGCTTACGACAACGCTGTCAGCCAAGATCTCAAGCACGGTGAACCCTCCTCGGCGATCACCGACTTGCATAGCCTCGCCATTCAGTACAACCCGACTGTTTTCGCCTGCCCAATCGTGCACGCTATAGATCACGGTTGGTATCGCGTTTTTCTGCCGCTGCGATAAATTTTCTAAGAGCGCGGTGGGGTGAGCAGATATTGGTTTTTCACCCACTGCTTCCTGCGCCCGCCGCACCAGTTCGGCTATGTCGATGGAGTCCTCGCCATCGTCTGCAGTCATCGCTCGCGAGTCGAATGCAGGCTCTTCTTCGATATCAGCTATAGCGCTTGAATTAGCATAGAGGTCGCTAATGGCTCTCGCAGGAGCGCGAGAGGCAAGTGCAGCATCAGCAGCACTAGCGGGCTCTCGGAGCGGAGATTTGACTTCGCCATCTTGCTCAGGCAATTCAGATTCTGCATTCTTTAAAGCTGACGTCTGTATTGGCAACGACGCGACAGATTGATGTTGCCCGTCAGCAACTGGCGCACCCTCACTCTGAACAGCTGACTTAGATAGCTCTCTCGGGTTCCATTGCAAATAAACAAGTACCGCAAGTAAAAGCACAATTGCCATGGCTAGTGCTGCGCCAACCAGAAGAAGCCACAGCGGGGGCGCCGAACTGGTCAGACTAGAGTAGGACTGGTCGATTACGGGCTGTGACGAGCTGTCACGTGCATCACTCTGAGAGCGCTTTAGTGCATCTAAGATCATCGACATATTACAGAGACTCCCACACCAACTGCGCGCGCGCCAGTAGCGACGCTTGGGTACTCACCTCTCCTTTAAGGATGGCAATCTGCATCAGGGTTGGCTGATCCAACCAACCATTAATTGCTAGGTTCTGCTCCTCCTGAAATAAGCGAATACGCGCCGCAAGTCGTTCAGTAAAAACATCACTCGCAAGTGCTGTCGACTGCCCATCAAGTTCAGCAAACCAACCCGCCACTTGTGCGACTAAGGCGCTTTCATCATCAACCTTTAATGGCTGCTGCCAACCTTGAGGCGCTTTCCAAAAATAGCGATAGCCGCCCAACCAGTACTGCGCGAGCTCAACCAGTGGTACAAGTTCGATACCCGTATCAGCCATTACCCAAGCTGCACGGGCCTCGAAACCCACAACCAAAGTTTCAGCGCGGAACTTGTCGGGCGTCTGCATGGCAAGGACTACGGGTCGATTAAGGCCGATGACCGAATCCCATACCTCTGCATTGTCCTGTTGACAGCGTAGTCCTGCGACATTGAATGGCGCACACGGCTGCGCCGGGCGTGGCGCGTCACTATTGAGCTGCCAGAGCCAAGTCGCGGCCTGGCTTGGCGCGATCAAGAATGACGGCGTCTTAACGCTGGTGTTGGCGTTAGCGTTTATGTTCTTTAACGGAGTAAAAGCAACCGCCGATGACGCGTCTTGAGGCTTGGTATCAGCAGTATCCGAGGTTTCAAAAGTCGGCAAGTCCAGGAGTTTATCTCCAGGTGTTGAAGGCATTGCTTCGCTGAACCAGACAAACCAAATGAAGAAACTGCTAGCCAGTAACGCAGTGAGCGCAGCCGCGAGTGTTCGGCGAGACAGAATTCCACGCTCATGCACGCCAAACACTTCTACCGCGGCTGAACGGACTAAGCGTCTGGTTAGATGCGTCTGTTGTCGGCCGTAGGCACCCAACAAGGATCGATCGCAAAGCAAGTTGATCTGGCGCGGAATCCCTTGAGTTCTGCGATGAATTTCACGCACTACTCTCTTCGGAAACAATGTCCTACCGGCAGCTAGACCGGCAACGTGCAATCGATGCTGAATATAGGCTTCAGTCTCTTCTCGATTTAGGGGCTGTAAGTTGTAGCGGGCGGTAATGCGCTGATTGAGCTGCCTCAGTTCGGGTCGGGCCAATTTCTCCGTCAACTCGGGCTGCCCGATAAGAATAATTTGCAAAAGCTTTTCGTCATTAGTTTCGAGGTTAGTGAGCAGACGGATCTGCTCGAGCACATCAAAATCTAAGTGCTGCGCCTCATCAATCATCAAAACAGATCGCCGCCCCCCGGCATGGTTATCGAGAAGAAAGCCATGGAGCGCATCGGTCAGGCGCTTTAGGCTTAACGAATCGCGGGGATACTCAATCTCAAATTCATCACAGACTGTCGCCAAAAGTTCAACGGCACTTAATGCTGGATTGAGAACAATGGCAAGATCAGTGCTGTCGGGCAATTGATCGAGCAAACATCGATTTATTGTTGTTTTGCCGGTACCCACCTCACCGGTGAGTAAAATGAATCCACCACCACTACCTACCCCGTACAGTAAGTGGGCAAGGGCATCGCGGTGCCGCGGGCTCATAAACAGATAGCGCGGATTGACCGAAATTGAAAAGGGCGATTCCTTAAGACCAAAATACGGATGATACATAGGAGGGTTCAGCGCTGTATTGACGATTTCAACTGTTGCTCAAGCTTGGCACAGAATAAGCTTTTCCGGAAACATACTTGAGCGTCAAAAAAACATACTGTATGTTCAAATACTGATATTTACACCAAGACTCGTCATCAATACATGCTATCCGATGACTCTACTAAGGAGATTACACAATGGCACTGCCGCCGATCCTCAAAGATACTCTCAAGCTGCCTGTTGTTGGCTCGCCCTTGTTTATTATCTCGAATCCAGACCTCGTAATAGCGCAATGTAAAGCGGGGATCGTTGGCTCATTCCCATCACTTAACGCTCGTCCAGAGCACGTATTAGAAGAATGGCTTCAGCGGATTACTGACGAGCTTGATCGGCACAACCAAGAGAACCCAGACAGCCCAGCCGCCCCCTTCGCAGTCAACCAAATCGTCCACGGCTCAAATAATCGGCTGGAGTACGACTTAGAAATGTGCGTCAAATTCAAAGTCCCTATTGTCATTACCTCCTTGGGCGCCAAAGAAATGGTCAACGATGCAGTGCATAGCTACGGTGGTATTACGCTGCACGACATCATTAACAATCGCTTTGCCAAAAAAGCGATTGAAAAGGGCGCGGATGGTCTCATCGCCGTTGCCGCCGGTGCGGGTGGCCATGCGGGAGAGCAATCTCCCTTCGCATTAATCCAAGAGATTCGTGAATGGTTCGATGGTCCCCTGCTGTGCTCGGGATCTATAGCGACAGGGGACGCTGTACTTGCCGCACAAGCTATGGGAGCAGACCTTGCCTACATTGGATCTGCGTTCATCGCCACCGAAGAAGCCAATGCTGAGCAAGCCTATAAACAAGCTATTGTTGATTGTGGTGCTGATGACATCGTGTATAGCAATTTGTTTACCGGCATCCACGGCAACTATCTCCGCCCCTCTATTGAAAACGCCGGATTAGATCCTAAGAATCTACCGGTGAGCGACCCTACCGCGATGGATTTTGGCTCAGGTGGCAACACCGATGCTAAAGCTTGGAAAGATATTTGGGGCTCGGGCCAAGGCATCGGAGCGATAAAGAAAATAGGCTCAGCAGCGGATTACGTGGCTAAGCTACAGGCCGAGTATGAAGCTGCTAAGCAGAGGATCTTGTCGCAATGAGTAGCGAAAAACGAATACCACGCAGCAACGACGACGATTACTGCGATGAAATCATTAAAGCTCGGCAGGATTTTATCGAGGCCCAGACTGGTGTTGAACTCAATCACAGTAAACAGTTTTCGTATGACCCCCATGTCATGGCGGGTAACATCGAAAATATTTGGGGCGTATCGCAAGTACCCATTGGGGTTGCCGGTCCACTACTTATTGACGGTGAGCATGCCCAAGGGGAATTTTATGTGCCAATGGCGACCGTCGAAGGCACTATGCTTGCCAGCTACAACCGTGGCATGAAGGTTATTCGCGAATCTGGCGGCGTTAAAACGACCGTTTCCGCTGAATCCATGCAACGCGCGCCATTGTTTATTTTCGCGGATGCCCGTGACGCACGAGACTTCCAACTTTGGCTGCGCGAGAATTTCGAAGCCATCAAAGCCCAAGCCGAAAGTACAACGTCGGTGGGTAAATTACTGGAAATCGAGAACTACCACGCGCACAACTTTGTCGCCTGTCGCTTTGACTATTCAACGGGGGATGCGGCCGGTCAGAATATGACCAGTAGAGCCACATTCTTCGCGTGCGAGTGGATCAGGGAAAACTATCCGGGCAAGATGCGTAACTATATGTTGTCCGGCAATTTTGATACCGAGAAGAAGACCTCTTCAGTCAACATGCTGAAAGGACGGGGTCGGCGTGTCACTGCTGAAATAACCATTCCTCGGCAAGTGCTCATGGACAACTTACGCATTACGCCTGAGCAAATGCAGTACGGTTATCAGGTCTCCACGCTGTCCGCATTTATGACTAACTCATCCAATAATGCCAGTCATCCTGCCAATGGTCTCGCAGCGCTATATCTCGCCACAGGTCAGGATATAGCCAATATTGGCGAGTCAAATCAGTGTACGGTGTATCAGCGAGTGACTCGCGATGGCGATCATTACTTCTCGATCACGCTCCCTTCGATCATCATGGCCAGCTATGGTGGAGGCACTAATCTGCCGACCCAAAGTGAGTGCTTGAAAATGATGGATTGCTTCGGCAAAGGCAAAGCGCTTAAGTTGTGTGAGATTGCCGCTGGTCTGGTTGTAGCGGGAGAACTGTCCCTAGGAGCTGCAACCCGGATCGACAAAGCCACGCGCACTAACGAATGGGTCGACGCCCATGAACGCTTGGGACGAAACCGCTGAGCACTCTAGCGACAGAGCACACAACAATGCCAACTCATGAACATAGCTTCCACAGGGCGCAATGGTTATTGCGTCTGGGACTCACTCTACTGTTGGCTGCCAACAGTGCGGTAAGCGTTGCCAGTAATCAGTCGTCGGTTTTACAACCGCATGGCGTTTTAGCACCAGATTTCACTCTGCCCGCGATAAGTAATCAAACGGGAACATTGGTACTATCGGAGTCGCGTGGGAAGGTAACCTATGTTGATTTCTGGGCTTCCTGGTGCGGACCTTGCCGTTTGTCATTACCTGCGATCGATGGGATTTATCGGGACCTTAAAGCGCAGGGTTTTGTGGCCATCGCAGTGAGTGTTGATGTTGTCGAAGACGATGCCCTAGATTTTTTGAAACGTTATAAAGTGTCCTATCCCGTCGTCATCGATACCGAGGGTGCGGTTCCAAAAGATTATGCCGTAGACGGCATGCCCTCAGGCTATCTCATCGATCGACAAGGTATGATCCGCGAAGTTCATGTGGGCTTTAAGAAAGGTGATGAGCTTAAGCTGCGCGCGAGTATCGAGGCGCTGCTTGCAGAGAGCTTGTGACTCTGCATCGATGGAGATCCAGCTATTTGCAATGGGTTTGCGAGGGCGGCTGAAGCCAATGGACGCGCCAGCCTCTCGCCAAGAAATCTTCGTTGATTGCATCATCCAAAAATTATTGCACGTCGTAATATTCATTATGACTCTGTTGTTTGAGGCAATACATGGACGCGTTAACTACCGTAACTAGCACACCTGGCAAACCTGATATTCTTTACTATGATGGACAGTGCTCGTTGTGTTCAAAAGAAATGGCCCGGCTGCGTAAGCTGAAAGGTGCCAACTTAGAACTTCGAGATATTCACACGCTTCAAGATCCAGCCCTCGGACCATTTAACTTGGGTGAAAATCGACCAGATAAAGATCGTTTACTTCGCGTCCTCCACCTAGAGCGCAATGGCATTTTCCTCACCGGTGTAGATGCCAACGTAGCTGCGTGGGAACACACTCCTATCGGCTTTCTATGGCGCTGGATGCGCTGGCCATTGATACGGCCCGTGGTCGAGCTTGCCTACAACCGCTGGGCACAGTGGCGCTACGACCGGCTGTATTGATACCAGAGTAGACGGAAAATCCATTCTCACTCGAGCCGATTGCTCACCCCCCCAATTCACACCTAGGCTGTAAGGAATTAACCGTGTATCACTGGCAAAAAGACGATTTGGCTGGCATGGAAAAACGTTATCGCGCCAACTTAATTAACACTGTTGCCGGCTTTAAACCCGCATTGCTCGTGGGTACCGCAGATAAGAATGGACTGAGTAATCTTGCGATCTTTAGCACTATTTTTCACATTGGCGCAGCACCTCCACTAATTGGCATGCTAGTGCGTCCAAATCCGGAGGGCACGCAGCGCCACACCCTTGATAACATTATCGCTACCGGCGTTTATACCTTAAATCACTTCCCTTTAAATCGTGCTGAAAAAGCCCACCAAACCTCCGCTCGATACCCTCGCGGGCAATCCGAATTTAGTGCCGCCGGCTTTGAAATCGACTGGCACGATGAATTCGCCGCCCCCTTCGTCGCGGGCTCGCGCATCCAGCTGGGCATGGAGCTCGCCGAGCATCAACTACTGACCGTCAACAATACTCACTTAGTCATAGGACGTGTTGCGAGTGTTCACGTCGCTCCAGAGCTCGTTCGTGAAGATGGCACCGTTAATCTGGCAGTCGCTGAAAGCACCGTAGTTGCAGGGCTTGATAGCTATCACAGCGTGAACCCTGGGCAGCGTTTTGCGTATGCCAAGCCCACTCTACCGCCGAAGCGCATTGATTGAAGCGCTCGCCAATAACGACAATGAGCGTTACTCTAGCGCCTTGAGACACCTGCACCTTTTCTTTCATAACGGCGTTATAAGAAGGACGTTTTATGTCAATCATCAACTCAGTAAAGCGCGT
>CAJQLP010000044.1 GCA_905479205.1 uncultured Luminiphilus sp.
CCAAACAGCGCTTCAGGCACGGTGAGTTTGGAAGTCGAAGTTGATGGCTCACAGCCCACTGGTGGTCAGCCACTGAAAGATGGTGCTTTTATTTCTAATGCGGTGGAAGTAGCTGCACAAGATCAATTTGGCAGGCAATACAAACAAACCAGTACCCACGCGCTAGTGCAATACAACGCACCACCCAGCCTAGCAGTGACGAAAACAGCGTCACCTTTAGAAACCACGCCTCTGTTCCCCGGGGACACGGTCAATTACACCATTACCGCTACTCTTAAATCTGGGCAAGGTATTAACGATCTTGAAATTATCGATCGCCTACCGGTTGGGTTGGAATTCATTAAAACCAATGATCCTCAGGCGACAATTACAACCGACGCTTACGGCACGGCGATTAGCTGGCCAGCGACATCTCTAACCAATGGCAGTCGACAGGTGACGCTGCAGGCGAAGGTTAAGCAAGGCGTAGCACTGGGAACCGCACTGATCAACCAGGCAACTGCTCGCTTCACCGTCGGTGCTGCAACGCGACAAGAGAGAGCGCCCATAGTCACCCACCATGTTTCTGACGCTGCGGTTGCGCTATCTAAAACAAGGCCCAGCGCACAAGCTGAGGTTATTAACGGGGAAGAGATCACCTATAAAATCGACTACGCCAACACGGGCAAAGTCACGCTCACGGGTATTGATCTCCAAGATACGCTGCCGCCTGGACTAACCTATGTATCTGCCACACCGACGCCCACGACTATTACTCCCATTGTAACTGGAACCGCTACCGTTCTTCAGTGGGATATGGGTAATCTAGGCGCCGGTAAGTCCAACACCGTTATCGTGAAAGCAAAAGTCGATGACGATGCAGCGGTCGCAGCCCCTGGAAGTCAATTGCTTAACTGGGCTCAAATCACCACCGATCAGGCTCAACCAAACACGGCCAGTGTGAGTTCGACGGTACGTGAGGCACCTCGACTGGTACTGACAAAGACCGCTAGCGCAAAGACAGTGCATCCCGGAGATTCAGTCGAATTTACGTTGTTCTATGAAAATCAAGGTAAGGGCATCGCAGAGCAGGTCTCCTTAACGGATAGCTTCCCCGACGAATTAACCTTTGTTAGTGCCAGCAATCAGGTTGTACCAACCTCAAAACTGATCACTTGGAACTTGGGCGATCTGGCACCCGGCGCGTCAGGCAGTAAGACGGTTAGAGCAACGGTGCCTGCTGGCACCTACACACCGGCTATCGACATTGTTAACCGAGCAGATATCGCCTCCATAAAGACGTCTGCCACCGCGACAACGACGATTACCGCGACCGATCTGCCCGCATTCTTGCTGACCAAAAAAGTCGATGCGAGCCATGCAAAGCCTGGCGACAAATTGCTTTATACACTGGACTACAGTAAGACCGGTGGCGCAGCGACTGACGCCTTACTCATTGATATCTTGGCACCTGAAACACGCTATGTGACCGGCAGCAGCAGCTACGCTTTATCGGCACAAAGTGACCCAAGCATCGGTTTATTGATTTGGGATCTAGGCGATATCCCCGCAGGCGCAGACTCGGGCTCAATCACCTTCAGCGCCGAGCTCGATCCGGTGATCACCGACGGCACCCCATTACTCAATATAGCTGGCATCGACTCAAAAGAGGGCAATGTAGCCTTATCTAATCCAGTCGTGACTCAAGTTGATAGTCAGCCTGTATTGATTATCGAGAAGACCGCCAGCGTTCAAAGCCTACTCTCCCCTACAACGGGATCGGGTATTCCTGGGGATTCAATCACATATTCCATTACTGCTAAAAATGTGGGCAACGCCATTGCAACCAACGTGACAATAACGGATGACCTGCCCGCTGAACTCATCATCGATCCAACCTCAACGAGCGCAACTGTTAGTGGACAGAAAGCGACCTGGAACTTGCCAACGCTTGCGCCAGGCGCACCCCAAACAGTAACGATCGCCGCGCGAGTCCTGAATGACGTCCCTGACAAAACCTTACGAAATACCGCGTCAATCCAAACGACAATGGCAGGTGTTGGAGGCGCGAGCTCTACGCCCGTAACGACACCTGTTAGTGGCCAACCCGTACTAGAACTCGATAAGACAGCCTCTGCGCCTGCAGTTCTTGCAGGCAAGCAGCTGGTATATACGCTGACCTATCGCAATGTAGGCACTAGCATCAGTGGGCCCATACATATTGAAGACCAGCTGCCACCAGAAACCACCTTTATCAGTGCTAGCAATGGTGGTGTCCTTGCCACTGTTTCGGGCGGTCAGCACGCCCAATGGACGCTCCCCGCGATAGAGCCCAATAAGCCAGCATCAGTGACGCTGACCGTCGCAGTAAACTCCGTCGTTCCCGACCGAACGCCCCTGCGTAACACGGCCACTATCTGGGAAGGCGCCAATACCCAGAACGCTGTTCAAGCCACAATTGTGGGTAGACCCGCACTAGTCTTCAGCGCACCCTTGTTGGAGCTAGATAAGACCGTCGACAACAGCGCGGCGTCCGTGACGGCCGGCGGTGATGTGACCTTCAGTATCGATTACCGCAACGTAGGGAGCGATGCAGCGAGTAACGTTCTGATAACCGACGTGCTACCACCTGGACTCAGTCTGGTACAGGCTTCGGGAGCCTATACGCAAACGGGGAACACGATAACGTGGGCGCTGCCAACAATGGCCGCAAAAACATCGGGCAATCTCAAGATTACAGCGAGAGCTGATGCAAGCTTAGCTGACGGAAAAATCCTCACTAACAGTGCGAATATCACCTCTACGTTGCAGCCTAAACCAACTACGCGGGGAAGTGATACGGCGAGTGTGACTGTGTTGAACGCGGCTATGACACTGCTTAAAACGGTGAATGAAGCCAGTGTGCGTTCGGGTATATCAGCCTCTAGCACACCGGGTGGCTCCTTGACCTATACCTTGACGTACAGCAATGTCGGTAACAGCGCGGCTAGCAACACGGTGATTGAAGACGTATTGCCCGCTAACACACAGCTGGTAAGTGCCTGGCCACGCGATAAAGTCCGCATCAGCACCGATGGTAAGCGGGTTTATTGGGACTTAGGTGTTGTGACCGCCAAGTCATCGGGTACCGTTGGGCTCATTGTGCAAACATCAGATGATTTACGCGATGGCTTGCTCATCCATAACACCGCATCAATCGATAGCGATACGACTCCCAAAACCCCTGCCAAACCCGTTAATACGCCGGTAACGAGCGACCCATTACTCACCATCACCAAGACAAGCACTGTCTCGCAAGTGACGCCGGGGCAGACCTATGCCTACGATATTACGGTGGCCAATATTGGTTCCGATACTGCTGAGAATGTTATCGTTACTGACTTACTACCCGCCGAGACCAGCTTTGTCAGTGCCACCGCCGGCGGCCAACATGCCAATGGCTTGGTTACCTGGGATATTGAGACAGATCATGGGCCCATAGCGCCAAACGCGAGTGTCACCCTGCATGTCAAAATTAAAGCTGACGATGTCATAAGCAACGGCACACCGTTGCTCAATATCGCTGCAGTTACTGGTGACAATTCGGCAGGCCAAGCTATTGCGCCCGCTTCGAGCACATTACTGCTGCCGGTTTCGAGCAGCCCCGTACTCGCAATTGACTACAGCGTTAATCAGCCCATCGTGCAAGCGGGCGGCGCACTACTCTATACGGTGCGCGTTAGGAACGTCGGTAATGACATCGCCACTAATGCGTCGGTCAGCGCACTACTGCCACCGAATACAACACCACAGTCGATCACTAGCGGCGGTAGCTTCGTTAATAATTCGGCTACGTGGACCATTGGAAGTCTTCCGCCATCGGGATCGATTGAGCTGCAGTACAGCGTGTTTGTTGCCGATGGGATTCCTGACGGTACCGCCGAAGGTTCCCTCACATCGATTAGTGCGAGTAACGCGCCAACCGCGACAGCATCAGCGCTTACCTTTATTGGCGCACAGCCGAGCCTAACCCTGACCAAATTGGGCCCCAACAGCGTCGAAGCCGGTAGCTCCATCACCTACACGTTGGACTATTTCAATCAAGGTAACGGCACCTCAAGCAATACTGTCATCGAGGATATTTTGCCGCCAACTACGACCTTTGTCTCCGCCGATAATGGGGGGCAAGAAGTGTCGACTGGCATAGTTCAGTGGAATCTAGGCTCACTTGCGTCACTTACAGGAGGACGGGTCAAAGTCACTGTCAGCACAGCATCAGGGATCGCCGACGGAACGGCCATCGGCAATGTCGCGTCCCTTACCGGCGATAACGCCACTAGTGCTTTTGGTCAGGCTACAACGATCGAGCGTAGCCATACTGAGCTGGACGTGGCGATTTCAGCGGCACAGGATCCAATTGCCGCAGGAGCACAGGAAGTGCTTACGGTCAGCTGGTCTAACCTTGGTAATCAGGACACCAGTAACGCCGTGGTCACGGCGACCTTGCCCGCGGATACCACTTTTGTATCCGCGACCGGAGGCGGT
Source organism: uncultured Luminiphilus sp. (assembly GCA_905479205.1). Classification (GTDB taxonomy): domain Bacteria; phylum Pseudomonadota; class Gammaproteobacteria; order Pseudomonadales; family Halieaceae; genus Luminiphilus. The sequence continues at coordinate 4,504 of CAJQLP010000044.1, forward strand.
GCTTTCGATAGCTCAACAGGCCTCATCACTTGGTCAGTCGGCAATCTCGCCGCAGGTGCCTCGGATACTGCCAGTTTCAGTGTAGATGTAGCACCTGTACTGATCGATGGCACGATCTTAAAAAGTGTCGCATCAATTGCGGCTGACAGAGGCCTGCCTAAATCACAAGCAGCGCCTTTCATGATCAGCAGTAGCCCCGTATGGCTCGCGTCAAAGGCCACACAAACAACCCTCGTCCAATCCGGGGAGACGGTTACGTATACCATCACACTGCGGAACGTCGGTAATGAGGCGGCAACTGGCATCGTTTTGACTGACACTATGCCCCCGGGGTTAAAGCTACTAACGGCTGACAACGGAGCATCGGTAGACACCTCTGCAAATACTGCAACATGGCGTTTGACTGATATTTCTCCCGGTGACGCTCCCGTCACTTTGACTGTCACTGCAAAAATGCTGGCTTCCGACACTGTTGTTACCAATGTTGCGCGGTTGGCTTCGAATGAGTTACCTGCTGTCGACATCCAAGTTACCGTGTCTGCAGGTCCTGCTCGACCGGTACCCACAATCCCCCTCTTCTTCCTCATGGTGCTGACGCTATCTATAGCGACATTCGCAGGCCGTAACGCGACGCGCACAAGGATTAGGCCATGACAGTACCTTCAACATGGTCGGTTCGCCGACTCGCCGGTGCTTTGGGCGCTGAGATCACGGGTGTCGATATGCGCAAGGTCACCGCAGATGAAGTAGCCGCTATCCAGCACTTGCTGCTGGAGCACCACGTTATTTTTTTGCCCGAACAGGGGCCTACGCCTGAAGAACACGTCGGTTTCGCGCGCCACTTCGGTCATCTTGAAGGACATCCAAATATCGGTCGCGGCGAGGGCTTACCTCCCGAAATCTTTCAGTTAGCTGCGAGCCAAGGAGGCATAGCCGACGAATGGCACACGGATATGACGTTTAAGGAATCTCCGCCGTTAATGTCAATACTGCATCTCGTTACGTGCCCCGAATTTGGTGGCGACACGATGTGGAGTAACCTCCACGCAGCATATGACGCATTAACGCAACCCATGAAGGATCTTTGTGAGGGGCTCACTGCGCTGCATGACGCCCTGCCCCACAATCGCCCTGAGCAAATGGCCATTCATCCCGTTGTTCGGGTACATCCGGAAACGGGGCGAAAAGCCTTATACGTTAACAGTCACTTCACCCGACGCATCGTCGAGCTGAGTGCCACAGAGAGCGAATTACTGTTGGGACATCTGACACGCTTTATAAGCAACGAGCGCTTCACTGTCCGGTATCAGTGGCGGCCGGGCAGCATTGGCATTTGGGATAATCGCTGCACGGCTCATTACGTCCTAAATGACTTCGAGGGCGAGCGCGTTATACAACGGGCAACGGTCATGGGCGATCAAGTGGAGGGCGCTACCCAACCACAATGGCAACCCGCGGTAGCGAGCGGGCGCCTTTCGGCAATGGATCGACACGATCAGCAGCTTTTTAATTTTCTGCGCGACACTGGACGTATTTCGCCCGAGTCAATCGGTTATAGCGACCTAGTACCTAAATAAAACAGGCGCTCGGCTCTTAACGCCGAAATCAAAAATCTGCACTCAGAGCCAGCTCATTGCACCCAAAGCAAGCTAGGCGTAGGCCCCGTGAGCTCGCTCACCATAACCACTACCAGCCGCTATGTTTTGCATCGCGATTGCGCCCAACTCATAGCTTTTAAGTCTTTTCGCGGGGTCAAAAATAGACGACACCAACATCAGCTCATCGGCACCTGTTTGCTCGAGGAATGCTTCGAGCTGAGACTGAACTGTCGCGAGGTCTCCGACAGCCGAGCATTGACCAATGGCTTGAATCATCTGTCGCTCAGGGATTGGAAGACTGGCTTCGAAATCGTCAATGGGTGCGGGCATCGGACCGGGCGTACCGCGTCTAAGATTTACAAATGATTGCAGGGATGAAGAGCGCAGAAAATGCGCTTCCTCATCGGAGTCGGCGGCACACAAATTCATGCCCAACATGACATAGGGCGTCTTTAATGTCTCAGAGGGCTGAAACTGCTCTCGATACGCTTGAATCGCGGACATTAAATACGTGGGTGCAAAATGAGAGGCGAAGGCAAAAGGCAGACCTAGCATGGCCGCAAGTTGCGCTCCATACATGCTTGAACCCAAAATCCAAATGGGCACCTCAGTTCCCTCTCCTGGGGTCGCACATACGCGCTGATCCGGTTGTTTGTGCCCAAGATAGCGCTGCAGCTCAAGGACATCTTGCGGAAAATTCTCGACGTCTACCGACATGTTTTTACGCAGTGCTTGCATCGTCAGCCCGTCAGTTCCGGGAGCACGACCAATACCAAGATCGATTCGATCGGGATGAAGCGTAGCAAGGGTGCCAAACTGCTCTGCAATAATCAGTGGCGCGTGGTTCGGCAACATAATACCGCCCGACCCAACGCGAATCGTTTTAGTCGCTGCTGCAAGGTGGGCAATCACTACCGCGGTCGCAGAACTCGCGATCCCTGGCATATTATGATGCTCAGCAACCCAATACCGGTTGTAACCCCAATCCTCGGCTGCCATCGCGAGTTTCTGGCTGCGCTCGAGTGCGCAAGCAGCGTCACTGCCTGCGGTAATAGGAACAAGATCAAGAATACTGTAATGCGCCATAGGTCAATGACTTCAATTCGCTAATGCACAGAGTATGCCAGATAATTATTAGCGTACTACACCAAAGCCCCAGCTTACTGCGGCCGTCCGTATCGGTCTCTCGCGTCATGCGTGAAGCTAAGTAATGTTAGCCAAGGCCTGCTCTTCGTCATTCATTTCAGCGGGGATAGACTCGAACAGCGGCGTCGAAAGATAGCGCTCGCCTGTATCCGGTAGCATCACCAACATTGTGGAGCCCTTTGGCGCTGTTGCCGCCACCTCCATGGCGGTGGCAAGCGTAGAGCCACCAGATACACCGGTAAGAATGCCTTCTTCTGCCGCCAACCGAGCGGCCCACTTCATGCCTATCGCACCGTCAACGGGCAACACCTGATCAAAACATTGGTTGTCGATGCCTTCCTGCAAAACTCCTGGGATAAAGTCCGGCGTCCAACCTTGAATAACGTGAGGCTCCCACGCAGGATGACTGCTCGCAGGGGAGCCATCAGCGTTGCGCTCTTGGGACTCGCCGGAACCCACCAGACGTGCATTGTGAGGTTCCGAAAGAATAATTTTGCAGTCGGGTAATGCCTTTCGCAGCACGCGTGCCACTCCTGTAACAGTACCGCCAGTACCGTAGCCTGTTACCCAATAGTCGAGACGAGTGTTGGCGAAGTCCGCAACAATTTCTCGACCCGTTGTACTTTCGTGAATATCTGCGTTATCTCTCGACTCAAACTGTCGAGCGAAAAACCAACCGTACTTGTCAGCGAGGGCAGCGGCTTTGCGGTACATCCCAATGCCCTTCTCTTCTTTTGGCGTGAGTACAACTTTAGCGCCCAAGAAACGCATCAGTCGTCGCCGCTCAATCGAGAAACTCTCAGCCATAGTGATGACGAGCGGGTAGCCTTTGGCAGCGCACACCATAGCGAGGCCAATACCTGTGTTCCCCGACGTTGCTTCAACAACAGTCTGGCCGGGCTTTAAGCGCCCCTCTCTTTCAGCCGCCTCAATCATATTGAGTGCGAGACGATCTTTAACCGAACTCAACGGGTTAAAGGACTCTACTTTCACATAGATTGCCACATGTTCGGGCGCAATATGATTCAAGCGCACACACGGCGTGTCACCGACAGTCTCCGTAATAGCGTTGTATAAGCGGCCTCGGCCGTTGGTAGTGTAGCGCTCAGTCATTGGTCATTACTCCCGTGAGTGGTAGAACAGTCTAACAAACACCCGCCTGACTGCTCACCTTGGTTTATAGCGCGCCGATATCCACGGGACAACGATAATTTGCTTAAAAAAAAGCCCGCGGCTGCGGGCTTTCAAGGACATCAAGATAGACTGCTACTTAGTGATGGTGGCCGTCAGGGCCGTGCACATGGCCGTGATCGAGCTCCTCTTCAGACGCTTCACGAACGCCTTTAACAGTGACCTCAAAATGCAGAGTTTCCCCCGCTAGTGCGTGATTGGCGTCGATAGTTACTGTTTCATCATCGACGTCTTTAACTGTAACGATCTGAACACCTTGACCCATTTGTGTTTGAAACTGCATGCCTACCTCGACCTTGTCGACACCCTGGAACATTGCACGAGGCACTGCCTCAACAAGTGTCGCATCGTATTCGCCATAGGCCTCGGCTGGCGCAATAGTCGCCGTCAACTGGTCGCCTTCGTCCTTGTCGAGGAGAGCGCTCTCCAAACCTTCGATCAAATTACCGTGACCGTGTAGATAAGCCAGTGGCGCGTCAGGGCTGGACTGATCCAGAATATCGCCGTCGTCATTGCGCAGTGTGTAATCAATACTTACTACTTTGTCCGATTCAACTTTCATGTCGTACTCACGTTCTCTCATTGGGAGGGGGCACCACCCTACGCACTTTGGCTGTAAAGTTCCACGCCAGTGGGTGCGTTTTTCAGTGCACGCGCTCAAATTCGGCCGCGTTGAGGTTAGCTTCGATAGCGTCGAGAAAGCCGGCCATATCAACCACGGTTTCCGACGCCGGGTCGAGTGTCTTACCTTTTAGGTCGCCGGTGATGGTTCCCTGTGCCACAGTTTCAATAAGCGCGGCCTTGAGGTTTTTAGCGTAGTTCGCGAGCGGCGCATTACCTTCTCGATCAGCAAGTGTTTCTAATGCATTGGCCACCGCAAAGATCAGTGCTGATGAATTGAAATTGGCTTCTTTACCATCGGTCTCCAAGTAACGAAGAAAAAGATCGTGAGCCGTGCCATGGGGTGCCTCGAACAGCAGCGTTCCATCTTTGCTCTTAATAATAGAGCTTGCGGTAGCAAGACTACCTCCAAGCGCGGCTGAGATATCAGAGAAAATATCGCCGTCGAGATTTTGCGCGGGGTAGAGACCCCAACGCGGCGGATCACAGATCATCTTACTCAGCTGTCGTGACGGCCGCATGATCATGAACGACGGCGGAGGCGTGTCGAGAGCAGCAAGCTCTTGCCGAAGCTCTAAAATAATAGAGCTATAAACTTCGTCGTACTGTACAAACTCGCGCTTCAACCCAAAATAAACTTCTTTTTTATTGGCAGCGGCATCTTTGAAGACCTGCTTAACCCAGTCTTTGATCGCCTCGCGATCATTCGACATAAACAAAATGGGGTCACTCGCCGAAACGAAGCGCGCGTGCTTCTCTTGCCCGTCGACCAAAACCTTAATAATGCCGTCTTCAGGCGCAGGCGTATTGTAGCTTCCGTATTGGTCACCACCGCCGGCACTCATACGCGAAATAGAGACATGTGCTTTACGCTCAGGCAAACCGTAGCGCTTTAACTGCTGCACCAACTTATAAAGCTTCATTCCACTGACATTGTCGGGAACTCCCCAAAGAGCTCGCTCGGGTGGATTTGAAACTATGCGAGCCGCCTGGGCATCAATCAGCTCGTAATGATACGCAAGACCGGCGGCCGCAACCTTTG
>CAJQLP010000045.1 GCA_905479205.1 uncultured Luminiphilus sp.
TAATTGAGCCCTCAATTGCCTCGGTGGCTCCAGAATCGGTTCTGCAATTTGAGCGGGAGGGCTATTTTGTGGCCGACCGTTATGATCACAGCGAAGCGACACCGGTGTTCAATATGACTATTGGTTTGCGCGACACTTGGAGTGCTGGCGATGCGTGAGCTAAAGCTAACGAATACACTCACGGGCGAGCGAGAGATATTTCAGCCGATAGACCCCGAACGGGTGACCATGTACGTGTGTGGGCCAACAGTCTACAACCTTGCACATATCGGTAATGCCCGCCCGGTTGTCGTCTTTGACATGCTTAATCGTGTCTTGCGCGAGCTTTATCCGTCGGTCATCTACGCGCGTAACATTACAGACATTGACGATAAGATCATCAATGCTGCGCGCGAGCGTGGTCAAGCGATAGATGCGGTGAGTACCGAGTTTGCTGATAAGTACCGCGAGGATGTCGCTGCGCTCAATACGCTCACGCCAGATTTAGAGCCTCATGCAACCGATAATATTCCAGCAATGATTGATCTCACTGAGCGTTTAATTAAAGCAGGTAACGCGTACCCAGCGGATGGGCATGTGTTGTTTGCGGTGGAGTCGATGCCCGGTTACGGTGCACTGTCGGGTCGGAAGCTCGAGGACATGCTCGCTGGGGCTCGCGTCGAGGTGGCTGATTACAAACGCCACGCTGGCGACTTCGTACTTTGGAAGCCATCTGCCGCTGATGAGCCGGGCTGGGACAGCCCATGGGGGCGGGGAAGGCCGGGCTGGCATTTAGAGTGTTCGGCGATGATTCGCGCGCATCTTGGAGATGCGATCGATATCCATGGTGGCGGTAGAGACCTCATATTTCCGCATCACGAGAATGAGCGGGCGCAGAGCTGCTGTGCCTACGGTGGTGACTTTGTGCGCTACTGGGTACACAACGCCTATGTCGATATGGACGGTGAGAAAATGTCCAAATCGCTGGGTAATGTTCGAACTATTCGCGATTTGTTGTCGAGCTATCATGGCGAGGTGCTGCGGTTTGCGCTTCTCTCGGCACATTATCGTTCGCCCCTGAATTTTTCGCAGGAGTTACTAGATAGTGCAAAAAGCGCGCTTGATGGCTTTTATGCTGCACTTCGTAATAACCAAGACGTAGAGCCCGCGCACATTAATGTTACCGATTGCGTTGCTTTCGACGCCTTGCTTGATGATTTAAATACCCCCGAATCCATAGCTGCACTACATGCAGCGAGCAAAGCGTTAAACAAAGCTATAGATGCCGACCGCGCCAAGGCGAAAGGCATGCTGCTGGCCTGCGGGACGGCGCTTGGAATTCTTCAAGTTGATCCAGAGGTTTGGTTTACCGGTGGTGGGGATAATGATCTAAGCGCAGACGTTATTGATAAATTGATTGCAGAGCGCCGTGACGCGAAAGCTAACCGTGATTTCGCTCGCGCGGATCAAATTCGCGACGAATTGATCGCCGCGGGAATAGTGCTCGAGGATAGTCCAGAAGGGACTATCTGGCGTCGGGCCTAGCCGAGGAGCGAGTACAAGGCCAGTGTCGCTAATGTGGCAACAACGGGGATGATAACGGTTGTCACGGCGATCTCCTTGTAGCCGCCTTTATGGGTCATTCCAGTAATGCTTAACATGGCGACTACGGCACCGCAGTGGGGTAGGGAATCAAATCCTCCAGACGCCATAGCGACTAAGCGATGGAGTATTTCAGGTTCAATGCCCATGGCTAAGTACGAGGGCGCCATGGTTTGCATGAAGATCTGCAAACCGCCTGACGCGGAGCCCGTGATGGCAGATACAACGCTGATAGAGGCGAACATCGATAGCAGCGGGGGCAGGGCGGATTCCGTGACAAGCGATACGAATTGCTGGAACCCCTGCGTCTGAGTGACTACGCCACCGAAGCCGATCACGGCTGCGGTACTGATCAAGGGCATAATTGACTCCTGTGTGCCATTGCCCCAAACCTGCAAGGCAGTGACGCGAATTCGCTTGAACATGAGCGTCGCCACTAAACTGCCGAAGACCAATGCGATTGAGGGCCATAGAATAGGTTGGCTGCTCGCAAAGCTCATTAATTCTGTAATCGTCGAGGGAGTGGCCGTGTTCGCTGTTGCACCTAGTGCGGCGAATAAACGGGGCGAAACAATGATGAACAAGACGAGTGCCAGCGGCGTGAGTGCTGCCGCCCAGTGAGGGTATTCATTATCGCCAGGATCTCCACTGGGGAGTCTGTCGGTAGGCCCCGGGTCGAAATGTTCACCACGTGCGGTCGCCTTCGCGCGCTCTCGCTCTAGGTACCACATGCCCAAAATAAGCATTAACGCCCCGCCAAATAACCCTAGCCAAGCCCCTGCGTAAAGGTCTGTTCCCAGCGCAGCTGCGGGGATTACATTGTGAATTGAGGGTGTGCCCGGCAGCGCGGTGAGGGTAAATGTGCCCGCGCCGAGCGCGATTGCGCCAAGAAAAAGACGCTTGGGTAAATCTGCCTCGGCGAGCAGTTTGAGTCCTAGCGGATACATAGCAAAAATAACGACGAAGACAACGACGCCGCCGTAGGTGAGCAGGGCGCTAGAGATAACTATAATCCATAGTATCCGCTCCTTACCCAGCAGAGAGATCAGCCCTTGGGCAATGCTGGCCGCGGCATGGCTTTCTCCCATTACCCGGCCGAAGACAGCTCCGGTGACGAACAGTAGGAAAAACTTCCCCGCAAACGTAAACGCGCCCAATGGTCCTAAGGCGTAATGCTGAGAGAGTGCTTCGGCCAAGGGGAGGTGGTTGGTCACTATGACTACTAATGCGCAAATCAAAGACGCAAAAACAACGTTGATGCCTTTTAGTGCGAGCCAAATTAGCAAAGCAAGGCCTGCCAGTAATCCAATGTAGGTCATGGGGGTAGTCTCTTATACTATTATTAATGGGCGGATATTGATGGGCGGAAGTTACAGTGTCTGTCCGAGTGCTTTTTCACCTGATTCCACGGTTTGCTGGATAAGTGTGTTGATGGTCATCGGTCCCACACCACCTGGTACTGGCGTAATCGCCTGCGCGCGCTCATGCAGTGGCCCAAGCTCGATATCACCGATGCCACCGGGGTGATAGCCCGCGTCAACGACGACCGCGCCGTCTTTGATCCATTCGGCTTTAATAAACTCCGGGCGTCCTACTGCACCTACGATCACATCTGCGTGGGCAATATGGCTTTTTAGATCTTGTGTGCGAGAGTGGCAGATCGTGACGGTGGCGTTAGCTTGCAGCATCATCATCGCCATGGGCTTACCCAAGATAGGGCTTCTACCTACTACCACAGCATGTTTGCCCGTTAGATCAATCTCGTAGTGTGCCAAGAGGCGCATGATGCCCTGGGGGGTAGCACACCCGTAAGCAGACTCGCCCATACTCATTCGACCAAAGCCGAGGCAGGTAACACCGTCGACGTCTTTGTCGAGGCTGATCATGTCAAAGGCGGCACGCTCGTCAATATGTGCAGGCACTGGATGCTGGAGCAGGATCCCATGGACATCGGGATTGTTGTTGAGCTCTTCAATCTGTCGCAGTAAATCATTGGTTTTAATGGTGGCAGGGAGCTCGATTGCCAGCGACTCCATGCCCACGCGACGACAGGCATTACCTTTCATTTTGACGTAGGTGGCAGAGGCGGGGTCTTCTCCGACGAGAATCGTCGCCAGCACAGGCGTGCGGCCACCGGAGCGTTCACGCAGTACCATGACTCGCTCAGCGAGTGAAGTCTCAGTGAGTTTAGCGACGTGTTTGCCATCAAGTATCAGTGCTGTCATGGGTGTTAAGTACTCCGAAAAAAGACGCTAGTGTTTCAGATTTATTGGTTTGGTAAAAGTCTACAGATGCTCAATTGACCGATAGCGTTCAAAGCAGTAGTATGCGCGCCTCGTGAGTGCACATAGATGTGTTTTACGAATTCGGGGTGTAGCGCAGTCTGGTAGCGCGCCTGCTTTGGGAGCAGGATGTCGGGGGTTCGAATCCCTCCTCCCCGACCATTTATGGTGGCTGTAGCTCAGTTGGTAGAGCGCAGGATTGTGACTCCTGTGGCCGCGGGTTCGATCCCCGTCAGCCACCCCATTCTAGCTTTGCCATACCCCGCCCCGTATAAACCCGCTTTTACAATCCTCAGTCCTCGCGACAACGTTCGGTCCGCACGGAAACCATTGCAGCAACGTCGGTAGTGCTCATTTTGGCCGTTGTTCCTCATCAAAAAGTCGTCTTAACTCAAAGGTTGTCGTAGAGAGGAGCATGCAACCCATAGCTGCGGCATTGATGTATGCGTATGGTTAGGCAGCCTTCGTCACAGTGGCCTCTACGAACGGAAGATCACCATTGATTTGTTCAAGTAAGCGCTTTCGCTCCTGGTTAAATTTCTCGCGATTGTCAGCGCGCACGTGGCCGTAGCCGCGAAGTAGTTTTGCCGCGCCAGCAAGGCTCGCGATCAGCGCATAATTATCGTTCGATAATTTTCGTATGGCTGTGTCCATCATGTTCAAATAGTCGAGTAAATCCTCTTGTTCGAGCTTGCGTTCGGTCGATCGAGCGAACACATCCAGCGGGGTGCCCCGTAGCCTTTTTAGCTTAGCTAGGACACTAAATAGCGGCATTAACCAAGGACCAAACTCGCGTTTTCGCAAATGGCCCGTTATGGGGTCTTTCTGGCTAAGTAATGGGGGCGCTAAATGGAAGCGTAGGCTGATATCACCGGAAAACTGAGCTGCTAGCTGCGCTTTAAATTCAGGGCTACTGTGCAGTCTGGCAACTTCATACTCATCTTTAATAGCCATCAATCGGTAGAGCTGTTCGGCATAAGCGCGAGTGATGGAGCTATCGGTTTCTGGTTGGGGGTCCTGTTTTCTGAGCGCTTCGACACGCTCCACGTAGCGGTCAGCAAATGCAGCGCTGTGATAATCGGTCAATCGCTTTACGCGATCGTCAATAAGCTCGGCGAGGGTCATCGGGGCGCGTATTTCGTGACTAGCTAATTGGTCAAGAATCAGTTCCGGTTGATGTACAAACTGGCGGCCGAGTAGAAATGCGCGTTTGTTGAAATCGATAGCGACCCCATTAACTTCGATGGCGCGTTCTAGCGCCTCGCGCCCAACGGCAACCCAACCTTTCTGCCATGCGTAACCCAATAAAAATAAGTTGGCGCCAATCGTGTCGCCCAAGAGCTGCCGCGCGATGTCAGTAGCGTTAACAAAGGCAAGTTGCTCTGAGCCTACTTCCACAGCAATTTTTTGGTGCATGCTTTTGGCCGGAAACGCTGCGTCAGGATCTAGAATAAATGCAGCAGTGGCTTGCTCCGCGTCATTAATAATGGCGTGAGTACGCCCGTTCGCGGCTTTTCCCAGGCACTCATAGGTGGCCGACACCACTAGGTCGCAGCCAATCAGCAAATCAGCTTCGCCTGCCGGTATGCGGACAGCGAGAATCGATTCCTGATCCTTCGCGACGCGCACATGGCTCGTGACGGCGCCAAATTTTTGCGCAAGGCCCGTCTGATTCATGGTTGCACAACCCTTGCCCTCAATGTGTGCCGCCATAGCAACCAGTGATGCTATGGTGAGTACGCCGGTTCCACCGACACCTGCCACAACGGTATTCCAAGGCTTATCGAGGGAGGGGAGCACGGGTTCAGGTAGCGGGTCAAAAAGCGATGTCGCACTTTCGCTCGCCGGTTTGTGGGGGGCAGCGCTGCGTAATTCGCCGCCTATGACGGATACAAAGCTCGGACAGAATCCCTCGAGGCAGCTGAAATCTTTATTGCAGCTACTCTGCTCAATTTGGCGCTTTCTACCGAGTACAGTGTCTTTCGGTATCACTGACAAGCAATTAGATTGTACGCTGCAATCGCCGCAGCCTTCGCATACGGCATCGTTGATGAACACACGCTTTTTGGGGTCCTCGAGGATACCTTTCTTTCGCCGTCTGCGTTTTTCTGCAGCACAGGTTTGCTGGTAAACAATGACGGAGGTACCTTCGTAGGTACGTAGTTCGCGCTGTACAGCGTCTAGTTCGCTACGATCGTGCAGGGTAAATCCAGGAATGGCATCGAAAACGCCCGCAAAGTAGTTCGGTGCATCAGACACCAGCGCGATACGGCGTACACCTTCGCCTCGAAGTTGATGCATAAGGTCATCTACTGATAGTTGACCGTCGAGAGGTTGGCCGCCCGTCATGGCTACTGCGTCGTTGTAAAGAATTTTATAAGTGATGTTGACCTTTGCGGCTATGGCTGCACGGATGGCGAGAATGCCCGAGTGGAAATAGGTGCCATCGCCTAGATTTTGAAACACGTGAGCCATGGTAGTGAATGGCGATTGGCCTATCCATGTTGCGCCCTCGCCACCCATTTGTGTGAACGTATCGGTCGGACGATCCGGCATCCAGGTAGCCATGTAATGGCAGCCAATTCCGCCAAGCGCGTGGCTGCCGTCGGGAACTTTTGTCGACGTATTGTGAGGGCAGCCTGAACAAAAATGGGGTATTCGCTCAATAATATCGGTGTGTTGTGCGAGCGATTGCTCTTTTTTCTCAATCCACGAAATGCGTTGATCAAGTGTTGGGCTCGAGAAGAAGGCACGAATACGTGACGCAATGGCCAGAGCGACCATTGCCGGAGTCAGCTCACCAAGGTTGGGCAGTAAATCATTGCCGTGCTCATCGAATTCACCAATGACTCTTGGTCGAGATCCCACCGGGGAGTTGTACAGCTGGGAGGTCAGTTGGTCTTCGATGATCGAGCGCTTTTCTTCCACCACCAAAATCTCGTTAAGACCCTCGGCGAAGGCGTGGGTGGCGACAGGTTCTAGTGGCCATGGCATCCCCACTTTGAACACTCTAAGCCCGATATCTGCTGCGGTTTGCTCATTGATGCCCATGTCCTCAAGTGCTTGCATAACATCGAGATAAGCTTTCCCGGAGGTAATAATACCTAGCCGCGGCGTCGGGCTATCAAGCACCACGCGGTTTAAATTGTTGACTCGCGCGAATTCCCGCGCCGCATAGATTTTGTATTTGTTCAGTCTACGTTCTTGTTCAAGGGGTTTATCTGGCCAGCGAGCGTGAACGCCATCGCTAGGCATAGGAATATTGTCTGGGATAACAATACTAACGCGGTCTGGATTGATGTCCGCAGAAATCGCAGAATCCATATTTTCAGTAATAGCTTTGAGGGCCACCCAGCACCCACTGAAGCGAGATAACTCCCAGCCAAAAATACCGAGATCGAGCACTTCTTGAACATTTGATGGTGCCAACACCGGGATCGATGCGCCAATGAACATGTGCTCAGACTGGTGCGGCAGCGTCGATGATTTACAGGCATGATCGTCTCCCGCAATAGCAAGTACACCGCCGTGTGCGGCCGTACCGAAGGCATTAGCATGCTTAAAGACATCCATGCTGCGATCGACGCCGGGCCCCTTGCCGTACCACATTCCGAATACGCCATCGTAGCGCGCGCCATCGAACAGCTGTGTCTGCTGGCTTCCCCAGACAGCCGTCGCCGCAAGCTCCTCGTTTACGCCTGGCTGGAAGTGAATGTTGTGTTTTTGCAGGTAAGCAGAGGCCTGCCACATGGCTTGGTCAACCCCACCGAGTGGTGAGCCGCGATACCCCGATACAAAGCCTGCAGTGTTGAGCCCGCGCTTTAGGTCTCGCTGATGCTGAAGCATGGGCAGTCTTACCAGTGCTTCAATGCCCGTCATGTAGGCGCGGGTTTTGTCTAGAGCATATTTATCACTCAATGTGACATGACGAAGGCTGTTGGCTTGATGCTGGCCCATGACGACTTACTCCGAAGGCATACGGGTGGTAGGAGTGTTCATAATGCCTTCGAGTCGTGGAAATTTTTATCGATTTTCGTGCCAGAAAGGGAATAAAATGAATAAAAATTCCAAATAAAACTTAGAAAGCGAAATAATATGCCAACCGAGATCAGTAAAGTGGATAAAAAAATTCTTGCGATATTGCAGGACGACGCATCCATCAGTACCGCAGCTTTGGCTGAGCGAGTACACATGTCGCAGTCACCGTGCTGGCGCCGAGTCAACAGGCTTGAGGAGGAGGGTGTTATCCAGAAGCGAGTTGCAGTGCTAGATCGACAGGCGCTGGGCATGGAGGTGGTGGTGTTCGCCACTATTAACCTTACTCAAACCGGGCGACAGAATCTTCTAGCTTTCGAAACTGAAATCGAGCGCTACCCGGAGGTGGTGGAGTGCTACACCATGACTGGCATTTGGGATTATATTTTGAAGATAGTGACGCGTGACATACGTCACTATGAGGACTTTGTTCGTAACACTCTGACAGCAACCGATATGATTCGCGAATTGCATTCACACATGGCGGTTACGGAGATCAAAAACAGTACGGCTCTACCTCTGGACACACAAATGGTGTGAGGTTTCCTGAGTGGTTTACACCCGAGGGCGAGGCCACGTCTAAAAGTATCTGGGGCGATGCCAGTAGGCGGTCTGGGGCACAGCGTTGCACGCCAAGGACTAAACACTAGCCCTTACCCCTCTCTTAGTGATCTGTCATAAAAATTTCATCAGCCGTACACAAAGTTGTAACGGGTTACCTCTAAAGTTCGCACATCTGATGCCGTCTTCTTGCCGACGGTTTAGTTTGTTGTCAAACCGAGAGGTCTCAATGACACACTTGTTACGTGCTCGCCGAATCCTGCCTGTTTTTGTGACATTTTTATTGGCGCAGTTCGCAACGGCTGACGACGAGCTGCTGCTCTATGTTTTTGACGATGGCAATGGTGTTGAGGGCGCTGAGGTAGTCGTTGATGGGAAATCGGTGGGCACAACCCGTGCCGATGGCTCTCTAACGGCTGATTTGAGTGACGGCGCCCACGTGGTGGCAGTAGCAGGGCCTGCGGGAAAAGCCGCCGTAGCACGATTTACGGCCGGCAATGGTTTGTTCGCGAACGTCGTTGCCAATCTTGAAGATGCCAGTGCGCGCATACAAGTTTTTGCGGGGACTGAATCTGCGGAAGATCGCCGCGATGCGCCTACCGGCACAATGATTATTACTGTACGTAAGGGCGCAAATGTCGCGGCCAATCAGCTTGTTGTGTTCTCTGGCGGTGTTGGTGCGGTCAACACCAACGCACAGGGCCAGGCGACCAAGACATTGCCCCGCGGGATGTATACCGTTTCGGTGGGCGACGTCTCGGCACGTGTGCGTGTGGTCGCTGGCGTCACGCGCGGTGCTGCGCTTCGCTTACCCGAAGACGAAGGCATGACTATTGACATGCCAAGTCTTGAAGAAGTTTTTGTTATCGCCTCTTTTGACCCGGGCAGCTTTGAGGTAAGTGAGCGCGATACCAGCAATATTGTCGATACGATTGGGGTTGAGATGCTGACTCGCTTTGGCGATTCTGATGTTGCCGCGTCCGTAGTACGAGTCCCAGGAATTTCAGTTCAAGACGACAAGTACGTATTCATCCGTGGCTTGGGCGGTCGGTACATCACTTCAACCCTCAATAACGCAACGATGCCCTCCACCAACCCATCAAAACGCACAGTGCCTCTTGATTTGTTTCCCTCGAATTTTGTCAGTCAGTTAGATATTAAGAAAACATTTCTTCCGTACATGCCCGGTGAATCCACAGGTGGTAACTTGGTAATCAATACCAAAACTTTCCCGGATGAACGCGGTGGCTCTGTGTCCGGGTCTTTTGGTTATGTCTCAGGGCTTACCGGTAAGACTGTTGCCGTTGACTCGGCGAGTGGTGCCTTCGACGTCATTGGCTGGGACGATGGCGCGCGTAAAGAAGACGTTCTCATAAAGGCC
This sequence comes from uncultured Luminiphilus sp., assembly GCA_905479205.1. Taxonomy (GTDB): domain Bacteria; phylum Pseudomonadota; class Gammaproteobacteria; order Pseudomonadales; family Halieaceae; genus Luminiphilus. Next base: position 9,841 of record CAJQLP010000045.1, read on the forward strand.
ATTTCTGAGATCGTGTCCGCAGGTACATTCGTCGATACGAAAGGTGATACTTACGCGCTTACCCCTGCTATTCGTGGAGAGCTTCTGAGAACAGCTGGGATCTTGCTAAAAGATGACTGGGATCCGGCATTTGAAAGCGCTACTCCCAACGGCAGCTTTGGCGTCAACTATGGGGACCTCTTTTATTTCAGCGATAGCGAGCTTGGGTTCTACTCGGCGTTCAACTACAGCAACGACTGGAGTAAGCGCGATAACGGTATTCGTCGCAGCTATTCGGCCAGTGGAAATTTAGCGGACGATCAGTCTTATAGGTCCTATACCAACAACATCGAGCTCTCTGGATTGCTGTCTTTGGGCTTTACCTCGGGCAACAATACCTTTGAATGGAATAACTTGGTATCGCGCTCAACCGAGAGCTTTTTTGAGCGCGTAGTAGGGCAAGAGGGGGATGAGTTCGAGACGATTTATCAGCACACAAGTCAGTGGGAGGAGCGTCAGTATTTATCGTCGCAAATCTTTGGCTCTCACTTTCTTAATGAAGATGGCTCGCTGTTTGGCGAATGGCAATTTACCGCTAGCCAGGCACGCCGTTATGTTCCCGGGCGTACCGACGTGCGTTTTCGTACGGCGCAAACAAATACCAACGCCCAGGTGCTGCGCAGCGATTACGATTTTGGTGCTGCAAACGACGCGCAAATCGACTTGCTCAAGGGTTTCACCTTCGAGGCCGGCAATTCATCAAAGCGTTGGGATGATTTAACGGATAACAACTTCGATGGGTCGTTTGACGTGACCTGGGACGTATTTGACGGCGGCGCGAGCTTTGCCAAAATACAATTTGGTGCTCAGGCCATTTTCCGAGAGCGAGATGCGGAAAGCGCGACCTACGGCTATTTCAATGACGGTCGAAATCCTGCGCTTGAGCGCGCACCTAATGTGCTGGTCTCCGACGTTATTTATCTATGTGGCACAGGAGATGACACTGTTTCATGCCCAGCAACGGCAGCTGAAAACGGCGTGACGCTACCACCAGTCGGGGGTATTCAGAATAACGCTCGAACTGGATATGTTTTTGCGATACGTACGGCGGTGTCGGATGAGTATTCAGCGGAGCTTTCGTACAACAGCGTTTATGCAATGTATGACCATACCGTTGACTCAACCTGGCAATTCATTGTCGGCGCGCGTTATGAAATGTACGACCAGACGACTGATACTTTTGACCTGACTACAGGCGCGCCGGTGCAAGGCATCGTCGATGAACCGAGTTTGTTGCCCAGTTTAGGCATCAATTGGTTTTACTCCGATACGCAGCAGTTACGCTTCGCCATGAGTCAAACCGTTGCGCGTCCTGATTTTAAGGAAGCGTCTAACGCGGTTTATTTCGATAACGAGTTCAACGTGCGAATTCGCGGCAACAAGGATCTGACGATCTCCGATGTACTAAATCTTGATTTGCGTTGGGAATGGTACTTTGGCGACAACGAGCAAGACAGTTTGTCGATCGCAGCTTTTTATAAAGAAATGACCGACCCAATCGAGCGGGTAGTTCAGCCCGCTTCTGGCACGGCCGGTAATACACGAACCTTTCAAAACTCGGACAAGGCTGACTTGTATGGCATGGAGGTCGAGGGCCGCAAAGAGTTTGTTCTAAGCGATGACTATAACCGAACACTCTTCGTGTCTTTTAACATGGCCTACATTGAGTCAGAGGTGACCGCGGCGAATCAGCTGACGCGGGCCTTGCAGGGCCAGCCTGAGTACACCGCCAACCTCGTTATTGGCTACGACGATCTTAGCGCCGGTCAGCAGTTGACACTGTTATACAACCAAAATGGCCAGTCTATTGCTGATGTTGGCGTATTAGGTGCCCCCGATGTTTATCTCGAACCCCGTGGCGAACTAAATCTTGTTTATCGCTACGACATCAGCGATTACGCCACGTTAAAGGCGCGCATAGAAAATTTATTAGATGAAAAGGTCGAATACACACAGGGGAGTAGCGTTTTTCAAAGCTACGAAAAAGGCACCACGTTCCAACTCGGATTTGAGTGGAATTTTTGAGTAGTCATTGCGATCCATCAGTATCAGCAAAACAATTCTAGGGAGAATTGAGATGAATAAGCAGTTTGTAATAGCTCTTATAGCCTCAGGAGCTCTGATTGGCCTTGGCGGTTGCTCGGAGGGCGACTCAGCCACCATCAACATCGATGCGCCTACGATAGATAACAGCGGAAGCGGAAATAATGGCACGGACACGCCTACTGAGCCTCCCGCATCCGACGCGTGCCCCAGCGGTACGACTGAGGTGTCTACCGGTGTGTGCTCACTGTCTGGTCGCATTGTGTCTGACATGACGCTGGTCGCTGGTAACGAATACCAACTCGATGGTCGCGTCATTGTTGGTAACGGCAACTGTGAATTATCAAATGCTAACACCTGTACTAGTGGTGATGCCGTACTTAATGTCACGCTGACCATAGAAGCGGGTGTTGAAGTCAAAGGACTGCCTTCATCGGATCCTTTAAATGCCGCTGTGCTCGACGTGAACCGTGGATCCAAGTTAGTCGCAGTTGGTACAGCTGCCGCGCCAATTATTTTCTCGTCTGCCAGTGACGACAACTATGACGGGTCTGGCGAATGGGGTGGCATACAGCTGAGTGGCTTTGCCCCGCATAATGCCTGCGACGGGACGCCTTGTAACGTCGATGGTGAGGGTGCAGTTAACTTCATCGGTGGCGATAACGCCGCGGACAGCAGTGGCACGCTTAAGTATGTCGTGATTACCGAAGGTGGCACCGAGTTGTCAACCGGCGATGAAATCAACGGCTTATCACTCAACGCCGTCGGCGGCGGCACTGTGCTGGATTACATCCAGATCAACGACAACCTCGATGACGGCGTCGAATTTTACGGAGGTAACGCCAATATCAAACACCTTGTTGTAACGGGTGCCGGTGACGATTCTGTCGATTGGGACGAGGGCTATCAGGGTAACTTACAGTACGTGTTTGTGAAGCAGACTGCTAACTCAGCGGGGGAAGCCTTCGAAATGGATACCGAGGGCACCACTGCGTTTTTATCAAAGCCCACAGTCGCTAACCTAACGGTAGTTGCTGATAAGGCAGCAGGTGAAGCAGAGTTCAGTCTCAACTTTAAGAAAACCTCGGCAGGCTTCTTCCACAATAGCGTAATCACAGTTTCTAGCGAGACTGACAATACCTTTACCACCTGTGCTCGCATCCACGATGGCGCAGAAGCCAACGTAGGCTCCTCGTTGTACTTTAACAACTGGATTCAGGACTGTGCCAATGGTTCTGGTGACCAAGGCATCCTTGCTACTGTTGATATGAGCAATGCTTCGGCGAATGTTAACGCGGTTTATGCGGATCTGAACTCCCTAGGCGCGTCACAGGCGTCGGCTGCACGTCTCTCTGCACCGCTTGATTGGGCAGCGATTAACGACTCACTGCCCGAGTCAGTAGCCGATGCGAGTTTCCTCGACGCAACCGAC
>CAJQLP010000046.1 GCA_905479205.1 uncultured Luminiphilus sp.
TTCAGCTTCGAGAAACATTGAGCTAAATCCTTCAACAAAAGGGGTGATTTGTGTCGTGGCGCTGGGGTCAGTGCCTTAGCTAGGCTACACTCGACGCCATGACATCTAAGACTTTTATCGCCGCTCTCGTGTGTGCCGTTGTGTTAACCGCATGTGGCTCGACACCTGCTCCTGAGCCTCAGTTCTATGCTCCGGCTAAGCCTGTAGACATGTCGTGGGCATGGGAAGTCGACCATGCCCGCAGCGATAATATACAAAAACACGACTTGCTCGAAATCGCTTCCTGTTATGACAATGAAACAGAGCCAAAGGTCCTCGATTCGGGCGAGCGATTGGTGCGTCTAGAGGGCACGCTTGTAGAGGGCACGCTTGAGAATCAATATTCGCAGTGGCGGAGTATTCTTAGTCGCCTCATACAACTTGAACGGGGATTACCTTGAGTAGTTATCAGTTTTTGGCGACCTGCCCAAAAGGAGTCGGGAGCTTGTTGGCCCCCGAAATTGCAGAATTGGGCGGTAGCGATACGCGCGAAGCCGTTACGGGTGTTCAGTTTACGGGGTCGCTCTCGGTTGCTTATAAGGTTTGTTTGCACAGTCGCCTTGCGAACCGCTTGCTGCTTGAGCTTAAGACATTTGCTGCAAACGATGGCGATGATCTCTATACAGGCATGAGTCAGTTTCCTTGGCATGAGCATATTGGTCTGCACTCGACAATAGCCGTTGATTTCGCCGGGAAAAGCACCGCGATTAGGAATACTCAGTTCGGCGCGCAGCGCTGCAAAGATGGCATTGTCGATCAGATTCGCCGACAGCGAGGCGAACGCCCAGATGTCGACACAAAGCATCCAGATCTTCGAGTTAATGTTCGATTGCATCGCGGCAAGGCCGTTGTGTCATTGGATTTCGCCGGCCTCAGTTTACATCGGCGGGGTTATCGAACAGCGCCAGGCAAGGCGCCATTGAAAGAGAATATTGCGGCGGCGTTACTGATTCGCGCGGGTTGGCCGCAGGCGCTGAAAAACGGTTTGTCACTGATTGACCCCATGTGCGGGTCGGGCACCTTGCTTATTGAGGCTGCCATGATGGCAACGCAGTATCCGCCGGGTCTCGGTCGTAAGTGGCACGGCTTTGAGCGTTGGCTCGGACACGACGAGCAAGAGTGGCAAGCGGTTCTTGAGGCGGGTAGGGCGCAGATCTGCGAGCCACCTGAGCATGTAGAGATTAGAGGTTACGATGGTGATATCAGCGCAATAAGGCGCGCTGAGGCGACTATCTCAGAGCTGGGTTTATCTCAGTTAATCCGTGTTCGCCCTAAGTCAATCAACGAGTTGACGCGGCCAAGCCATAAATCTATGCCTCATGGATTAGTGATCTGTAATCCGCCGTGGGGGGAGCGACTAGGCGATGAGTCTACGATGAAGTACCTGTATCGCCAGCTTGGGGAGGTGCTTCACCGGGAGTTTCAAGGTTGGCAGGCAGCCATTGTGACCTCGAATCCTACCTTGGGGCGTGCCGTTGGCTTACGTAGTCACAAGCAGTACGGCTTGAGTAATGGTGCGTTAGACATTCAGCTTTTACTTTTTCAATTGGATGACAGTAATCGGTTGTCTGATTCCGTGAAGACGAGCAAGTCAGTCTGGGAGGGCGCTACGCCGGTGGCGCCGGTGGAGCTGTCTGAAGGCGCTGAGATGTTCGCCAATCGATTGCGTAAGAATCTTCGCAAGCTCAGTCCTTGGTTGAAGCGATCACATATCAGCTGTTATCGGCTCTACGATGCTGATATGCCCGAGTACGCGGTAGCTATTGACCTCTATCAAGGCCATGTTCACGTGGCTGAATATGCGCCACCGAAGCAGGTTGATGCAGAATCCGCCAATCGACGTTTTGAGGAGGTCCTCGCAGGCGTTCGCGACGTCTTTGGGCTGTCACCTCAAGCTGACATCGCCATTAAGCGTCGTCAACGTCAGCGCGGCAAAGATCAGTACGATAAATTTGCTCAAAAAGGCGAGCGCTTTGAGGTGCAGGAGGGCGCTGCAAAGGTATTGGTGAATCTGCACGATTATTTGGATACTGGCTTGTTTCTCGACCATAGGCCTTTGCGGTTGCGCATCGCGGATGAGGCTCGTGGCAAGCATTTTCTTAATCTATATTGTTATACGGGGGTTGCAACGCTGCACGCGGCTCTGGGAGGAGCGCATACATCGACTAGCGTTGACCTCTCAAACACTTACCTCAATTGGTTTCGTGAGAATTTAGCCTTAAATGGTTTGTCAGAGCGTCAGCATCGCGCTGTTCGCGCCGATTGCTTGTCATGGCTTGGTGAGTGCGATCGGGAGTTCGATTTGATCCTGCTTGATCCCCCCTCGTTCTCCAACTCTAAGTCTACAGATGCCAGTTTTGATGTTGCGCGTGATCAATTGCCGCTGATTGATGCCACAATGGCAGTATTGGCTCGGAAGGGGGTGCTTTACTTCTCCAACAACAAGCGGGGTTTCGCCCTCGACCCCGATATCATGGCGCGTTACCACGTCGAGGATATCTCTAAAGCAACCATTCCTGAAGACTTCAAGCGGAGGGCCAAAATACACCAATGTTGGAAGATTCAGCATCGGTGATGGTGTTTGTGCTCATGTGTCATTTTGCCTATGCAGTTGCCTCGCGGCAAATGTTCTGCACAGGGCGTGGTTTTTTGTTGCGGCGAAAAGGTCCTCGAAATATCTCTAGAGATCACTTTGCATTAATACTGTAACCTTCTGTTTTATATTAACTTAAAAGTTTCTATTAAAGCTGGTCTTTTTATGCGCTCAACTTACCCACAGGGTTTGTTCGATCGGCGGCTAAGTTAGTCCCCAAAGTTATTCACAGGGAGTCCGCGCGCAATGAGTGGCAAAATGGGTTGCAAAATGAGCGTCCAAGTGCGCTCAGTTGCGAATCAGTGTGTGTCCGAGCCGGTGTGATGGAATGTGACTAAAGATGATCGAAGATGATCGAAGGCGATCGAGTGTGGGCGTGCGCTGACCGCCTCACGCTTTTAGGCCCCGAGCGATCCAGAAGCAGCAGTGACTGTTTTCATGAAGTCGTTTTGATGAAGGCGCAAAAGCGTCGTAACAGTGGTACTATGCGCGCGCCTAATATTTACCTGCCAGTATTTACCTGCCAGCAACACACAGGCCCCACCCGTTAGGGGTCTGAGCACAATTTTCGTTAACCTATGGAGGCCGATGGTCATGGGGAAAACCCTCTACGATAAGCTGTGGGATGCCCACCTCGTTGAACAGAGAGAGGATGGAACGGCGCTTATTTATATTGATCGTCAACTTCTGCACGAAGTCACATCGCCCCAAGCCTTCGAAGGGCTACGCATTGCCGGGCGACAGCCTTGGCGCTTGAGCGCCAACATTGCAGTGCCGGACCATAACGTCTCGACCTTG
>CAJQLP010000047.1 GCA_905479205.1 uncultured Luminiphilus sp.
TTCAGTAGATTCGGTATCAATATCGGAGTGCTCTTTACGTAAGCCTGATAATCGGGGTCATCACCCCACTGCCGCTTTGCCTTCTGCACTAACGTCGGAATACCGCTGATGCGCGTCAGTAACACAGTGACAAAAAGCGGCGAGATTAGTGTCAACAACTGCCCTCCAACCATTGCGGGTAGTGCTGCAATAGTAACCCCTGCCCAAAGCAATATTTCACCGAAGTAGTTGGGGTGCTGGGACAACGACCACAGGCCGGTCGCAATGAATTTACCGTGATTAGCCCCATCGCGACGAAAAACTGTTTTTTGATGGTCGGCGTAGGCTTCAAAGCCAAAGCCTATGCACCACAGTCCAAATCCAAACCAAGAAAGAGGCGTGAGTGCTTCACTCGTCCCACTTAGAATAACGGTGAGTGCGGCGGCGCATGTTAGGGATACCCATAAGCCCTGTAAATTCCAAACTAAAAAAAAACGCGCCGGCAAGTGTTTGAGCTGGCGAAAGCGCTGATCTTCGCCGACCTCTCGTACGCGCAAGAACAAAAATGACCCCAATCGCAATGCCCAAACCACAACCATGGCACCGAGCAATAATGGCAACGGACCGCCCTCTCCTAGCCACAACGCCGCAGCAACGGCGCAAATAAAAGAACAACTACCTATAAGGTCATAGAAGTGCTCGGTCTTGTGATACCACGCATGCAGAAAGCCAAGCCACTGCACCAGATAAATCGCGGCAAAAATGACAGGTAGCGATGGCCATCCCACCGAGAGAGCCATAGGAGGATTGGCAGCCCACCCTAAACCCAAGGTAAGGAGGACTAGCACGCCAGCAATTCCGACAAACTTCACAACGCGCTACCTCAATCTCGACCTACAACAAAATTCACACAGGTAGTCGCACTACCCCCCATATTAAACGTCATGAAATTATTAGCTTCCGCCACTTGCGCCGCACCGGCCGTCCTTGAAACTTGCCGGTGCGCATCTAAAAGCATGCGAACACCCGTAGCGCCCACTGGGTGACCAAGGCCCATAAGGCCTCCGCTCGGATTAATCGGGAAATCACCATCGGCGGCAATGAGGCCCTCCTCTACCGCACGCCAACTTTGGCCCGGCGCGGTCAAGCCCGAATGATCGATTGCCATGTATTCCGTTGCGGTGAAACAATCGTGCGTCTCCAAGCCATCGGTTTCACGAATATCATTCATACCCGCGCGATTGAGGGCCTCTTTAAATGCTTTGGCCACATGGGGAAAGATGAGGGGCTCTCCCTGGCTTATTCGTATTTTCTCTTCCAACAGCAAGGGCGCTGATCGATGTCCCCACCCCTTAATACGAGGAACGTCAGCGAGGGGTATGCAACGTTTCGCCGCCCAAACCTTAGCGAATGCCTCATTTGCAAGGACAATACTCGCGGCGCCGTCGGTTATTTGGCCGCAATCGAGCTTGCGGATCGCCCCCTCAATAGAAGGGTTACCCGAGTAGGGTGCGTAGAACGCCGCATCATCAATTCGCCACTCTCGAGTTTGCGCTAAAGGATTACGCTTGCCGTTGGCAAAGTTGATCTCGGCAATGCCTGCGAGATACTCGTGTTTTAAACCGTAGCGACTATCGTATTCGGTCGCTATGCGATCAAACAGGTGCGGCCAGGGAAACTCGCAATCTGTCGCTTCTTGTCCCTGCCACGCTGCCGCGCCCAGATACTCCGCGCCTGTTCGGCCGTCGACGTTGCGCATGATTTCAATGCCTGTGACCAAGGCGCATTGATAATGCCCCAGCATTAACTCTCGCATCGCGGCCAAAATTGCCACTGAACCAGACGCACATGCTGCCTCATGACGCGAGGTCGGAAGGTCGCTGAAAGCGGGCGATAAGTGGCCAAAAAATCCGCCCAATTGGCCTTGCTTCACAAACAGCTCAGCAACAAAGTTACCCACATGGCCAACATCAATATCTTCAGGGTCTACTTGCGCATTGTCGAGAGCCGCAAATGTAACCTCACTGAACAACTCAAACGCGCTCGACCCCTCTCGCGTGATATTGCGGGCGAAGTCGCTTTGTGAACCACCCAACACATATACCTGCTGCATATTATTTGTCTCCAAGATCTAGCAGCGCACGCTCAACGCTATTTTGCGCGTGCTTATTGATGCAATACCGCGCGCGTGCAAAAACTGATGTCTCACTGCGTACAGAGATTACCGCGGTTAACGGACTTAAGCGACACAATGAAGGATACGCCAGACGCGGACCGACCTAGCCTTGAGTCTCAAACTGCACGGCGACCTGAGCACTAAGTTGAGGTCGGACCAGTTTTCCCAACGGATTGCGCGGCAGGCTTTCCACGACCGCGAGAAATTCCGGTAATTTCAGTCGTGCCAGGCCTAGTCCTTCAAGAAAGGAAATGACATCGTCTAACTGCGGGGGATCATCGTGAGTCTCGGGTACGATACAAACACACAAACGTTCGCCTAGTACCTCATCGGGCACAGCGCAAACGGCAGCTTCGAGTACGCCCGGTAACCGGGTCAATAAGCCATCGATCTCGTCCGGCGCGATTTTGAATCCACCCCTGTTGATAATGTCTTTAATGCGCCCAACGATGCGATAATGGCTCGGCACATCGGCATCGATCGCTAATAAATCACCCGTGCGAAACCAGCCATCTCGGGTAAAAACATCGCGATTATCGACCCCGAGGTACCCGCCAAACACGCCGGGGCCGCGAATGACTAGCTCGCCTGCCTGCTCAGGATCTACTACCCGAGCACCAGTCTCCGGATCACGCAGCTGAGTCTCAAAATCTGTAGCTGCGCTATCTTCACGGTGCGCGAACAAGTGCGCGCGGTGCTCAATTTTTGGGGTGTCCCGCGGTGTTGCGTACAGAGCGATACCCTCGTTACTACCGTAAAAATTAATAACGGGTATTCCGTAATTTTGCTCGAAGGTACGGATCATTTCCGTCGCCAGGGGAGCCGACCCCGAACCTATGGCTCGCAAGGACTCAATGCCACAGCTTCTCCACATCTCCGGTGCGGCCGCGAGTTTATTGAGTAACGGTGGCGGGGCCACCGTAAACTGAACCGCTTCTTGCTTGAGCTGAGCTAAAAAAAGCTGAGGATCTAATGGATGATGTAATACCAACTCTGCTGCAAACTGCGCAGCTGGAAAAATAAACCCCCCTAGAGCAGCCATATTTATTAACGGAAAAGGCACTAACCAACGTTCATGCATGCAATAGCCAGCAGCCTCTGCAGTGAGTCTTGCTTGAACTTGCCACATCGTTTCCGTTCGCGGTACGGGCTTTGGCTGCCCCGTGGTACCCGAGGTCCAGCACAGGGTCAACAGTCGATCGCCCTTGGCTTCCACGGGCGCATCAATCTCCGCGGGCGTATTCAACAGTGGCTCTGCCTCTAACGCCACGACATCAAGAACAGCACAAGGTAAGTCAATGGCTTTTGCCCGAGCAGATAACTCTCCCTCACGAAATGCTGCGGTTGTTATCATCAACTTGGGGCTAACTATCGAGGCGAAATGACGAAGCTCAAATTCACTGTACTGCACCGCCACTGGTGAAATAACCGCGCCCATACGACTGGCAGCAACATACAGTGCACAAAGCTCTGCCGTATTGGGTAACTGCACCATAAAAACATCGCCCATCCTCAAACCGGCTCGGCGCAAGCCGCTTACCAGACGATCGATCAACTGGTCGTAAGCCGACCACGTTAAACGCAAAGGCTGCCTGCCTATGAGTTCGAAGGTGTTGGGTGCTTCGATGATGGCGAGCTGCTCAGAATATAGTCGCCCATGGCTCGCGACCTGCTCGCTGAGTGTTACATGATTTATTGCTGCCAAGAGCCCACCTATTGAATCGATTTATCGTTATATTGTCTGCGCCTAAGCGCTTGGATTCGTCGCC
>CAJQLP010000048.1 GCA_905479205.1 uncultured Luminiphilus sp.
CGGAGCATTGCAGCGAGAGTGGGGCATGCCCGATGCTGATAATCGACAGCTTATCGATCAAGCAAAAACTCTGGTGGCAAGTTGGCGCGCCACGCATAAATCTGTGATTGGTAGCTGTCGCGGTCTAGTAGATGGCGTCGAGCAACAGCCGAGTCCCTTGATTACTGTTGAAACAAATAATACAGAGACGCGGCTGCCACGACCGAGTCATTGGCAAGACAGCGTGACGCTCGAGCAGGTCAATGAGCCCACGGCACTGCCTCTATCGGACGCTCCAGCCATTGCTTATGGCGGCGGAGCCTCAGTATTGAAAAATCAGAGTGCATGTCCGTTTCGCGCTTGGATTACCCATCGTTTGGGACCACGAACTATTGAATCCCCTCGTTTGGGGCTGAGTGCCGCAGAACGGGGTTCTATTGTTCATGACGCCCTGTATTACGTGTGGGGCAAGCTCGAAAGTGGAGTGGGATTAGCCGCTTCGGACGATCAGACGCTGGCCGCAATAATAAGCGATGCGGTCGATAACGCGCTTCGTGAAATTGAACAAAACTCCCGACGTCGTGGAATCGCAGTGCGCAAACGAGTGGGTTCAGCTTGTCTCGAAATAGAAGCGGAGCGGTGTAAAGGTCTCATTAGTGAATGGCTTGATCAAGAGCGAAATCGAACGGATGACTTCCGCGTGGCGGAGAGAGAGGAAAGTCATGAGTTGACCGTTGGGCCATTGGTTTTGACACTCAGGCCAGATCGGGTGGATGAACTTGCTGATGGTCGACGGATCGTCATTGACTATAAAACGGGCAGTGTCGCGGTATCAAGCTGGTTGTCTGATCGTCCAGCTGACCCACAATTACCACTTTATGTCATGCTCGATGAACGGGTGTCGGGCTTGAGTTTTGCTCGTGTGCGCCGGGGCGAGAGTAAGTTCGTTTTTCTCGGGGATGAGCTCGGTTTCAAAGTGGGCGATAAAGGTTTAGCCGCGCAATTGAAATCGAGTCGAGCAGAAGTGCTCAGTTGGGAAGAATTATCGGTGAAGTGGCGTAAGAGCCTCACCGTGTTGGCGACGGAGTACGCTGAGGGAGATGCGCGTGTCGATCCGCTGCGAGGGGCCTGTTTATATTGTGAGTTGAGTACCGTTTGCAGAATTGCTGAGCGCAATGAGGAGATAGAGGCATGATAGATGCTGATACCGCCGCGCGTCGTGAGGCACTCGACCCATCTCGAAGCTTTTGTGTTACTGCTCCGGCTGGGTCAGGAAAGACCGAGCTATTGACCCAGAGAATCCTGGCTTTGCTCGCTCGAGTCGATCGCCCGGAACAAGTATTGGCAATTACCTTCACACGTAAAGCCGCAGCCGAGATGCGCGATCGTTTGGTGGAAAAGCTTTACCAAGCAGAGAGCGCGGAGCCTGTTACAGAAGCGCATGAACAAGTTACTCGCGATCTCGCACTCGCGGTGTTAGAGCATGCGAGAGACCAGCAATGGTCGCTTGATCCTGAAATATTCAATCTACGAACCATCGATAGTTTATGTGGCGACCTTACGCGACAGATGCCTGTTATGAGCGCGTTAGGTGGTCAAATAAGCGTCACAGATCAGCATCGACCCCTGTTTGAAATGGCGGTCGCAGCGTTGATGAAGCGCGTTGAGCGCAGTGATAGTGCTGGGCTGGCGTTGCGTGCGCTGCTCTTAAATTTTGATAATGACTGGGAGCGATTTCGTCGTTTGCTTGTGCAGTTACTTGAGCGGCGAGGGGACTGGGGACCTCGCTTGGGTATGCATCATCGTCCCGAGCAATCTGAGCAAGATTTGTTAAAGACGGTACAGGAGCTCACCGAAGCTGTCATCGGTCGGGTCGCTGAACAGTTAACGGGAGATGTTACCGAGCTCGAAGCGTTGACTAATTTTTCGGCTGGTAATCTCGGCCGTGACCCTGTGGTGTTATCGACCAGCGCAATTGCATTGCCGGCGTGGCGGCACGCTATCGATCTGATGCTGAAAAAAGATGGCGACTGGCGTAGCGCAAAAGGCATAAATAAGACCCTTGGCTTTCCGGTTGGAAGTGATGAGGAGAAGAGTCGTTTACGCAATTTATTAGAAAAGCATGCTGGAGAGCGATTCCGAGAACTCCTGATTGAATTGCGCCGTTTGCCTCAAATCGATAGTGCGGACCAAAGCTGGCAGCTTGTGCTGCACCTTTCACACCTGCTGCCCATTCTTCTCGCCGAGTTGTTATTGGTTTTTCAAGCCGAGGGGAAAGTTGATTACACCCATATTGCCCTCGCTGCTGAAACGGCATTGGGTCCAGACGAGGAGCCTACTGATTTAGCGTTACGCCTTGATTACCAAATAGAACACATATTAATTGATGAGTTTCAAGATACATCAGACCAGCAGTTTCGTTTGCTGCATAAATTGACACGCGGTTGGGCTGAGCATAATCAGACTGAGCGCTCTCCGCGAACACTTTTTCTTGTTGGCGATGGCATGCAGTCTATTTACGGCTTTAGGTATGCCAATGTCTCGCTTTTTCTGCGTGCACGCGACCATGGTATCGGTGGTGTCTTGTTGGAGCCTTTGGCGCTCAAGCGGAATTTTCGTTCCCAGCAAGGTGTTGTTGACTGGGTCAATAATGTTTTCTCGCAATTGCTGCCGCCGGTCGATGACTTGCCGCGCGGGCGCGTATCTCATAGTTCAGCGGTTGCTACACACGCATCGTTGCCTGGGGAGGCGGTTAGCTGCAATATTTTCCCAGCCTCAGAGGGGCACGCTGAAGCCGCTTTTCTTGCGCAAACTATTCTGAAACTTAGGCGCAGCGAGCCGACTTCAAGCATCACGATATTGGTCAGAGCGCGAAGTCATGCGCTACCCATTATCGCGGCGTTAAAATCCGCAGGCGTGGATTTTGTCGGACGAGATCTCGAGCCTCTTAGTACAACAGCAACGGTTAATGACTTGCTGTCTCTTTGCCATTGGTTTGCAAACCCTAGTAATGAAGTAGCCGCCCTTGCGCTATTGCGAGCACCATTCTGTGGGTTATCACTGCCAACCATTCACTTGTTATGGCAAACACCTCGGCCCTTCAGTTTGCGCGGTGCGCTTCGCAGCGCTCCGAAAACGCTTAACGATAGTTGCCAGTCCCGCGTAAGCGCACTCCTCACCGCCCTAGATTGGGGTACAGAGCACAGAGACCGTCTATCCTTGCCTGTATGGATGGAGCAGGTTTGGTTGCGGCTCAGCGCCGACAAGACGATCGCCCAAGATCAACACGATGACGCTTTGCGATTTTTTGCAGTACTTCGTGAGGCGGAGGTCGCAGGCGTTGGGCTCGATATAGATTGGCTGCTACAACGACTAGAGAAGTTATATGCAGAGCATCCTGCTAGTAATGATGCCGTGCAAATAATGACATTACACAAATCTAAGGGTTTGCAGTTCGACTATGTGTTTGTTCCGGTGCTGCATAAGTCGGTGGCGGGTAATGATCGTGCCTTGTTGCGTTGGCACTTACACGTAGATCGAACGGGCCATCACGGTGATTTAGGCGGTTTACTGATTGCCGCGGATGATCGACAGGACAAGTCCAAGCCCAGTTTGTACAACTACCTGAGTTGGCTTCAGTCTGAGCGTGATTCAGCAGAATTACGGCGTCTCTTATATGTTGGTGTAACACGCGCTAGAAAACGCGTTTGGCTAACGGGCGAGGCGTCGAGCGAGGATGAGTGGCCGAATTGGCCAGGAAACAAGACACCTTTTGGTATTTTGAAGGCAGCAGTCGAATCGCAAACGCATTTTCACGACGCGGACGGTGCGTTGAGCGTAGACAAATCCGACGCTGTCGTGAAACAGAATATTGCGTACTTAAGGCTGCCAGCCGGTACCTCAATAGCTTCTTCAGAGAATGAGCAAGGGGGCGCAGGCATTGCGATCCCAGCGAACCTTTATCGTAAATCTAATCTTTCGGACCGAGTATTGGGCACCACTATTCATCGTGTACTGGAACTGATAACCCAGCGGGACGTAATACCGCAAACCGTTGATGGGCAGATAGAAAACCAAATCCTGCTGGGCCTTCAGAGTGGCGGTCTAACGGGTGAGGCGTTACAGTCCATGCGTTTAGCCGCAACCGAGATGCTAAACACGACCCTCGCCAGTGAAGATGGGCAATGGGTGCTCAGTGCTCACGATCATGCTCACAACGAATGGGCTCTTTGGCAGGGAGGCGATACGCCAAGCAAGCGGGTCATCGATCGAACGTTTACCGATCGCGCATCGGGCATTCAATGGATTATTGATTATAAGGCCAGTAAGCCTCAGCCCGACGAGCCAAATGATGCGTTTATAGCTCGAGAAGTAGAGCATTATCGATCGCAATTGTTAGATTACCGAGCATTGGTAGCAGCGTTTGCGCCTGCGAACGATCACTTGCCAACGATTGCGCTATTTTTCGTCAATTTGGGTAAATTAGTCCCAGTGAATGAGACCTAATTAAGGTTAATAGTCGTAAGAATAGACAGTGATGAGAAACGTACGCCTACATGAACGACAATATTGGGTAGGAGGCACGCAACGAGATAGACGAACGCGCCTACCAGTCACTTAGTTCCCGTTGTTGGGTCGATAACGACGGAAAATTTCATTAGTGAGATCCTCTTGTGACACATAGTACGGATACCAGTAAAGGTCAGTATCGCTTGGGTATCACCCTTAGTTTGGTGGCTAATGCTGTATGGGGTACGGCGGCGTTCTACTGGCTGCAAACTACGCCTGTCGACTCTATCGACGTGCTTGCTCACAGGGGGGCGTGGACACTCCCTGCTGTGTTCATAGTTCTGATTATCTCAGGTCGTGTTATTTCCACAGCCAAGTTACTTAAACAGCCAAGAGTTATGTTGTGGATGTTGCTAGCAGCAGCATTAATTTCGATCAATTGGGGCACTTTTTTATACGCGGTCACTCATGGTCAGGCCACTGAGGCAAGTCTTGGGTATTTTCTACTCCCTATCCTATCGGTGCTCTTGGGGGTGGTGCTCTTTGGTGAGCAACCCACTTGGGCGCAAAAAGTTGCGATTGCTATGGCTTTTATGGCAATTGTCGTCCAGCTTTTTGCTGTCGGTGGTATTCCGGTTATTTCACTCGCGTTATCTGTGTCGTTCGCATTGTACGGAGCGATTCGTAAGAACGTCCAAGCCGATGCCATTCAAGGCTTGTTTATAGAGTCACTCTTTTTATTTCCGGCTGGATTAACGTGGCTTTTACTAAACGGCGGCGGGGGTTTTGGAGAGTATGGGTTGCGTGTTGATACTTTTTTGCTGTTATCAGGAGCCTTTACTGCGATTCCATTGATAACCCACGTAACCGCGTCACGCTTACTGCCGTTGTCAACGGTAGGCTTGCTCTCGTATGTTGGCCCCTCGTTGCAATTAATTGTTGCTCAGTTTTTTCTACATGAAGACACACCACCACTGACGATGTTGTCGTTTGTCATTGTTTGGTGTGGTTTGGTATTTATCATTTTCGACAATCTACGCCGCTTTAGAAAGTTGCGTAAGTTAAGCAAAGACGTCCTCTGACTGATGTTCCAGTGGCTCACTTACCTCTGGATTTGCGGAAGCATTTTAAGAAGACCGTCTCCGTCAATATCCTCATTTCCAATACTCTCAATGAGATCTATTCCGAGCTCTATAGCTTGGGCACGCTCACGGCTATCGCGTAGTACCACATTCTCTCCGACCAGGTGGTGAAGATCACTAATTGCAAGGTTAAGATTTGATAGCTTATTGTTCTCTGCCGGTGGCCATAGACTGGCATCCAATATCAGCATGTGGGGATTCAGAGCCTGCAACTGCGAGGTAGAACCTCGGGCAGGGTGTACTTCGTTTATGCCAATTTGACAGCCTATGGAGCGCAGTGTCCTTGCGAAATCTGCCGCACGTTCCGCTTCCCGCAATCGGGTCGAATCACTCAGCTCAATACATAAACGATCGGTACCAATACCACTTTCTGATACTTGGTTTAACACGAAGTCTAGGAATTCGTGGTGCAAGGCTGCGTCTGTGGATATCAGCAGGTTGAACACGGGTAATTCGCAGCCGGCATTGATCAAGTGCTCAGCGTAGCTGCATGCGGCGTTTATCTTGATACAGTCTAGTGCGATTGATAATGTAGCCGAGTGATAACCGGTTTGGCGACTGATCTCGGCGCCCGCATCTGGCGAGCCGTCGATTAACACTTGATAAATGACTTCGCTAAAGTTTGGATCACCAGCGCGCGATCGTTGTAACCGACGCAAAGAAAATTTTGGTGGCATATCCTCTTTGAGTTGTTGATACGTTTTCCGCACCGCCTCAGCCAGGTCAGTAGGGCGGCTTGCACTGGGTGCAACGAGACTCATGTTGGGTGATAAAGATAACCCGCGTCGTGCAGTCTCCTCCAATGAGACCCATAAACTGTCAGCGTCCTCGTGTGTGGCGTCGACAATGGACATGCTTATCCCGACACTGTGGCTGTTGTCTAGTTGCCCGTTCACTAATGCTTGCAGCTTATCGAGAGTATCCGTGTCTATTACCAAGGCTTCCGTATCTTCCGATAGCGCGCCGCGTGCGTTAATAGTGAAGCCACTGTTATCGATCGCAGCGAGAATGTTTAGCCTACCCTCGGCGTGATCGCTGTGAACCGCTATCGCAGTATGGGTCGGTCCTTTTCGCCGGGCTCGACGTAACATACTCTGTGTTAGATCAATCAGTTCGCTCCGTGATAATGCCTCGCTGATAGTTTTCCGATTGGATGAAGTAAGTTCTTCCTGTCTTTTCTCTAGTGTCGAGAAGACGCTGCGCTCAACAACAGACAACTGCTCTGATGGGCTCAGTGGTCGAAGATTTCGAGCTAGGGCTCGAGCTAGCGTTAGTAAGCTAAAGTCATACACTTTTTGACCCTGCTCATTGGCGAGCACAAATCGCGTTGCGTCGGGATTCATCCAGATAAGTTGTAAATGACGCTTAGCTCCGAAATTGTCAGTTTCGGCTAGCCAAACCTTGGGTGTTAGTCCCCGCGCGCGCTGAATCCAGCGACTTAGGCGCGGAAGTTTTTCCAACCTATGTGAAAAGTCGGGTTCTGAAAAAATTGCCTGTGCACCATAGTTGGACTCCACAAAGGCAATGTCATCGTCCCCGAGTAGT
>CAJQLP010000049.1 GCA_905479205.1 uncultured Luminiphilus sp.
TTAAAGCGCTAATAGCAGACGCTTTGTCGGGAAAGATGGATTGGCTCCGAAATCGCTCTCTAGCGCGCTCTAGGGACACGAGCAATCGCTCTGGGTCTACGGGCTTCAATATATAGTCGACCGCATTAAGGTCGAAGGCCTCAAGGGCAAACTTGTCGTAGGCCGTCACAAAGACAATCATCGGGAAATTATCTACTTGCAGCTCAGCAACAAGTTGCAACCCCGTCATTAAAGGCATTTGGATATCGAGAAACACCAAATCAACTGCATTTTGCTCGATATAGCGCAACGCTTTCCTGCCATTATTGCACTCAGAAACTATATTCACATCGGGCTCTGCCTCCAGCACGGAACGCAAATAATCCAGCGCCAAAGGCTCATCATCAACCAGCAGAACACGCATTCTGTCTGTCATAGCGGCGGCTCACTGCCAGTCATGGGTAATCTTATAGCCACGCAAATGCCTCCTAACGACGACGGCTCCACCTCGACTCGGCCACGTTCGCCGTACAAATTTTTCAGTCTCTCTCGCGCGTTTTTCAAGCCAATACCAGTACTCATTTCCGATCCATTTTTACTCTTATTTGTAGCACCGGAGCCGCCATTTTTAACGCTGCTATCTTTAACCCCGCTATCCTCAACGCTGACCAAAAGATCCGGGCCTTCGGCGAGCGCAGTAATACGAATAGTGCCACCTTGTTCCGATTGAGCAATGGCATACTTCACGGCATTCTCCAGCAGTGGCTGAAGAATAAGACCCGGAACCTGAATATCACCGAGTCCACTGCCCATCGATGTTAACACCGAAAGCCTATCGGAGAAGCGCTCCTTCTCAATCTCCAAGTAGAGCAACGCTGCTTCAAATTCTTGATCAAGCGCGACGGTAAGCTGATCGTCGGATTCCAACGAATAACGGAGAAAGCGGCTAAGTCGAAAGAGCATATTCTTTGCTTCTTCGGCCCGCCGTGTTGATATCAGCGCAGTAACGGCGTTGAGCGTATTGAACAGGAAATGGGGATTTAGCTGATAGCGCAACAACTGCAGCTGCGATTCTCGCGCGGCAGATTCAGCCTCCGTGCGCCGGAGAGCTTCGCGGCGCTGCTGCGACTCGAGCACCAGTAACTGCTCATGCTCGCGCTGTAGTAATTGGTGGTACTTCACCCCGTGGTAAAGCGCGGCCCATGTAAGGAAAACAAAAATCGAAGGAAATAACCAACCGCCAAAGTCACCCCATAAGCCTCGCTCACCTGTCATAGCCATAAACAAAAGCAACCGAGCAGCAGCCCATGATGTTGACAGGACCAAGACTGTCACAACGGAGATAACAATGCGTAGCGGGGTCGGCCAAGCCCAGCAGACTCTAAAGATGTAGCGCATGGGCAAGCATAGGATCAGCCCGAGAACAGACTGCAGTACGTTATGCGCTAGATAACTCAATTCAAACTGATTGTAAGGCAGGCTTAAACTAAAATAAGTGATCAAAGAAATGCCAAACCACCCCAAAAGATTCATCACCCAGAATTGCGCATTAGGATCACTAGTGACTTGGTAGTAACGGGCTTTTTTCGGATCTTCAATCGGCATTGACGGGATCTCGGAAGGTGTCGCATTTCTCTGGGAGTTTAGCAGCCTCAGCGTTACATGGAACCACCGAGCTGTGCAGAAGAATAAGGCTTCACGTCCGCCCTTTATCGAGTACAGTTAGGTCTTAAATAGTACTCAACACCCGCACATTAATTCGGAGCAGAAACAGCAATGAGTGAAGAGCAAACTTATACCCCACCAAAAGTTTGGGTTTGGGACGATCAGAATGGGGGGAAATTCACCCATATCAACCGCCCCATCAGTGGAGCAACGCACAAAAAAGAGCTGCCTGTTGGTAAACACCCCTTTCAGCTTTACTCACTGGCTACGCCCAACGGCGTGAAAGTTACCGTGATGCTAGAAGAGCTGTTGGCACTGGGCATTGAAGAAGCCGAGTACGACGCCTACACAGTGAACATTCTTGAAGGCGAGCAATTTAGCACTGGCTTTGTTGACGTAAACCCTAACTCCAAGATCCCCGCGCTGCTGGATCTCAGCAACGAGCAGCCGCTTCGCGTATTCGAGTCCGGTGCCATCCTCCTGCACCTTGCAAATAAGTTTGATCGCTTTTTACCCATTGAAGCTCATGCACGTACCGAAGCTCTCAATTGGTTGTTCTGGCTACAAGGCTCAGTGCCCTACTTAGGCGGTGGCTTTGGCCATTTTTATGCCTATGCACCCAGTAAAATAGAATACCCTATCAACCGCTTTACGATGGAAGTGAAGCGACACTTAGATTTACTCGACAACACGTTGGGTCGACACCAATACCTGGCTGGGGACGATTATACGCTTGCTGATATTGCTACCTGGCCTTGGTATGGCGCCCTGGTTAAAGGCCTACTTTATGAAGGTGGCGAATTCTTAGACGTAAACTCTTATCGCCATGTTGTGCGCTGGGCCGATGAGATTGGTGAGCGACCGGCCGCAAAGCGGGGCCGTCTTGTAAACCGAGTCTGGGGTGACGAAGACAAACAAATGAAAGAACGTCACGCTGCGAGTGATTTTGACAGCGTCAATTGGCAATAAGCGCACTCGCTCGGCTAATTTGCATCGATACATTTTTTACGCCGATGCATTAACGCTGTGTCCCCGCAGTAGTCGCGCTATCAGGCTGGGTGAAAAAGCTCTCAAAAGTGATAAACTCCGCGCCCTCTGCCGCCCTAGCGGCGATAACCCGCGCACATCGTTTTTTGTTTCCGCCTGGATTTTCATTATGAGCCATCTCGACAAGGTAGCGACGACGACGCTGCTTACTGATAACAACAAAGATCTTTTAGCACGCATGCTAGAGACTGCATTGCAGCAACCATTGGTACCGATGGAACCCGCCGCTGCAAAACAATACATGGAGCAAGTTGCTACTCGTACGGCCCTTGATGATGGCGTGTCCATACGCCTATTCCAAATGGTCCAATTATCGAGCAGCGAGTCGGTCTACGTTATGCGCGTCGCTCTCTTAAGTGACCACCGAGCTATCGGGCTAGACATTATGGATGCTGAGAACGGACAGTTTTTCATCCCTGAATCATGCCCAGTCTGCCAACTCGCAGCCGTCACCGTAAATTGATGAGATTCAATTGAACGAACGGATCGCTTACGCGACATTGGTCGGGCTCGTCGCTTATGCGGCAGTCGCTACCGACCTCTATCTGCCGGCTCTACCGGCAATCGTCCACGAATTTAATGTGAGCGAGGCGCAAGGCCAGTTAACCTTGAGCCTGTTTATGTTGGGAATGGCTTTTGGCCAGCTTCTTTTCGGCCCCTTCTCAGACTATTACGGCAGACTTCCTGTGGCGACTGCGGGCACCCTTTTTTTTATTGCCACCTCCATAGCTTGTGCAGCAGCTACATCGATGGAGTTCATGTGGATAGCGCGATTCGTTCAAGGCTTAGCGGCAAGTTCAGGGCCCGTCATCGCTCGTGCGATCGTTAGTGATCGCTATCGCGGCAACCGCGCAGCCCAAGTCATGTCAATGCTTGGTGCAGCCATGGCCGTCGTACCTCTAATTGCGCCGACCCTAGGGTCTTGGGTGTTGGTGTTATTTGATTGGCGAGCTACGTATCTGGCACTGGCCATCTTCGCCATCGCGGTGTTAGCTGGCCTGCGCCAGTTCGAAGAGTCAGCGCCCAGCATTGGGCAGGGGACCATTGGTATTGGCCGCGTCTTAGCGCTGTTTTCGCAGTGTTTAACAAACAGTCGTTTTGTGGGCTACCAGATCTGCGGTACGGCCACGTATGCTGCCATTCTAGCTTATCTGTCGACTGTGGCGTTTTTTATGCGCGACGTCTTCGATTTACCCACGGAGTATTTCGGCTACGCCTTTGCATTATCAGTTGCAGGCTTCATGGTGGGCGCCCTACTCTGCTCACGCCTCGTTATGCGTCTAGGTACTGACAACACACTAACCGTCGGCGTAATAGTGTCTTTACTGGCCTCCGCCATGCAATGGTGGGCCGCACCGGCAGGTGCTGACAACGTAATAATACTAGTGGCAAGTTCGTTCAGCGTATTTTTTGGTATCGGATTAACATCTGCAAATGCGGCTATGGGCGCTGTATCACTATTTCCTCATACGGCAGGCGCGGCCTCGGCCGTTTTTGGCTTCGTTCACGCGACAATCGCCGCCGCTACAGGCTTCATCGCGGGTAGGTTCTATGACGGGACGCTCGTACCCACGGCGACTATTATGCTTATGTGTGCGTTTGTCGGACTTCTCGGTATTCCGCTGGCCCGAGGCATTCTTCAGAGAACAGACAGCGATTAATTTTTTTCCGAGGACGTGACTTTCTGGCTTACCAACGGCACAAAATCGACCTCGCTTTCGCGAATACAGCTCACGGCACCTGAAGCGAACTCGCGTTCCGCCAAGACCAAAGCAATTAATGAAGTCGCAACGATGAAAGCGACGTTGCCCGCCACCCAACACACTACCGCAAGACCAAAATAATACGCGCGAAGGCAGCTATTATTATCGTGACCTGCTAGATCCATCAGACGACCTAGTTGCTGAGCAAATCGCTGCCGGTCTTTGGCTGATAAGTCCTCTTCAGGCATAGGGGCACTGCCTACCATCACGCTGACGAAGCCGTATTGACGTAAAGACCACGTTACTTTGAAAAAGGCGTAAATAAGAATCAACGCCAACACCAAAAATTTAAATTCCAACTCGGCGACACTATTACTTATGAACGGTATGGATTGCGTGATTTCCGCCAGCTCACTTGCGCGAGACAACGCAGTGAGAACGGCAGCAAGAAGTAACAACGTCGTCGACGCAAAAAAACCCACTACCCGCTCCTGGTTTGCGAGCAGTGCCGCATCACCAATGCGGTTGTCCCGGTAGAGCATGCGCTCAGCCCATAAATCTCTGTGTCTGCGCATAGCACCCGACAAAGTCGCTTTTGCACTCCCTTTTGCTCGGCGCTTGGCGTAAAGCGCATAGCCTACCCAGGTAACAACAAAATACGCCAAACCAATGGCATTCCATGGAATATCGCTAGTCATTACACGTCCTTTTAGTTTTTTCTAAACTACCTTGTCGGGGGGTACATCTTAATTGAAACACACCTGATAATGCGCGCTATAGTAAGACTTAATAGTAGTTGTAGGAGGACGCGTGCACGAACTGACAAAAGACATGGAGGTGCTGACTCAGGCCATCGTTCGCTACGCTGTAGAGCGAGTGCGCATGGATCCACCGACATTAGATGCACCGCGACCTGAAGCTGACTTACGCGCTATGGCTGGCCAAACTGTTACCAAGGAGGGTATCGGGGGTCTTGAAGCTTTACGCTTGTTTACTGACGTGTTGGCACCTGCCTGTATTTCGGTGGACCATCCGCGACTATTAGCCTTTGTGCCAGCAGCACCAACGGAGGCTGCAACACTATTTGATCTGGTGGTTGGTGCATCCAGTATTTTTGGCGGAACATGGCTCGAAGGCTCTGGTGCAATTTACGCCGAAAATCAGGCATTACGTTGGATTGCAGACCTAGCTGGCTTTCCCGCCGATGCGGGCGGCGTCTTTGTCAGTGGCGGAACTGCGGGGAACCTATCTGCGTTAGCCGCGGCCCGACATAAGTGGCGCAGCGAAAACCCAGATATGCGACGCACCCGAGGACTTATTATCTCATCAAAAGGCGCTCACGCATCAATTGCGCAAGCAGCTCAAATAATGGATGCAGACCTCGTTGAAGCTGGGGATCACCGGCTGGAAGGCTCTCACGTAGCGCGCGCTATCGCCGAGCTTAGTCAAGAAGATCGCGCTCGCCTGTTTGCTGTGGCAACTACATCCGGCACTACCAACTTAGGTATTATTGACGACCTTGATGGCATTGCAGACATCTGCGAGAAAGAGCACTTGTGGCTGCATGTAGATGGCGCCTATGGCGCCGCCGGTTTGGCAGCGCCATCGGTACGTGCCGACTTCAATGGCATTGAGCGTGCAGACAGCTTTATTGTTGATCCCCATAAATGGTTGTTCGCACCGTTCGACTGTTGCGCGCTGATTTACCGTGATCCGTCCATTGCACGGAGCACGCACAGGCAGCACGGAGACTACCTCGAGGTGCTGTACGACGGGGTTTGGAATCCCTCAGATTATGCGCACCATTTGTCGCGCCGTGCCCGCGGCCTACCCTTGTGGTTTAGCATTGCATGTTACGGCACCCAAGCCTACACAGATGCAGTTGAGCAGACCATTGAAACCGCGCGACAAGCAGCTTTAATGATTGACGCGCACCCCAATCTTGAGATGGTCGTAGA
>CAJQLP010000050.1 GCA_905479205.1 uncultured Luminiphilus sp.
TGTAACTAAAAGGTGCTCTGAAACGTGGCTTACGCTACCCTGAACTCAGTTGCAGTTTTTTTACCAACAACAGAAGGGCTCGACATGTCCCGTATTGCTATTATTACAGGCGCTAGTTCTGGTATCGGCGCAGCCGCTGCCGAACAGTTCATTGACCAGGGATTCACCGTGCTCAATGTATCTCGACGTAACTGCCCAGTCGTCGGTGTCGATAATATTTGTGGCGACCTCGGCTCTGAAGCGGCCGTTAATGCTTTGGCGAGTGATATCGCAACACAAATCGAAACACTCGCGCCAACCGAAGTATGTCTGGTTCACAACGCGGCTCTCATGCTTAAAGACACGGTCACGCAATGCTCTGACAGCGATATGCTTAAAGTCATGCACATTAACGTGATGGCTATTAACTCAATCAATAGACGCTTACTGCCACTTATGCCCAGAGGGTCGAGTGTGCTTTACGTAGGGTCAACGTTGTCAGAGAAGGCGGTAGGCGGCGCGTTCAGTTACGTAGTATCCAAGCATGCACAATTGGGCATGATGCGCGCAACGTGCCAAGACTTGATGGGTCAGGGGATTCATACCGCACTCATTTGTCCCGGTTTTACAGATACAGAGATGCTGCGTGGCCACATTGGCAACGACGAAGCCATCGTCGACTCTATCGGTGAAATGAATAGCTTTGGCCGACTAATAGCGCCCACCGAAATAGCTAATTTAATCGCCTGGAGTCACGCTAATCCAGTGATCAACGGATCTGTTATGCATGCGAACCTAGGTCAACTGGAACACTAGCTCTATGAACACCAGGATACTGCAAGAGCGCAGAGAGCGCGTTTTCATTGTCCTCGCTGCGGTTTTTTTATGTGCTATGACGTTACTCAACGTCATAGGGATCACGCGTTTTATTCAACTCGGACCCCTCGCACTGGCTGTGGGTGTTCTCCCCTACCCCCTCACATTCTTGTGCACTGATCTGATCTGCGAGTTGTATGGGCGGGCTCGAGCAAACTTTTTAGTGTCCATCGGCTTGGCGCTCAACATTTTTATTCTAGCCGTGCTCACCCTGGGCGATATTGCCCCATCGGTGCCGCCAGAGGTGATGCCACCGTGGCAGATACTTTCTCTCGCAAACCCAGTCTCACTTCCCAATGGTGAGTTTGTTGCCGGTAACGTGGGGCTTTATCAAATTATTTATGCCACAACATCAGGCGCAGTATTTGCCTCGATGCTTGCCTACATTGCGGCCCAATATTGCGACGTGCAGCTTTTTCATTTTTGGAAGCGTCTAACGAACGGCAAGCATTTATGGCTGCGCAATAACTTCAGTACGTTAGTGAGTCAGTTAGTGGACTCGATAATGGTGGTAAGCGTGACATTTGGCGCTGTTTTTCTGCGCGGTGAAATCACCTTCCAGGCGATCCTAGTGCTGGTTGGCAGCAATTACGCCTTCAAAGCTCTATGTGCATTACTGGATACAATCCCACTGTACTTATTAGTGGCCTGGTTGCGTCGCTACCTGGTACTGGGACCCAATGATTACGCGGTTTCGATCACTAATCCCGAGACAGCAACCTGAGTTCATTGATCAGCGGTATAGTGACTGGCCGCGCTTGCGCAAGCGCGGCCCTATCGATGCGATCTAGCAGCATAATGAGCGACTTTGCGGAGCGCTCAACTCGCGTCATGACGTAATTCACCACCTCATCACTCATCAACAAGCCTCGACGAGCTGCTCGAAAGCGCAGCATCTCCGCCAGTTCTTGGTCAGTTTGCTTGGGCAGGTGAAACACCGTGAGACTACCTAGTCGAGAGCGTAAGTCAGGCAATAGCGTGACAAGCTCGCTAGGCGCTCGGTCCGCGCTGAACAGTAACGCGAGCCCCGCATCTCGTCGGCGGTTGAATAAATGAAATAAGGCCTCTTGCCAATCGGGACTTCGAAGCACCGCCTGCACATTATCGAGAGCAAGTACAGGAACGGTATCTGCTCCCTCCAGCAGCGCTTGGGGTGGCACTTCAGTGAGATCTTCAAGCGGCAAATAAAGCGCATGAGTACCCAGGGCATGGCTCACTGCTTGCAACAAATGACTCTTTCCGACACCCTCAGCGCCCCACAAAAAATACTCACCCTGACGGCAGTCGACCAACGTCGACAGCCCGTTGACCACCTCCAGCACCGACGTTCGAGACTGAAAATTGGCAAGCGTCGCCTCGTCGTCAGTTATAATGCTCAGCGGTAGCTGACCTGTGGCACTCACGCGACGTTACTCACCTTTATAAGTATCAGATTGGCGATAATAATTAACGCCATGACGAAAGAATACAAACAACACCGCCGCAACCGGCAGAGCGATTAGAACCCCGGTAAAGCCTGCCAGCTGTCCGCCCACCATCAACGCAAAAATCACAGCCACGGGGTGCAAGCCAATGCGATCACCCACCAATACCGGTGTTAACACAAAACTCTCCAGGGTTTGACCTACCCCAAAGACAACCGCCACCCACAGCAAGGGCATGAGCTCACCGCCAAATTGGAACCACGCCACTAAGAGTGAGCTACCTATACCGATAATCGCACCCGCATAAGGAATTATGGCTGCAAGCCCTGCAACGGTTCCCAGCACAATGGCAAATTCCAATCCGACTAACCATAATCCCGCACCGTAAATCATAGCCTGAGCAAGCATGACTAACATCTGGCCGCGAATGAACGCTCCGAGGACATCGTCTGCCTCAGATACCATGAGAGAAATATGTTGCTGCCAGGACATAGGTACTAAATCGAGGAGCTTCGCCACCAACGTGTCCCAATCACGCATTAAATAAAATGCGACTACGGGCACGAGCGCAAGATTAAACAAGGTAGTGATGACATCCAACCCAGACCGGGTGATTCGCGCCAGGGTGCCTGCCGTGACTTTGCCCAGCGACTGCCAATTCGCGGCTAACTCAGCCTCCCAATCCACAACGGGTAGCTTCACGGGACCGATACTCAGCTGAGTGTGAATCCAGGGCGTGACTTCAGTCGACAGCCACCGGTATAACTCTGGGATCTTGCGTACAAGGGTATCCAATTGGTCAATCAGCAGCGGTAACCCAACAATCACTGTGAGCACGAGCAGCAGCGTCAACAGCAAGAAAACTAATACGACCCCCGTGGTTCGGCCATAGCCACGAACCTCAAGTCGATCCACTAGCGGATCCCCTAAATATGCGATTAATGCGCCAAGGACGAAGGGCATAAGAATAGGGTGGAGAAAGAAAATGATGATCGCCAAACCTACCAGACTGGCAAGGACAAACGGCCATCGGTTAACAGTGATAGAAGTCAATATGCTCGCTCCCAGTTTAGGTTCAGTTCTCGACCCAGCGGTTCGCCCGCAATGGCCAATCCAGATCGCTGAGGCAGTAATCTCGACAAGGCGTCGGCGCTACTGACCCCCCCCATGCTTAGACGCAATTGATCGCCATTGACCGCAAACACCCGTACGCCACTTAGCACGCTAATACCTTCAAAAATAGCAATGACAGCCCGATAGTCGTCGAACGACGTTACACCGTTAATAGCAACCGACAGGGGCTCAGAACTTGTTAGCGTATCGAGTTTCACTGCGTATTGCCCAGCCATGGCATCTACCACCATGTCGACGGCTTCTGTAAGCAGTGGTTCTAGCTCGTCACTCTGATCTTGGATCTGTCTCTGTTCAGTGCCGCTGATGTATAGCCAATCAGTAAGCTGCAAGCCGCTTGTTAACTTTACGTATCGACCTACCAAAATGTGCTGTGTGCCGTAGCGCACTGACGCCTCTTGAATTCTTGGGGTGACTTTCTGCCAGACCATTTCGGGGCTTAGTGCTGCGCTATCTTCCAAATCGAGAAGTGGAGCGCGCATGATTATTCCTCGCTCGCGAAACCCCTCGGCTAATCCAGAGACGAGGTCACTATCCTGACTAGCAGTAGCGAAGCGGCGCAAGCTTGGCTCATCGACAACAAGCCAGACCAACACAGGTGGGCGAGACTCACTCCAGTAGGTGGCGCCCGCGTCGCGCAAAACATTTTTAACCACGCCCTCGTCAAACTCTATGAGCAGATCGAGCGCGCGATCGCGTTCTTCGTAGCTATACAAGGACATCATGTTACGCGCGTTATCAATGGCCTCTTGTACCAACGGCAGTGCCGCGACTTGCTCATCACCCGAGACTTTAATGAATACCTGCCAAAGGGCTTTTGATGCGGCACTCGCTAGCGCAGCCTGGCTTCGATCACCGACCACCTGCCGGGCGCTAAAAAATGTAGGCTGGGCACCAGTGACACAAGCAAAGGCCAGTAAGATCAAGAGCAATGCAGGGCGCAATAGGTTTTTCAATGCTCAATTTTCCTTTTCCGATGAAAAATGATGGCTAGAGTGGAAGTTTACCAGTGAAATACTCCCTCAGTCGCTTTCCTCAACGCGACGCAAACAGTAACCTGTGCCCCCCTGAACGAGAAGCGACTATGAACGACAAGCCAAATTCCACCCAGCCGCTTACCTATCGCGATGCTGGCGTCGACATTGATGCCGGTAATGCCTTAGTAGAACGCATCAAATCTGTTAGCCAACGTACTCGACGCCCCGAAGTACTCTCGGGCCTTGGCGGCTTTGGGGCCCTCTGCGAGATCCCCGAGCATTACCGCAGGCCTGTTTTAGTATCCGGCACTGACGGCGTAGGCACAAAGCTACGACTGGCTATGGATATGGGTAAGCATGACACCATAGGTATCGATCTGGTGGCTATGTGTACCAATGACATCGCAGTTGTCGGTGCTGAGCCGCTGCTCTTCCTTGATTACTATGCAACAGGCAAGCTCGATATTGATATCGCGGCGGAGGTCGTTACTGGCATAGGTCGAGGCTGCGAGCTTGCAGGCGCGTCACTCGTCGGTGGTGAAACCGCAGAAATGCCCGGTATGTACGAAGGCGACGACTACGACTTAGCTGGCTTTTGTACGGGCGTGGTAGAAAAAGATCAGATCATTGACGGTCGAAACGTCGCCGCAGGGGACGCCCTTATAGCCCTAGCGAGCAGTGGACCCCATTCCAACGGCTATTCTCTGATTCGCAAAATAATCGAGGTAACGGGCGCTGACTTGAGCAGTCCATTTGAAGGCAAGACCGGCTTGGGCGCTGCCCTCCTTGAACCCACTATTATCTACAACCGCCCGCTGCTGGCGTTACAACACGAAATCAAGCCTCATGCTCTGGCGCATATTACTGGGGGCGGCCTTTTAGAAAATATACCGCGCGTACTGCCCGATAACTGCACTGCACGGATTGAACTGAGCAGCTGGACCTTACCACCGATTTTTGAGTGGTTGCGTGAAGGCGGCAATATAGAGCAGAACGAGCTGTACCGAACGTTCAATTGCGGTGTAGGCATGGTCTTGGCTGTTGCCCAACAAAAAGCGGATATCGCCATTGAGTTTTTGCAACAGCAAGGGCTTCAGGCATGGCAAATTGGCGAGATCACAGAGGGAACTAAGGGCGTTGATCTAGTCCCATGAGCCGACCGAGGAAACGCCTAGGCCTATTGATATCCGGTCGAGGGAGCAATATGCGGGTGTTTATTGACGCCTGCCGTCAACATGAGCTCGACGCAGATATTGGTATTGTCATTAGTAATCGCCCCAACGCTCCAGGACTATTGACGGCTGCTGACGCAGGCATTGCAACGCAAGTTGTCGACCACAAGGCCTTCCCGACACGGGAGGCCTTCGATTCGGCGCTCGCTGAACTTGTGCATGCGGCCAACTTAGATCTCGTTATTCTTGCAGGCTTTATGAGGATCCTGACCCCTGAATTTGTTAATCAATTTCGTGGTCGATTACTCAACATTCACCCCTCATTACTTCCGCTCTATCCAGGACTTAATACTCACCAAAGAGCTATCGATAGCGGTGATAGCCATGCGGGCGCCACGGTGCATTATGTGACGCCAGACCTCGATGGGGGTCCCCCCATTTTGCATGCCAAAGTGGCCATCCACGACGACACCGCTGAAGCGCTGGCAGAGCGCATATTGCCCTTAGAGCACGAAATCTATCCCGCGGCAGCAAAATTAGTGCTATCGGGTAGCGTGACCCTAGGCGACGACAAAGCCTATTTTGACGGTAAACCTTTACCACCAGAGGGCGTAGACTGGCAGCAACTTCAAAAACAAGCGAGCGCCCGTGGCACATAAGCATTTAGCAATGGAGAAGCCTCGCGCAGGGCGCGCAGCAACTATTCATTGGCTTTGGGTTAGCTGCCTACTACTCGGCGCAAATTTAAGCAGTGCGGAAGTTCTCTCACCTTACACCGCGCGTTATTCGACAACCGCAATGGGCTTAGGCATGACCCTAAACCGCCAGCTAACGGTGGACGAGGCAGGAAAATATACTCTCACGAATGAAGGCAGTGTCTTCGTTGCGAGCCTAAAAGAGCGCAGTCACTTTTCAATTGCTGACGGGCATATCCGCGCCCAAGACTTCAAATACCAACTTAAAGGCATCGTCAATCGCAAACGCGCCGTCGAGTTCCTAAAAGATCAAGGTAAAATACGCAGCCTGCGAAAGAAACAGTGGACCGAGCATGAGTGGCAGCCTGACATCCTCGATCGTCTCAGTCAGCAAGAGCAGCTAAGACTGGCTTTACTGGGGGCCGACAAGCCCCCAAAAACCCTATCATTTCGCGTCATTGATGGGCCCCGCGTCAAGGTCCGCACACTGGCCTTCGTCGGCAAAAAAACCGTGAGCGTCGAGGCAGGTAACTTTGAGACGTGGCAGTACGAGCAAGTGCGCGACGATGACCAGCGGACCTCTAATATTTGGGTCGCTCCTGCCCTCAACTTTCTTATGATAAAGACGGTTCACGATGAAGACGGCTCTGTTATTGATATCGAGCTCAAGGATAGCTCGCTGCTTCCAAGGGACACGAAGTAAACGTCAGCTGGAAGCGGTCGGTATCTGTCTAGGCGGGACTACTATTATACGTGAGTACGCGGGCCCACACGGCCTATGCGGGCCGCTGATAGCAGACCCTGCTCACTTAAATTAGGCCTTAGGTAGCGTTACGCCTCGCTGGCCTTGATACTTTCCACCTCGGTCCGCGTAACTCGTTTCACACACTTCGTCAGACTCAAAGAACAGCATTTGTGCCACGCCTTCGTTGGCATAGATGCGGGCCGGCAATGTTGTTGTGTTAGAAAACTCTAATGTGACGTGGCCTTCCCACTCGGGCTCGAGCGGCGTCACGTTTACGATGATGCCGCAGCGCGCATAGGTCGACTTACCCAAACAGATGGTCAGCACATTCCTCGGAATTCGAAAATACTCAACAGTACAGGCAAGCGCAAACGAATTGGGGGGGATCACGCAACTATCGCCTTCAACGTGCACAAAACTGTTCTCGTCGAAGTGCTTAGGGTCAACCGTTGCCGAATTGATATTAGTAAATACTTTAAACTCTCGGCTACAGCGCACGTCGTAACCGTAGCTTGATGTGCCGTAAGAAATCAGCCGATTGTTCTCGTCTCCTCGAACCTGTCCAGGTTCAAAGGGCTCAATCATGCCGTGCCCTTCGGCCATACGGCGAATCCATCGATCAGATTTAATACTCACGGTTCATCCTCTACTATCATGTGTTAATTGAATAAGATGTTAACGCTTTTATTTGGCGCGTTTGGCTGTTTTATTAATCATCGCCCATACTAATAGTGGGCATTTTGACAGGTTCTGCCGACGCCAGGCGCGCGATAACTGCATCTGCAGCATCAAACAATGCTCTCGCTTCTGGGCCGTCGGGTGCGACCTCTACAATCGATTGTCCCGCATCGGCAGCTACTCGCACTGCCATTGATAAAGGCAGATTTGCGAGCACATCAACGTTGTACTCTTGCGCCATGGTCAATGCGCCATCCTGACCAAAAACGTGCTCTGCATGCCCACACTGGCTACAAACGTGCACAGCCATATTCTGCACAATACCAAGAATCGGCACCTCAACTTTCGCGAACATTTCTACGCCTTTGCGCGCATCCAGCAAAGCGATATCTTGTGGGGTGGTAACAATAATCGCCCCTGACAAAGACGCCTTCTGGGACAACGTAAGCTGGATATCCCCAGTGCCCGGCGGCATATCAACCAACAAGATATCAATATCCCCCCACAATGTTTGCTCAAGCATCTGCACTAGCGCGCTACTCGCCATGGGGCCGCGCCACACCATTGGAGTTTTGGCACTGGACAAATAGCCCATCGACATGGATTTGATGCCTTGGACCTCAACGGGTAGCAAATACTTTCCGTCCTGCTGCTCAGGTGTTACCGAGTCATCGACCCCCAACATGTGCTGCTGGCTCGGGCCATAGACGTCGGCATCAAGAAGCCCCACCGATAAACCACGCAACTTCAAAGCTATAGCAAGATTCATGGCAACGGTGGATTTACCAACGCCCCCCTTACCTGAGGCGACAGCCACAATGTGCTTGGGCTTCGAATTCACACTATCCCCTTGGCTCGATGATTAAAAGACACAAGTATAACCCGAGCAGCATGAAACCGGCGCGCCATTCCGGTAGACTGTGCGCCTCTTTTTTCTTCAGTGACGTGTATCTGCAATGACCGAGGCTTCTCGAAAAATCCTAGTCACCTCTGCCCTGCCTTATGCCAATGGACCTTTACACCTTGGCCATATGCTCGAGCAAGTCCAGACCGATATCTGGGTCCGCTTTCAGCGCTCCCGAGGTAACCACTGCCTGTATATATGCGCTGATGATGCTCACGGCACCGCCATCATGCTATCGGCTGAGAAAGCTGGAATTACCCCTGAAGAACAAATAGAACAAGTGAAAGCCGCGCACCTCAAGGACTCGACAGGTTTTTTAGTTCATTTCGACAATTACCACTCTACTCATTCTGAAGAAAATCGGCGCTGGTCAGAGACAATCTATAAACGGATTGAACAGCAAGGGCACATCGCAGTGCGCGAGATCACCCAATCTTATGATCAAGAGAAAGGCCTATTTTTAGCCGACCGATTTATCAAGGGCACATGCCCCAAATGCAAGACCCCCGATCAGTATGGGGATAATTGTGAAGCCTGTGGAGCAACCTACAGTCCCGTCGACCTTATTGATCCTATATCCGCTTTGTCCGGCACAACACCCGTTGATCGGGAGTCAGACCATTTGTTTTTCCGGCTTGGAGACTTCGAAGAGCTTCTTAGAGGGTGGACACGCAGTGGAAGCTTGCAGCCCGCAGTTGCGAATAAGTTAAACGAATGGATCGAAGCTGGTCTTCAAGATTGGGATATCAGTCGCGATGCGCCTTATTTTGGCTTTGAGATTCCGGGCCACCCCGGCAAATATTTCTATGTGTGGCTCGATGCTCCAATTGGCTACATCGCCAGCACTGAAGACTACTGCGCTCGCTCTGGTGAGGATTTTGACAGCTACTGGATACGGGAAGACGAAACTGAGCTGTACCACTTTATCGGTAAAGATATTGTCAATTTTCACGGTCTGTTCTGGCCCGCCATGCTGCATACGGCGGGCCTCCGGATGCCTAATGCGGTTTATGCCCACGGCTTTCTTACGGTCGATGGCACTAAAATGTCCAAGAGTCGAGGGACATTCATTATGGCGAGCACCTACCTCGAACACCTTGATCCCGAGTACCTGCGTTACTACTTTGCCGCCAAGCTGTCTTCGGGCGTCGATGATATCGATTTAAATCTCAATGACTTTGTTCAGCGCGTTAACTCTGATCTTGTAGGTAAAGTGGTCAACATCGCGAGCCGCTGCGCCGGCTTCTTGCGTAAAAAGTTTGATAACCGCATGGCCTCCGAGTGCTCTGAACAGGCCTTACTCGATGAGTTTATCTCGGCTGGCGATGACATTGCTGCGCTTTACGAGACGCGCGATTTCGGTCGGGCAATGCGGGAAATCATTGCGCTGGCTGACAGAGCAAACCAATATATCGATGATAAAAAGCCCTGGGTTTTAGCCAAAGAAGAAGGTCGCGAGCAGGAAGTTCAAGACGTGTGTTCTACAGGGATTAACTTATTCAGGGTTCTAATCACCTACTTAAAGCCAGTGCTGCCCGAAATGGCTGCGCGTGCTGAGCAATTCCTGCAAATCGACGTGGACTGGCACAGTCTCAAAAGCCCT
Organism: uncultured Luminiphilus sp.; assembly: GCA_905479205.1. Taxonomy (GTDB): domain Bacteria; phylum Pseudomonadota; class Gammaproteobacteria; order Pseudomonadales; family Halieaceae; genus Luminiphilus. The sequence goes on from CAJQLP010000050.1 coordinate 10,185, forward strand.
TTGATCGACCACCAGCTCGAGGTCTTTAAGCCTTTACTGCAGCGAGTTGACCCGGAACACGTTGACGCAATGGTAAGCGCCAGTAAGGCTTAAGACCATAACTATAAGTCATTGTTGTCAGGCGCCTATATTCCTTAGAATAGGGCTGCGATTACTGGGCGATTCTTCGCCAATGGAGACTTGGCATGCTGTCTGATTACGCACTGCTGCTTGTAGGTGCGGTGCTGGTCAATAATTTTGTTTTGGTACAGTTCCTAGGACTGTGCCCCTTTATGGGTGTCTCCAATAAACTTGAGACCGCCATTGGCATGTCTGCTGCAACGACCTTCGTCCTGACCCTAGCCTCAGTCTGCAGCTACCTCACCTACAACTACCTCTTGTTGCCCCTCGATTTGCCCTATTTGCGAACAATCAGCTTTATTCTCGTGATCGCTGTAGTCGTGCAATTCACTGAGATGGTAGTGCGCAAGTCAAGCCCTCTGTTGCATAGGGTTCTGGGGGTGTATCTACCACTCATCACCACCAATTGTGCGGTGCTCGGTGTTGCTCTGCTTAACATCAACAAGGCGCACAGTTTTACACAAAGCTTGTTTTACGGTTTCGGCGCTGCTCTCGGGTTCTCCCTTGTGCTGGTATTGTTTTCAGCTATGCGAGAGCGCCTGGCCGTAGCCGATGTTCCAGAACCGTTTCAGGGCGCCGCCATTGGTATGATTACAGCGGGACTGGCATCACTAGCCTTTATGGGCTTCTCGGGGTTGGTATAACCGGATGCTAGCGCTCATCACAGATCATCCGCTGCTAACCGCACTGACCGCGCTGCTTGCTCTCGGTTTGGTATTCGGAGGTTTACTCGGATTTGCATCGGTGAAATTTCGCACCGAGGGCAACCCTCTTGCTGATCAAATCAATACGCTTCTACCTCAAACCCAGTGCGGACAGTGTGGCTATCCCGGGTGCAGGCCTTATGCCCAAGCTATCGCCGACGGTGATGCGATCAATAAGTGTCCACCGGGAGGCCAGGAAACTATCGACGCACTCGCGAACCTACTGGACGTAGAGCCTGAACCCCTGGACGCTGAGCATGGTACCGAGAAAGAGCCGCGCGTCGCGTTCGTTCGTGAAGATGAGTGCATCGGATGTACTAAATGCATCCAGGCCTGCCCGGTCGATGCCATTTTAGGGGCGGCGAAACAAATGCACACAGTTATCGCAGATGAGTGCACGGGATGCGATCTCTGCGTAGAGCCCTGCCCCGTGGATTGCATCGATATGATTCCTCGCCGCACGGGTATCGCCAGCTGGAGCTGGTCGATGCCGTCATCGACCGAATCTTCCAATATTATTGCAACGGATAGGGAAGCAGCGTGAGAACCGTTTACGCTATTCATGGTGGCATACATCCACCCGAAGAAAAGCACCTCTCTCATCCGGGGAAAGTCCTCGATGCGGGCCTTCCCAGTGAGCTCATTCTGCCGCTGTCACAACATATCGGCGCCCCTGCTGAGCCCATAGTCAATGTCGGCGACAAGGTCAAGGGCGGCCAGCTATTGGCTGAGAGCCAAGGCGCTGTCAGCGCGGCGGTACATGCACCAACATCAGGTACGGTTATGGCCATCGGCATGCGATCTGTTCCGCACCCGTCGGGCCTAGAAAACACCTGTATTTCTTTGGTGCCCGACGGTGCCGACGAATGGATCACAACGCGAGGCGTCGAAGACTACCGCGCGGAAAGCCCTCAAACACTCATTCAACACGTACATGACGCAGGCATTAGTGGCCTCGGTGGCGCAGGTTTTCCGACCGCAACTAAGCTGCTAGCGAGAGATCGCTGCGCCATTGATACCCTGATTATCAACGGTACCGAGTGCGAGCCCTACATCACTGCTGACGACACCTTAATGCAAGTCGCCGCCGACCAGATTGTTGCTGGAGCCGAAATTATTGCCCATATCCTCGGTGCCAGCGTCATTCTTTACGGCGTGGAAGACAATAAACCCGATGCGCTGAAAGCTATGCAAGCAGCTGTCGCCGCACAAGGCGACGTGGGTGATCGCGAGGTTATGTCGTTCCCTACTAAGTATCCATCGGGCGGCGAAAAGCAGCTGATTGAAATTCTAACGGGAAAACAAGTTCCCTCCGGCGGCTTGCCTGCCGACGTCGGCATTGTGTGCCAAAACCCAGGGACAGCCGTTGCCGTGCGAGACGCTATTATCGACGGCAAACCGCTCACGGAGCGACTCGTCACCTTGACAGGGCGAGCGCTTGGCAAACCTTGTAACTACCGAGTTCGACTGGGCACGCCCATCAGTCACTTACTTGCGCTTTCAGAGTTCACACCGGGGTCGCAACAGCGGCTCATTCATGGCGGGCCCATGATGGGGTTTGCATTGGAAACCGGAGCGGTTCCCGTCATCAAAACGACCAACTGTGTCTTAGCGCCCACTCATGAGGAGTTACCTGCACCGCCACCCGCCCAAGCGTGTATTCGCTGCGGTCTCTGCGCTGAAGCATGTCCCGCCTCGCTTTTGCCACAGCAACTCTATTGGTATGCCAAAGCACGAGACCAAGAACAACTCGAAAAGCATAACCTTTTCGACTGCATTGAATGTGGTGCTTGCTCCTGGGTGTGCCCTAGCACGATTCCCTTAGTGCAATATTATCGCGCGGCGAAAAGCACTATTGTTGAAGCACGCCAAGATAAACAGCGTGCGGAACGCTCCCAAGCCCGTTTTGAAGCGCGACAAGAGCGTGTTGAGCGTGAAGCTAAAGAGCGTGAGGCTAAGCGTGCGGCGCGTAAGCTTGCTGCCCAAAAGAAAGCCGAATCCGCCGATGCGGAAGATCCTGTGCAGGCAGCCATCGCACGTGCAAAAGCGCGTAAAGAGAGCGTCGTGAAGTCAGAGGATGTCGGCTAATGGGCTTCCTGAGAATCACCTCTCCCCACGGCCACGGTCCGCTATCCACCAGCAAAGTGATGCAAACGGTGTTGCTAGCGACACTCCCAGGTGTTATCGCAATGACCTGGTTTTTTGGACCCGGCACGCTTCTCAATATCCTCTTCGGTGGGATTGTTGCCCTGGGGCTCGAGTACTGCGTGATGGCAGTTCGTAAGCGTGATCCGCTGTTTTATCTACGAGATTTCAGTGTCTTAGTTACGTCCACATTGCTGTGTATCGCATTACCACCTTATGCACCTTGGTGGTTAATTGTGGTCGGTGTTGCCAGTGCCGTACTACTAGGAAAGCATGTTTTCGGCGGCCTAGGATACAATCCTTTTAATCCTGCGATGGTGGGATACGTCGTACTCCTAATCTCCTTTCCCCTACAGATGTCGACATGGGCATCACCTCGCGGGCTTGCCGATGTGCCGGGAATAAGTGATGCGCTAACGGCGCTATTTGCCAACAGTCAGTATGATGCGGTGACCATGGCGACTCCCCTAGACCTGATGCGTCAAAACACCGGGCTGCTGGTTGAAGACCTTTACCGTCAGAAGGCCCAATTTGGTCAATTCGCAGGTGTGGGCTGGGAGTGGGTGAATATTGGCTTTTTAGCTGGCGGTTTGTGGTTGTTATACCAACGCGTTTTCACGTGGCATGCCCCGGTGGCAATGCTCGCAGCTATGGGTCTGTGTGCCGCTGCTGGCTTCGACGGCGGCAGCTCTGAAAGTGGTGGGTCTGCGCTGTTTCACTGGCTGAGCGGAGCAACCATGTTCGGTGCATTCTTTATTATCACCGATCCTGTTAGCTCTGCAGTATCTAATCGTGGGCGAATTATCTTTGGTGCGCTTATTGGCATCTTAACTTACATCATCAGGGTTACTGGCAATTACCCCGACGCCGTCGCTTTTGCAGTGCTCATTCTTAACTTTGCAGCACCACTCATCGACCAGTACACGCAGCCAGCAACTTATGGTCATAATAGGAGGGATGAATGAACACTGTGACGGCCATCTCCCGAAATAGTCTGCTGCTCGGGTTGTTTGCAGCCCTCACAACAGCCTTAATCGCGTGGACCTATATTTCCACTAAAGACGCGATTGTCGAAGCCCAGCGTGTTGCAGAAGCAAAACAGCTCCTGCAAATATTTCCTGCCAACAGCCATGACAACAGCCTGATTGACGATAACTTCACCATTACACGAGGCCAATCGCTGCTCAAAGTACGAGAAGATAGATTGGCCTATCGAGTTCGCAAAGACGGCGACACGGTTGGAGTTATCCTACCTGCCACCGCTCACGATGGTTATTCAGGCGACATCCGCTTACTAGTGGGTGTGCGGGCCGATCTGAGCGTTGCGGGAGTCAGAGTAGTCGCTCACAGAGAAACGCCTGGTCTGGGTGACGCGATAGACCTTAATAAATCCGACTGGATACTCAGCTTTAATGATCAGTCATTAACGAAGCCGGCTGCGACTCAATGGAAAGTGCGTAAAGATGGCGGAGTCTTTGATCAGTTCACAGGCGCGACGATTACGCCCAGAGCTGTTATCACCGCCACACGAAAGGCGCTCGAATACGCGGAGCTCAACAAAAAGGCTTTGTTTTCCTCAGTATCTGAGCACCCGATGCCAGCCGCAGTCCCTGGCCCTGTCTCTCAATCACGCGCAGCGGAGGAGACAACCTCATGAGCGGCCTTTCCTACAGCACACTGACCAATAATGGCCTCTGGAAAAATAACCCTGCGCTCGTCCAACTACTCGGTCTTTGTCCGTTGTTGGCCGTATCGGCCTCGGTAGTTAACTCGCTCGGACTCGCCGCCGCAACTATGTTTGTGCTGGTGACATCCAACTTATCGGTCGCGCTGATCCGCAATGTGGTATCAGAAACTGTTCGCTTGCCTGCGTTCGTTATGATCATCGCCGCCGCGGTTACCGCGATCGAACTGCTTATGAAGGCTTACACCTATGAGCTTTACCAAATTCTCGGCATTTTCCTGCCACTGATCACCACTAACTGCGTGATTTTAGGTCGAGCCGATGCCTTCGCATCGAAAAATCCCATCCTACCTTCTGCCTATGACGGCTTTATTATGGCGCTCGGCTTTGGGGTAGTATTGGTCTTGCTCGGTGCGATTCGTGAGCTGTTGGGCACTGGGGGCTTGTTTGCAAATATGCATCTGCTTTTTGGTGAGAGCGCGCGAGCTTGGCACTTAGTGCTCGCTGTAGATTATCCGTCGTTCTTACTCGCGATACTGCCGCCTGGTGCATTCATCATAACGGGTTTGCTCATCGCGATTAAGAATCAGATAGATGCTCGCGCGAAACGCTTGGCGGCGGCAAAAGCAGACCTCATTGTCGCGGGTTCAAAGCGGGTACGTGTGACGGGGAAAATATCCTAACGAGGAGCCGAGGGGATCCACTGAGGGGTTATCAATCGCCTCCGTCACCCAACACCAAAGTTTGCAATAGTTCATCGACGGCCGCGTCATCCATCAGCGCATTGTCGTCATCGCAGAAATACGTGATGTAAATTAGCACCTGCCCCGCGGCGACGTACCACTCGCGAATGTAGGCGCCATCCTCGTAAAAGTTTCCTTCAATACCGACGAACGCACCCACGCTGACATTCTTCCAATCTTTGACTTCTGGCGACTCGTCTCGGGCCATGGACAGTACGTCACTACCCTCAACTTCTCCTGACTGCTTGCATAGCGTGGTAAGAGAAAGCTCGCCTACATCGTCGTCATCAACAATAACAACCACGTCATCATCTTTTTCAGCCGTCCACTCAGGAGGGAGTAGCAAACACCAGAAATCCGTTTCGAGCACTTTCATGAGGGTACCGCTTCGTTCATTGTCAGGACCATGAGAATCGCATCTTCGCGCCCGCTTACGCTAGGGTAATAATTGGCTCTGCTGCCCGAGGTCGTAAAGCCCAGCTGCTCATACAGTGCTATCGCCGCGTCATTGGACGCGCGCACCTCGAGGTGGCATTCAACAATTTGCTCATGATGTAAAACGTTCAAAGCAAAGCGAAGTAACTGTCTGCCAAAACCACGCTGACGAAACCGAGATGCAACCCGAATATCTAAAAGCTCCGCTTCATCCGATACAATCGAGAACCACGCTACCGCGACAACTGAATCGGCCTGCCTAAAGATCCATGCTCGCCCAGTTGGTTGCGCCAACCGCGCTAACAGCGTCGACAATGATGGTGCCCAAGGGTCCTGATAGAGTGCTGTAATCTGACCGTCAATACAGGCAACAGTGGCCTCGACAACACCCTCAGTCCGTAATGACATGAGGCTTTATAACGGCCCACGCATCGCGCTTGCGCTGTGGCTCTTGAAGCATCGTAACTGTGGAAGGGACTTCTAAGCGGGTTAAGTTGATTGCCTCACCGATAAAAGGCATCGCCTCGTCGCCCAAAATAATCAAACCACTGGCGGAGGCGTCTTTTGCAAGCCGCTGTAACTGCCCAGCAACACTTTGCTTGGCAGCGTTGATATCCCTAGGCAACTGAGGGTGGCTTGCCATCGGCCAATCAAATTGCAGATGCTTTATTGCTACCTTGGGGCCATCGAGTATACGACCCATTGCCTGAATCAACTGCAATTGCTCTTGTCGAATAAGACCATCGGAAAGCACCTCGACCCACAGCCAACGACCCGTCGATGCAATGAGTAACTGAAACGTCACACTCGGCGCCGACGCCTGTAAGCTTGCGCCTGGTGACTGTACTGTCGTTTTTTCCGATAGAGCCTGTGCGGGTAATCGAGCCTCAACGTCAGCTGAGTCCGCCGGTTTCGCGCGAGGATTGGCGTTAGCGCTGCGTAATGTTGCGCGCAGCGCGGCTATGTCAGTAAGACCATCACTGTCAGTAACGCCACCACTGTCAGCAAGGCCATCACTGTCAGTAGGGCCAGCGATACGAACCGATGCCTTAGCCGCAACGCCATCGCAAATACTGATTAGCGGGGCGATACCCAGCTGATCGAGCATATAGCGGCGGCGCTGCTCCTGTAAGAGGGTCGCGTTCAACTGCTCATCGGGATCAGCGGCACCTTTGATATCACTGCTGGTAGGGGATGTCGTCATAAGGCTAGTGTCGCACGATGCTCGCTTGGACTGTAGCGATCCGCTTAGAAAAATTTCCACCCCCATTGAGAGAAAAACCGCCAACCGCCTGCTGCAAACCAGCCGATATGCCTAAATCCCTTGCGCGCAGCGTTGCCACCAAAATGCGTGATGAGCACGTTTGGCGCTCGCATTACCTTGCCATGCTCCGCCAATCGCAAGCTGAGATCGTAGTCTTCAAAATAAAGAAAGTAGTCCTCGTTAAAGCCTCGAACAGCGCGAAGTGCGTCTCCACGCACCCACATACAGCACCCTGAGACTAGCGTTACCGCCTGTGGCGCACCCGACGTGGGTAAATGCTGCAGTTCATACGCTGCTAAGCGGTTGCGAAACAAACCCTGAAGCCAATTGGGTGCAAAAGCGCGAAGCGCCAGTACCAACACCGACGGGTAGCCCTTGGCAATAAAATCCTCCCGCCCGCTGATGTCGACACTTCGAGGCGCAAGAAGCACTAAGCCGGGCTGATCTTGAAACAGAGCAGTTGCTCGCACCAAGGCCTCGGGATCCAGCTTAACGTCGGGATTTAAAATAAGGTGTAGATCGCTATCCGACCCGAGCAATGCACGGTTATGTCCAGCGCCGTAACCGCGGTTATCGCCGGTAACGACCAGCTCTACTATTAAGCGAGGGTCAGCACTGAACGCCTCACATAGAGTTTGAATGTCACTCGCGTATTGCTTATCGAGACTCTGATCAACAATTGTGATGGAAGCGCTCAAATTGACGTTTTGCAACGCAATAATCAACGACTCCAACGTGGTTCTCACGTTTTGAAGACAACTGCGATAGAGCACCATCGAAATCGACAGTGGCTTGGAAATGGACAATGGCTTGGACGTATTAAATCCGGATTCAGTCATTGGTGAAGAATAACAGCACGCAGCGTAAATCGGGTAGTGCCCGTGAGTCACTTAGCCCCCTTAGAACTCCCCGACAGCCCCGTGCTAATAGGCTTTTCAATTGAAATCTTGTGAACTAGTCGCCAACCAAACCAACTGTTGCATGGTATGGTTCAATGATTGTGCGTAAGACGTTCACCACGTGCTTAACAAGCTTGGAGAGACAACAATGTTAAATTGGTGGTTAGGGAAGACAGCCCGGCTAATAGCGTCGCTTGTTGCGATATTGGCTATCACAGCCTGCGGCGGTGGCGGTGGTGACGGTGTGGGTAGTGGCGGCTTCCTAGGCGAGTCAGGCACGCCACCCTATAAGCTATCGATAGCAACTTATGGGCCTTCAGGAGCGACCGCTAATACGTTGGATGCAGATAATCCATTGAGTGTCGAAGTCACTCTTTTAACCGACAACAATCGACCCGTATCCGATGTCAGCATAACCCTGTCCTCCGATGTCGGTGACGTTACCCCACCCAACGGATCAGCGTTAACCGATGCTGATGGCATCGCTCGTTTTACGCTTAGCTTTTCCGGTACCGTTGGAGCAGGTCAGCTAACCGCCACCTATACGGCTAATGAGGGTGCGGTGACTGAAAGCGTCTTCATCGAAGCCTTCCAAATAGCAGACTCGTTGATCTTGAGCTTACAAACTGTCGATCCCGATGGCGAAGCAACGCGGTTCTTAAGCGCTAATGAACCCATGACCGTTATTGCCACTCTTTCAGATACGGCAGGCGAAACCTTGACGCCTGTGGGCGGCGAGATTGTGACGGCCGTGTCTACAATCGGGCTATTGAGTCCTGATACCGGCTCGACCCTATCAGATGATCAAGGGAATGCCCTGTTCACCCTCAATGCCGATGGCATAAGCGGCGCCGGCATCATCACCGTTACCTACTCGCCTGAGAATGCTCCTAGCCTCGAGAGGAGCACAGGCATCGAGGTATTGAGCACGTCAGCAACTCATGGCCTATCACTTCAAACCCTCAGCCCTACGGGTGCCGAAAGCAACACTATTACATCCGATGACCCGTTGACCGCGATCGTCACTCTCACCGCCATTACCGACGATGCCATCATCAGCGACCAAATAGTGACGCTAGCCAGTGACATCGGCCTAGTTATCCCCAGCTCCGGAACTCTGTTAACCGACGCCTCGGGCCAAGCGGAATTTGAGTTGGCCTTTGCGAGTACGGTCGGTGCAGGCACGGTAACAGCCAGCTTCACCAATAATCAAAATACAATTACCGCTTCGAAAAACCTGGAGGCAACCGCTGCAGAAATTGATCAATCGCTGAGCATTACCTTACGGAACAGCAATGGCGACATTGCGAACACGCTATCAGAAGAAAGCCCGCTGACAGTCCAAGTGGCCATTACGGATAAACAAGGCCAGACACTGGACATCGATGACGCTACCATCAGCTTGAGTAGCGATATCGCTGACGTTTTTCCAAGCGGCAGCAGCAGCCTCACAAATAACGGCGTCGCGAACTTTGAGCTGTTATTCAATGGAACGGTCGGAGCCGGCACCGTTACCGCAAACTTGATTACGCGCGTAGCCACCATCACAGAAGCTGTCTCTGTAGAGTCTGTTGCCAACGAAGTGTATACCGTAAGCATCGCGCCTAATCCGAGCACAGCAATAACAACGATCGCACCGAGCCAACCCTTAGACCTTATTGTGACTCTACGTGAGGGGATCGCCAGCAGTTCGCCCGTCGCCGATGCCGTCGTGAGCCTAAGCAGCGATATTGCTGATGTCAGCCCACAAAATGGTCGCAGTCTGACGGACAGCTTAGGACGCGCCGCATTTACTCTTTCTTATAATGGCAGTGACGGTGCCGGAACAGCTGTAGCGACCTTCACCACAGACTCCGGCAATACCTTTAGTAACTCAATCGCCTTTACCAGCGAAAGAGCGCAGTCGTCCTACACAATCGACATTATTCAACCGAGCGGTTCCACTTTCAGTGACGCGACACCGCTGACAGTCGACGTTGAACTTACCGCCGATGGGGCGCCGCTGCCCAACGCCATAATAACCTTGAGTAGCGATGTTGGTATAATCGAGCCCAGCAGTAGCACAAGCCTGACAGATTCAACCGGGCGCGCGAGCTTCACCTTGACGGGTGATGGTTCAACAGGCGCCGGGACATTAACCGCGACCTACACCGTAAATGGCGGAAGCGTCACTGATGAAATAAACGTGCAAATGCTGTCGGTGGACGAAGAAAACAACTTCGACCGCGTATCGCTTACCTTTGTCAATGCAAGCCCGATTAATATTGCACTGCGCGGTACGGGCGGAGGTACCGGTCTTGAAGAACGTTCAGAGGTAACCTTTAAGCTGACCGGCCCGTCCGGCAACCCCGTAACCGGGCAAGCGGTGCAGTTTTATTTGAGCACCGAGCTTGGGGGTATCGAGCTGTTAGATACTGATGTCCTTAGTAATGGCGCGGGCGAAGCCACTGCAACCATCTGGGCGGGCAAGCTTCCGACCCCCGTCCGCGTTATTGCAGAAACAGAGCAAACGCCTCTCGACGCAACCGACGACCTGATACGCGTATTCTCCGATGTTCTTAGCGTTTCATCAGGCATTGCCACTCAGGCGCGTTTTACAGTCACGGCGTCGACCTTAAACCCACCGGATACTGGTCTTGCTTCCGGGGCAGAAGTGCGTGTAACCGCCTACGCCTTTGATCGCTTTGGCAACCCTGTGCCTGACGGCACCTCGGTGAGCTTCGTCACAGAGTGCGGTGGTATCGGTGACGGAGCAGGCAGCCCCAGTGGTGCATGCCAAACTAAAACCGGCCAATGT
>CAJQLP010000051.1 GCA_905479205.1 uncultured Luminiphilus sp.
CGATAGCGGACATGTGGAGGAGCCTCGTTTACGCGCCGAGCAGCGAACGGTTGGAGTCACCTGAAAATTGCTTTTAGCAAGTGGCAGCGGCACCCAGTGCCAGCGAGTACCTCAACAGCCCCCCCCGCCCCCCTTCGACCCCGCATCCCTGTTTTTATCCTAGCCGACTCGCTAAATCAGAAGCGTCGAGATGGGTATACCGCCGGAGCATACGTGGGTCTTGGTGACCTGTGATTGCGGCTACCTCCATCATCGACAGACCCCTCTCAAAGAAGCGTGTTGTCGCTTCATGGCGCAGATCGTGGAGTCGAATGTTCGATAGCCCTGCCTTTGTAGCTGCGCGGGCAAATGCCTGAGTTATCGAGTCGGGTTGGTACTGAAGGATATGACCTTCAGCTCCTCCGTCCGGTATTAGACCCGTCAGCAGCGCCAGAGCGGTAGTAGAAAGAGGTACTTCTCGCTTTCGGTTTGTCTTGGTGACCGGTACGAGCAGTGTCCGGCGACCCCAATCGATATGATGCCACTGCATGTTTACAAGCTCACCACGGCGCATACCCGTCTCAACGGCGAGTTGAACTGTAATGCGTATCTCTGCATTGGGTATTTGCGTTAGTAACGCCTCAAGCTCCTCGGGACTTATGCGGCGCTCACGAGAGTTTGAAACCGTCGGAGGACGTACAGTTGGTATTCGTTCTACAGGGACACCCAATGTGCGGAACTGATGTTTGAGTGCTCGATGCGTGATGCCAAGTTCGTGCTTGACGGTGGCAGCAGCGACGCTGTGAAGACGCTTATCACGATAGGCTGCGAGTACCAGATGCGTAATGTCAGATAGCCGATGGTCACCAAGGTGACGCTTAAGGATGCGACTGTGGGCTTCTATGAACTTGGTGGCCTTGAGGTTCCGATGTCTACATGCCTCAAGGTATGCTTCAAGTGCTTCGCTGAAGTGGAACTGCTTGAGTCGAGCTGAATCATCGAAGCATCCACGCTCCATCTCAGACTCAAGCTTCTTCGCCCACGCCTGAGCATCGGCATATCTGACAAATGTTTTAGACCGAGTTGGGTAGCCTTGCTTGCGTATAAGCGCCTTGGTTTTCGCGCCAACCTTAACGAATGTGGCCACGACTGTTACCTCCACTGTACCTGTTGCGTTGCTATGCAGCAGGCGCTGGAGCTTAGTTATCGTAACCTATTGATTTATAAGGGTAAGGTGGTGGGCCCAGTAGGACTTGAACCTACGACCAATCGATTATGAGTCGACTGCTCTAACCAACTGAGCTATGGGCCCGAAAACGAGAGCCGCAGTTTATCAGAACATTCACATTCGGCCACCACCTTGAGCACATTTCCTGTGTTTGCTGTTCGTCGCGTCATCGACAAAAACCACTTCCGCCGTTTTTAGAGTACTGTAGGCTCAGGAGGTGGTATCCATGGAAACACGGAATCAGAAGTTAATTCGCGACATTCTCGGTGATGACGCTCAAACAACGGATAATTCATTGCAAGGCAAGGCTTTTAGTCGCGCTACCTCGAACGCCATTCCTAAAACGATGACGCCTTGGGAATGGGAAGAGTGGTATGCCATGCATGGAAAGCCCGAGCACTTTAAAACAAATGAGGAAAGTGCCTCGTGAGCTTGCACGCGTGAAACGCAGCGCAGAGTTACAGTTAAAGACTAGGCTGGTTGGCGCTGCCAACCAAGCAGACCATGAGCTTCCCGATTGGCTAATTGCTGATTTACGTTCGAATCACGCAGGTGAAGCAGGCGCTGTCATGATCTATCGCGGCATCTTGGCTGTCTCAAAAAGCAGTGAGGTTCGGGCTTTTGCTCTGCGCCACCTAGAAACAGAGCAATATCACCTTCAGCGCATAACAGAGGCTATGCCTCCCAATACCGAAACGCACTTGCTGGGACTGTGGAAGATAATGGGGTGGTTAACGGGCGCTCTTCCGTCATTAGTCGGACCACACGCTGTATTTGCGACTATTGAAGCGGTAGAAACCTTTGTCGATCATCACTACCAGGAGCAAATTGTCAGGCTTAGCGAAGATGGCCCCTTCAGAGGCCTGCGCCAATTGCTGCTTGAGTGTCAACAAGACGAAGTGGCGCATCGCGATGAAGCGGCGTCGTTAGTAGTGGCAAAGATAGGCCTGCTGACCAGAGGTTGGCAGTGGCTCGTAGGCATCGGCTCGAAAGGCGCTGTTTTTATTGCTCGTAAGATCTAAGCTACTGTGACTATAGGGCCGCACCGCGCGGGACGGCCCTCCCGCAACGGTTACTACGCAGGCTCCCAGCTTTGGGGAAGACTTGCGTTAACAACGCCACCGTCTACAGCGATCGATTCACCAACAACATAGTCCCCCGAACGTGCCGCGAGATAGATCGCTACGGCGGCCATATCTTCGTCGTGACCAATACGCTTGTTAGGAATGGTCTGACTGACAGCATCGCCATGGTCGCGTGTCGCGCGGTTCATCTCAGACGGGAAGGCGCCGGGACAGATAGCCGTTACGTTAATCTGGTCTGCGATTAGAGTAGCCGACATGCGTTTGGTTAGGTTGATAACCGCCGCCTTGGATGCCTGGTAGCTGTAAGTTTCCCAAGGGTTCAGGCGCAAGCCGTCAATAGACGCAATGTTAATGACCTTGCCAGGTTTATCAGCGCGAGCTGCCGCTTTCAGAGCGGGGGCAAACGCTTGGGTTAGAAAGAAGGGTGACTTAACGTTTAAATCCATGACTTTGTCCCAGCCCTGCTCTGGGAACGATTCAAACGGTGCGCCCCACGCTGCGCCGGCGTTATTCACTAAGATGTCGAGCTGGTCTTCATGCTTTGCATAGGCTTGGGCTAATGCTTGACAGCCTTCAACGGTGGACACGTCCATGGGCAGTGAAAAGCAGTTTTCGCCCAGTTCAGCTGCGACCGCATCACACACATCGGCCTTGCGTGAGGAAATGTAAACTTTCGCGCCTTGCGCGATGAAACCTTTGGCAATCATAAGGCCTATACCTCGCGAACCGCCGGTGATTAGTGCGGTACGACCTTCTAGAGAAAAGAGAGCTTGTGTGTCCATGTGAATCCTTGCTATGTGTAGTTTTGGGTGATTTGTCTCATAACGCTCGCAGCCGTGTCGCAGGGTGGCTAGTGGTGCTAGGCTAGTGGACATATTGCAGGCGTTATTAATACTCAGGAGAGCAGCACATGCAAGCCAATGTTGGCCGCGCGGATGCGCCCCCTCCAATAGTCGCGTCGATCCTTAATCGTTGTGTTAAAAAAGGCCAACCCCGATGACTGATCACACTCCGGATGTCGATGAGCTGGCTCGACGATTAAAGTATTCCGCACGCCTAGCGGGTGTGGGGAAAGTTG
>CAJQLP010000052.1 GCA_905479205.1 uncultured Luminiphilus sp.
CGTAAACACATTACAACGCTGCTGGCTGTCACCAAGACCGAACATATTGTCTCGATCAGAGGCGCAGGAGTATAGGGACGCGAACTCGCTGGGTCAACCTATTGCGGCAATAAATACCGTAAAAAAAAGGCCCCCAGCAATGGGAGCCTTTTTTACTATTGGTGCGGAAGGCGGGACTTGAACCCGCACAGCCTATGGCCACTACCCCCTCAAGATAGCGTGTCTACCAATTCCACCACTTCCGCGTATTTCTTTTAACCTTGAGGCAAATCGCCGGAGGAGTCTACAGCTGACCCACCCTCCAACTCAAGCGTCGGCAGGTCAGAAGTTGCATCAGGCGCAGAAATTTCTGCGTCAATCTGGGGCAACTCACTGTCTATAGCTGGGGCTTGTATAGGCGCTAAGTCAGTTGGCAACTCAAAGCCCAAATTATCTTCCCCCGCCGTTCGGCTGTCAGCGATCACTGCCAAACCAAAGCTCGTCGAGAAAAAAGCCACAACTAACCAAGCAGTGCCTTTGGTCAACACATTAGTGTTACCGGAACTGCCAAGCAACGTCTGCGATGCGCCAGCGCCAAACGAAGCACCGATATCGGAGCCCTTGCCGCGCTGCATCATGATCAAGCCGATAATTGCCAGTGAGACTAGCAAGTGTACGACTAGGATAATCTGTTCCACTAATTCCTCCCGGAAGCTCCCGCTTGTGCGATCTCTGCGAAGCTAGTCGCCTCAAGAGATGCGCCACCTACCAGCGCTCCGTCAATTGTTTCGCAAGCAAACAGCTCTGCCGCTGTCTCTGGCTTAACGCTGCCACCGTAGATTACTGGAATCTGCTGAGCGTCAGCGCCGTAGTGCTTCATTAGACAGTCTTTAATCCAACGATGCATGTCTTCCGCTTGTTGTGGGGATGCGGAATGCCCCGTACCAATGGCCCAAACAGGCTCATAAGCCACAACCAAATTTTTCAGGTCGACACCGTCGAGTGATCCTGCGAGCTGCGCTGCAACAACCTGCTGGTGCTCGCCTGCTTCGCGTTGACCAAGCTGCTCACCCACACAAACTACGGCACACAAACCCGCTTCCTGTGCTAACTGTGCTTTTTGAGCCACTAGTTCGTCCGTCTCAGCATGGTACTGACGGCGCTCAGAATGTCCAACAATAACCCAAGCACAGCCCGACTCAACCAACATGTCTGCTGCCACTTCGCCGGTAAACGCACCGGCTTTATGCCCGGCACAATCTTGCGCCCCCAGCTGCACCTCGCGAGGCATAGCCTCTCGAACCGCTGACAAATACACATAGGGAGGGCAAATCACGATCTGAACGTCGTTCGGTATAACTACCGAACCCCACGTCTCTGCAAAAACTTCTACCGCAGATAACGCGCCGTTCATCTTCCAGTTGGCAATCACCAAAGCGCTCATGCCAAAACCCTCCCGAAACAGGCGCGCGAGTCTAACCAAAGGAGCGTTAGGCCGCAAGCAAGAAATCTAGGGGACGTTATTTCCAACATTATGCGACAGCCGTCAGTACATCTGCGACACGCTGCGCGTGGGCTTGTATCTCCTCGAGAGAGTCGCCTTCAACCATGACCCGAATCACAGGCTCTGTACCCGACGGTCTCAACAGTAGACGACCGCGCCCATGAAGCGCCTCCTCTACCTGCCGAGTTACCCCCTGAATCGCGGGGGAATCCAGATTCATCGAGGCCGTCACAGGCACATTGAGCAACACTTGCGGCAGCTTTACCATGCCTGCCAGTAATTCGCGCAGCGATTTTTGTGCATCGACCATCGCGGCAAGCACCTGAAGCGCAGAAACTATGCCATCTCCGGTCGTTGAGACATCGCTACAAATCAAGTGGCCTGACGACTCACCGCCCAGATGCCAGCCCTGCTGCTGCATGAGCTCTTTTACATGTCGATCGCCAACTTTTGCTCTCTCTAATTTAATGCCGTGCTCAGCTAATGCGAGCTCTAAGCCCATATTCGACATGAGCGTACCTACCACGCCTGAATCTGCTCGGCCGGTGGCTACACGATGCATGGTCAGAATATAAAGTAGCTCGTCACCATCCACGAGAATGCCCTGATCATCGACAAACACCACTCGGTCACCGTCGCCGTCAAACGCAATACCGAGATCCGCGCCAACCGCACGAACACGTTCAGACAGCGCGCGTGTCGATGTAGAACCAACGTCGTCGTTGATGTTATACCCGTCGGGACTGGCCGCTACGATATCTGCCTCGGCACCCAACTCGCTGAATACGGACGGTGCGATGTGATAGGTCGCGCCATGGGCGCAGTCAACCACTACTTTCAAACCGCGTAGAGAGCGCTCCTCACCGAAGGTCGCTTTGCAAAACTCGATATAGCGGCCGGCAGCATCAACAAGCCGCGTCGCCTTCCCTAGCTCGCTAGGCTCAACGGTCACCAGCGGCGCCTCTATGGCCGCTTCGATTGCCAGCTCCGTCACATCCGACAACTTGGCGCCTTGGTCAGAGAAGAACTTGATGCCGTTATCGTAAAATGGGTTATGCGAGGCGCTTATTACAATGCCTGCCGCTGCATTCTGTGTGCGAGTCATTAGCGCCACGGCAGGGGTTGGCATGGGGCCTAGCAGTTTTACATTGGCGCCGGCAGCGACTAGCCCCGCTTCAAGCGCGGACTCAAACATATAGCCTGAAACGCGAGTATCCTTGCCAATAATAACAGTGGGGCGCGAACCCCAGGTTTCTCGAAAGACACGGCCCGCGGCCCAGCCAAGCTTGAGCATAAAATCCGGGGTTATTGGTGCGTCACCCACTCGACCCCGAATGCCATCAGTACCAAAATATTGCTTCTTCATTGATCCAATTGCTCCGTTGCGCCTACTGCTATTATTGGCAAGGATACTCGCGTTTCAGGCTATATGTTTGAGTCCGCGCTTGAAGCGGGGCTAGTCGCTGCCGGCGCCAATGTAAAACT
>CAJQLP010000053.1 GCA_905479205.1 uncultured Luminiphilus sp.
AACGCTAGTGTTCTACGAGGCACCGCATCGGATTCTGGACACCCTCAATGCGATGATTCCCATTTTTGGCGTTGAACGCGAGGTTGTAATGGCCCGTGAGTTGACCAAGTCTTTTGAAACTATTCGACGTGCGGCTCTTGGGGAGTTAGCTCAATGGGTGAGCGAGGACGCCAATCAGCAGCGCGGTGAGCACGTTCTCATGGTCGGACCTCCGCCGAAAGCCACAGGGAGTTTCGATGCGTCTGTCGACGCGCTGTTGATTCGCTTGGGCGCTGAGTTGCCACCGCGTAAAGCGGCGGCACTGGTCGCGGAAATTCACGGGTTAAAGGCACGCGAGGTTTATGAGCGCCTGCTGCAACTCAAGGACTGAGGATAGTCTGCGCTCACCAAATGTTCTCAAGTTGTACGCTAGTGCTTGAGTATTTTGCACTGCACGACTAGAGTGGCTCGCGAGTTGGTCAGGCGATCGCTGTCGATTTTTCGACGGAGGAAAGTCCGGGCTCCAGAGATCAGAGTGCCAGGTAACGCCTGGGGGGCGCGAGCCTACGGAAAGTGCAACAGAAAGGGAACCGCCCGATTTCGATCGGGTAAGGGTGAAAAGGTGCGGTAAGAGCGCACCGCATGCTTGGTAACAAGTATGGCGATGGTAAACCCCACTCGGAGCAAGACCAAATAGGAATCCATTAGCCGTGATCTCCGGTGGATTCGGGTAGGTTGCTACAGGCGAGCGGTGACGCTCGTCGCAGATGAATGATCGTCCGCGACAGAACCCGGCTTATCGACTAACTCACACTGTGCGCCCCCTTTTGGGGGCGCGCCTCTTTTCCCTCTGCCTCTTTTCCCTTTTTTTCTTTTACAATGCGCACTGACATCCCGTCTCATCGTCCTTCCGTGCCGTTCTTCCACGCCTTTCTTCGGCGGCAACACGAGCAACTTATAAAGAATATATAATTAACTTATTATTCTATTTAAGAATAACTGTTAAAGCGTCTTGTTCTTGAAATCTTCTAATCCTCTGTTTTTTTGGCGCTTTCCGATGCCGCTTACTCGGTAGTGCTTTCGCTGCTTAAGCCGCTGAATTTTAAGGAATTTTTCTCGCACTGGCGTTGACGATGGCGTTGTTGGGTCGTATAGTGGTGAAAAGTGGGGCAAAGTGGTTTTTAAGGCCTTTGTTTGGATCATAATGGCGTGAGGTGGGAGGGAAGTCGTGTTTAGGGGCGTACAGCACATCAACATGGATGCTAAGGGGCGCATGGCTGTTCCAGCGCGCCAGCGCGATGCCTTGGCGTCCCAGAGTGCCGGTTGTGTGGTTATTACGATCGATACTCAGTCCCCCTGTCTCGCGATATACCCACTGCCCGAATGGGAGCGCATCGAGGCGGAAGTGCAAGCACTGCCAGCACTCAAGCCTGCCGTAAAGCGCTTCCAGCGTTTGGTTTTGGGTTATGCCACTGATCTCGAGCTCGACGGCAGTGGTCGCATTTTATTGCCTCAGTCGTTACGTGATTACGCTCGTCTTGAGAAGAAAGTTGTTCTCGTTGGGCAGGGCAATAAGCTTGAGCTGTGGTCCGAAGATCTTTGGTTGGCGGAGCGTGACGCTGCGCTTGCGACCGAGGTGGAGGGTGATGTCCCGGCTGAATTGATGTCGTTAACGCTCTGATGACCCTTAGCCATCGGACAGTGTTACTTGAGGAGGCGGTTGCTGCACTCATGCCGTTAGCCAGTGTTGCTGATAACGTGGGTACCTACGTCGATGGCACGTTTGGTCGTGGCGGGCACGCTGCGCTTATTCTCCAGCACCTTGCTCCTACCGGACATTTGGTCGCGTTCGACAAAGACCCCGAGGCTGCGCTCGCCGCTGCAACAATGAGCGCTCAGGATGCCCGCCTTCGTTTCGTGCATGACAGTTTTGCGGCACTTGAGCTTGCGGGCGACTCATTGTCCGGCGTGCTACTGGACCTCGGCGTATCGAGTCCGCAGCTCGATGCGCGTGAGCGAGGATTCAGCTTTATGCACGATGGTCCGCTCGATATGCGCATGGATACCCGGAGTGGGCCAACGGCTGCAGAGTTCATCAACACGGTAGACGAAACTGAGCTCGTCAGAGTGTTGCGCGAATACGGTGAGGAGCGTTACGCGAAACGCATCGCTCGAATTATCGTCGAGCAGCGCGCATTGGTGCCCTTTGAAACCACCGGTCGCTTTGCGCAGGTCGTTACCGACGCGAACCCCGCCTGGGAAAAGCACAAGCATCCCGCTACGCGTGCCTTTCAGGCTATTCGTATTGCCGTGAATCGCGAGCTACAAGATCTTGAATTGCTGCTAGGTAAGGTGCTGGATCTGCTCGAAATAGGCGGCCGGCTGGTAATCATCAGCTTTCATTCTCTTGAAGATCGAATGGTGAAGCGGTTTATGCGCGACCAATCAAGAGGCATACAAGTGCCGCGAGGCGTGCCAATTACCGAGTCTCAACGTGGTCAGCGCCTGCGGCTGGTTGGCAAGGCGGTGCGCGCGAGCGCTGAAGAAGTGGCCGGTAATACGCGCTCACGTTCGGCCATCATGCGAATAGCGGAGCGAATCGCGTGATGGCACTGAATCGTCAATCTATGATGTCAGCACTGCTCGTGACCTTATGTCTTGGTAGTGCCTTGGGTGTCATTTACAGCTCCCACGTCTGTCGCGAGTTTTATGCCGCGTTACAGGAGCTAGAGGCTCAGCGCTGGGCCTCTCAGGAGCAATACAGTCGCCTACTGCTGGAGCACAGCACCCTCGCAAGTCCTCACCGCGTGCTGGGTCTTGCTGAAGATCAGCTGCAGATGCATGCGCCAAATGTCGAGTCCACTCGGGTGGTGACTCGATGAGTCGTCGTCCATCAAGTGCGCCTAAGTTTGCGGCGTGGCGTTTTTGGGTGGTTAGCTTGCTGTTGCTCACTTTGTGTAGCTTGCTGATTGGTCGGCTAGTGTTGATTCAGGCGATCGATAAAGATCACGGCTCCGAGTTTCTTAAGAAGCAAGGTGCGATGCGCGCAGTCCGACTGGCAGAGATTCCCGCCTACCGTGGTCTGATTACCGATCGACGTGGCGAGCCATTGGCGGTCAGCACGCCAGTCGTCTCCCTGTGGGCAAACCCTGCGCATTTGACGGACTCGGGTCGGCTTGATGAGTTGGCGGCTGCGTTGAATATTTCAGTAGGCGATCTGCGCAAGCGTTTAGCGCTGTATGGTGATAAGCAGTTCATGTATCTCGCGCGGCACCAAACGCCCGATCAGGCGCGCAGAGTGCTCGATTTAAAAATCGCCGGTGTGCGCAGTGAGCGAGAGTACCGCCGCTTCTACCCCGCGGGTGAAGTCGTTTCGCAAGTGGTCGGCCTCACCAATGTCGATGGCCAAGGTATTGCTGGGCTGGAGAAGGCCTTCGATGAGTGGTTACTGGGTCATCCCGGCAAAAAGCGCTATCTGAAAGATCTTCATGGTGACGCGGTGCGCGATATTGGTGTGGTGACCGAAGCCCGCCCGGGAAAAGAGCTCGCGCTGTCGATCGATTTACGGCTTCAATACTTGCAGCACCGTGAGCTTC
Organism: uncultured Luminiphilus sp.; assembly: GCA_905479205.1. Lineage (GTDB taxonomy): Bacteria > Pseudomonadota > Gammaproteobacteria > Pseudomonadales > Halieaceae > Luminiphilus. Next base: position 3,576 of record CAJQLP010000053.1, read on the forward strand.
AGCGCGCAATGGTAGAGACGGGCGCTGAAGCGGGGGCAGCCGTAACGATCGATGCGTGGACCGGGGAAATATTGGCAATGACCAATCACCCTGTTTTTAATCCTAACAGTCGCGCAGGCTTTGATTACGCGGCGACGCGTAATCGCGTGGTTACCGATGCTTTTGAGCCTGGGTCGACGATAAAGCCGCTTACGTTGGTGGCAGCATTAGAAAGCGGCAAGTTCACCATCGATACGCTCATTGACACCTCGCCGGGTCGCATTCGAGTTGGCAGGAAAATGCTGCCTGATCCGAGCAATTACGGTGAGATTAGCGTCTCACGAATCATAGAAAAGTCGAGTCAGGTCGGTGTCACAAAAATTGCGCAAGCGATCGGCCATGAACCTGTTCTTGATGTCTATCGTCGTTTTGGTTTGGGTGTCAGCAGCGGCATAGGCTTTCCTGGCGAACGCGCGGGCATTGTTCCTAATCGTGAGCGCTGGAGTGATATTGAAAAGGTAACTTTGGCGTTTGGCTATGGCTTGACGGCAACTCCCCTTCAAATCGCCCATGCCTACACTGTGTTTGCGAACAAAGGTTTACGTATCCCACTCACCCTGCTTAAGCGGTCACCTGAGCAGACAGTTGATGGCGAGCGTGTCGTTAGTGAAGCTACCGCGTCAGAAGTGCTCACGGTTTTGGGTCGAGTCACGGGCGAGCACGGTACGGCAAAGCGTGCTCGTGTCGACGGGTTCTCTGTCGGCGGCAAAACTGGCACGGTCCATAAGGTGGGCGCGGGCGGCTACATTGACGATCAATATTTGGCTCTGTTTGTTGGCATAGCGCCCATGGACAACCCTCGTTATGTGACGGCCATCGTAGTTGATCAACCCAAGGGGGATGCATACGGTGGTGGCGCGGCGGCAGCGCCCATTTATTCACGAATTACTAACGGCGTATTGCGTCTACGCAATGCTGTGCCTGCGATTGAGGCCCCCACTGAAACCCGACTTGTTGCATTAGGCGGTGGTCAGTGAGCGCTGCGCTGAACACCATGGCTCTCGGAGAACTCTTACCTGAGTTGGCGTTCGCGCAGGCCAATGTGATCCCCCGGCATCTCACTTTAAACAGTCGCGATATTCAGCAGGGTGATGTGTTTATTGCGCTGCCAGGCTATGCCACTGATGGCCGCAACTTTATACCTCAAGCATTGGAGCGCGGTGCAGTCGCAGTATTGGCTGAAGCTGAAGGTCTTGCAGCCAACGATGAGCGCGTTGTCCCGGTGCCCGCTCTGAGAGATCGACTGCCACTGCTTGCAAAGCAGTTTTACGGCGATCCGAGCGCTACAATGTCGTTAATTGCTGTGACGGGGACCAATGGAAAAACATCGGTCGTCGAGTTTATTGCTCAGTTGCTACGAGGGATGGGTGTGGCTGCCGGCACTATCGGTACTCTCGGTTGCCGGCTAACGGAGCAGCCGGCCGAGGCCGTAAACACTACGCCCGATATCGTTTCTCTTAACCGTCAATTGGCCGAATGGCGTGATAACGGTATCGATCATGTTGCCATGGAGGCGTCTTCCCATGCTCTCGATCAGGGGCGCTTGAGTGGATTGACCCTGCACACCGGTGTCTTTACCAACTTGTCGCGGG
>CAJQLP010000054.1 GCA_905479205.1 uncultured Luminiphilus sp.
CGGAAAATCAACGCTGTTCGCCATGCTTTTAGGCGAGTTACTCCCCGATAGCGGTGATATTCGTGGTATGGGTTCGCTTCGTATTGCCCACATGGCACAAGAGGTCGAGCTGGGTGACTACAATGCGCGCGATTATGTTACCGCAGGCGATAAGCACGTCTATGAGCTGCTGACCGCGGCGCATGCCGCTGAGCAGGCCCAGGACTTCGATAAAGCCGCTGTTTTTCACCAAGATCTTGAAGCAGTTGACGGCTACAGCGCTCCGCGTCGTGCCGAGCAGCTGTTATTGGGTCTGGGCTTCACTGCCGACCAAGTGAGTAACCCCATCACGCAGTTCTCTGGCGGCTGGCGCATTCGACTTAATCTAGCACGCGCACTAATGACACCCTCAGACTTATTGCTGCTTGATGAACCCACAAACCACCTAGACTTAGACGCGACGCTTTGGCTCCAAGGGTGGCTTCAGAGCTACCGAGGCACGCTGCTCATGATCTCTCACGACCGAGACTTCATCGATGCCACCTGCGAGCGAGTCATGAAAATCTCCCACCAGCAGTTAGATCTCTATAAGGGTGGCTATTCAGATTACGAGCGCCAACGCGCCGAGCACATGAGCCAGCAGCAGGCGTCCTTTGAAAAGCAGCAGCGGCGGGTGAAGGAAATCGAAGATTTTGTGCGCCGCTTCCGCTACAAAGCAACAAAAGCACGGCAAGCGCAAAGCCGCATTAAAGAGCTTGAGCGCATGCAGACCCTTGCACCTGCGCACCTTGATTCTCCCTTTGAATTCCAGTTTCCCGCGCCAGGCAAAAGCAGTGACCCTCTGCTAACTCTGGACGAGGCGGACTTGGGCTACGGCAGCACCTCCATCCTATCCAACATCTCGTTAACACTGCGGCCGGGCGATCGGCTGGGGTTACTCGGGAAGAATGGCGCTGGTAAAACGACCTTACTTAAAAGCCTGACGGGTGATGTTGCGTTGCTTGATGGCCAGCGCATGCCAGGAACACACCTGCGCATCGGCTATTTCGACCAGCAACAATTAAACGTGTTAGATCTGGATGCTAGCCCTCTTCTCCATCTACAGCGGCTGACACCCGATAAGCGCGAGCAACAATTGCTGAACTTTCTCGGCGGATTCAATTTTCGCGGCGATATGGCGACCGGCGTGATTCGATCGTTCTCGGGCGGAGAAAAGGCTCGCCTCGCGCTGGCCATGGTAGTGTGGCAAGACCCTAACCTGTTGGTACTCGACGAACCCACTAACCACTTAGATCTTGATATGCGTCACGCGCTTGAAGTGGCGCTACAAGGTTTCGAAGGGGCGTTATTGCTAGTCAGCCACGATCGACACTTGATGCGCAACAGCGTCGAGCGACTGCTGCTAGTGCATGACGGCGGTGTGCACGAATATGATGATGACCTAGCGGCTTATGAAAAGTGGGTGCTCAGCAAATCCGGAGGCGCGCCCAGCGCTATCGTTACAAGCGCGGATAGCGGGTTATCAAAGAAGCAACTCCGACAGGCAGCCGCAGAGCGGCGCGAAAAGATACGCCCGCTAAAAAGAGCACTAGAAAAGACAGAGAAGCACATCGACGCTTTAAACACTCAGCTCGCTGAGCTGCAAGTAACCCTCGCCGATACTGGTCTTTATGACGAAAACCGCAAGGCGGAGTTGGCCGAACTTCTCAAAAAAGAGGGTGAACTAAAATTGCAGCGCGAGACATTAGAGGCAACATGGCTCGAGCAGCAAGAGACTATTGATGCCTTGGAATGCGATTAGCCTGGCGTCGCATTTTTCGGCATCATGTACGAGCATGCGAATCTTATAACGGCATGCTATGAAATTACCGCAATACAGTATGGACCACACAATGAGCCGAAGCTTTTATCCACCCGTTCGCACCTTAATGGGCCCCGGGCCCTCTGACGTTTCTCCACGAGTACTCAGCGCCCTCTCCCGCCCCACCATAGGACATTTAGATCCGCTGTTTGTTGATCTTATGGATGACGTCAAACAGTTGCTGCAGTACGCGTTCCAGACTAGCAATGAGCTGACTATACCCATTTCAGCACCCGGATCCGCAGGCATGGAAGCCGCATTTGTTAACCTCGTCTCACCAGGCGACACCGTTATCGTGTGCCAAAACGGCGTCTTTGGTGGTCGCATGAAAGAGAACGTAGAGCGTATCGGCGCGACGGCGATTATGGTGCATGATCGCTGGGGTGATCCTGTCGATCCACAAAAAGTGGCCGAGGCCTTCAAGGCACATCCTGAAGCTAGCGTGCTCGCTTTTGTACACTCAGAGACGTCCACTGGCGTCCGTAGCGACGCACAAACACTCTGCGCATTGGCTAAAGATCATGGCGCGCTGGCGATTGTCGACGCAGTAACAACCCTGGGCGGTATTGAGCTTTTGGTCGATGCTTGGGGTGCGGATGCTGTTTACTCGGGCACGCAAAAATGCCTGTCTTGCGTGCCAGGTATATCGCCTATCACATTTAGCCCGAAAGCCATTGAACGCATTCAAAACCGCGCAACGAAAGTACAGAGCTGGTTCCTCGATATGCAGTTAGTCATGGGATATTGGGGGGGCAATGCGAAACGCGCTTATCATCACACTGCACCCGTCAACGCCATGTATGCACTGCATGAGTCGCTACTGATGCTGGAAGAAGAAGGCCTGGCCGCAAGTTTTGCGCGCCATCGAAAGAATCACGAGCAACTTGTTGCGGGCCTCGAAAGCATCGGCCTATCTATGGCCGTCGACGCCGAGTGGCGCTTGCCACAGCTAAATTCTGTCCTCATTCCCGAAGGTGTCGATGACGCGGCCGTTCGTGGTCAGCTGTTACAGGACTTTAACTTAGAAATTGGTGCGGGCCTTGGCGAGCTTGCAGGCAAGCAATGGCGGATTGGTTTGATGGGCTATGGTAACAATCCCGTCAACGTGAATCATTGCGTAACGGCTCTCGGCTCGGTACTTAAGCGCTAAAGCTATTGGCGGTTACAGCCGGGTCAGCAGGTAACCCCTCTCATGAACACCCAAGGGATGCTCGGCGGTAAATGACTGCACTCCCCACTGCCATCGGGTTGAAGAAAACAACGTTTGCATAGCACCAATGTCACAGTGAAACGGTGGCCCACCCTCGCCCTCGGTTTGCATAAATAACGCGGCGAGCTGACCGCCGGGCTTCAACCAGCGATGAATTTGCTGCTCATACTCTACCCATTGATCAGGGTGCAGCGCGCATAGGCAGGTCTGCTCATAAACGAGGTCGACGGGGGCTTTAGGTTTCCAAAGAAACATATTCGACTCAATGACATTTCCTTGAAAACCGGCATTTTGCAGCGCAGCGCGCTGGTAGTTGATAGCCGTTTCCGCGAGGTCAATAGCCGTAACCTGCCAACCGAGCTCGGCAAAAGCGAGCACTTCTGGAGATCGACCACAGCCCGGCAAGATCACGTGACCCGGCGATTGTGAAAACTGAGGACGCCATTCATTGAACCCAGGATTCAGGTGATCACGTTCCCAAGCAGTAGTCGCATTTTTATAGCGCTGCTCCCAATCTAAAATTGGCTCCATTATCATCTCTCTCTGGTGGGTACCTCACACACTCCCAAGCTTACAGAGAGTTCGCTCGGTCGAGAATAGAAGCAAATAACTGCGGATCCACATTACCTCCGGACAAGACCACGCCAATACGCTGATGACTTTCCGGCAGTAGGTTTTCCAACATGGCCGCCAAGCCCACGGCACCACCCGGTTCTACCACCAGCTTTAATTGATCAAAGGCGGCAATCATGGCGTGTCGCACTGCTTCATCACTGACCGTCAAGCCGCCAGCCAGTCGCTGCTTATTAATAGCGAAGGTCAACTCCCCCGGCATGGGCGCCAAAAGCGCATCACAAATAGACCGACTTTCATTGTCTATGTGCTCACGCAACCCGGATTGTAAGGAGCGCCGATGATCGTCGAATCCGACTGGCTCAACGCAATAAATTGCGGTGCTGGGACTCGCCACTTCGGCGGCCAGTGCACAACCTGCTACCAGACCTCCACCACTGCAACATACAACGAGGGCGTCAAGCACAATGCCCTGAGCAGCGGCGTCTTCGAATAACTCCAAGCCGACCGTACCTTGGCCAGCAATAATAAAGGGGTCGTCAAAGGATGGGACAATGATTCCGCCATCGCGTTCGGCTAAGGCATAGGCAATCGCTTCTCGATCTTCGCTGTATCGGTCATAAGGAATCACCGTGGCACCGTACGCTTCAGTATTACGACGCTTAATGGCTGGCGCATCCGCAGGCATCACAATCCGCGCATTAATGCCCAACTGTTGTGCCGCACAAGCAACGCCCTGCGCGTGATTACCCGACGACCACGCAATAACGCCCAGAGAACGCTCTTCACGGGTGAGCTGGCTCAAGCGGTTAAAGGCACCGCGAAACTTGAAACTTCCCGTGCGCTGCAGGCACTCGGGCTTAAAGAACAACTGGCGTCCGGTTTGCTCATCGAGAGCTGGACTGCGCATTAGAGGTGTTCGAACGGCTTGACCCGCAAGCCGTTGAGCCGCGCGCTGCACATCCGAACACGTAGGAATAATCATGGGTTACTGCACCGTAGTCGGGCTGTACCAGATAGGCGATGAATAGGCGCGCTCTTGGTGAACTAACTGAGCATCCTCGGGTAGCTTAATAAGGTCACCAAAGTGCGCTTTATCATAGGCGAGCCAGGTTGGCGTGGGAATTTCTAACACGCGAACATACCAAAAAGCCCGCTGAGCAGCATCAAAATCGGGATCTTCCCAGGTCACCGCCAGTCGCGAGCTGCCAATGCTGTTATCGTACACCGCACCTTGGACCGTCGAACCAATAGCAGGCACTTTGCCCGCCTTGTCCAGCACCCTCGCACCCGCCCAGCTAACATCGAACACGCGCTCTCTTAACTCGCCATTATCGTCGAGCCAACCTTTTACAATTTGTATCCGATCGAGGTTAGCACCGCGAGGATCTTTAGAAGCTACTACCGTAAATCGAGGTGGGTTATTGCGGGTAGCGCTCGGCAGATCCCCGCCCATCGGCACCCCAGTCCGATATCCAATATCGGCAACGTCGGGACGAAGGTGCGCATCCATGGGCAATTCAAAGCCAGCAAACAAGCGTAAACCAATACGAGGGCCCGTAGTGGCATAGACCTCCTTGCGCTGCATCGCATCAAATATGCTCTCTCGCGTATTGTCATGCGCCCAAACAGCCATCAACCCACCGGCTGCGGATTCATAGGAAGGTACGGAAATATCTTCACGACCTGGGTATCGCTGAATAATTGGCTGATCGTAGCGAGCCTGCCCGACA
>CAJQLP010000055.1 GCA_905479205.1 uncultured Luminiphilus sp.
AAACGTGCTTGAACTAGGGATCAATATTAGTTTGCGCAAAGGCGATTTCGCTCTCAGGGTCGAGAAGCAGTTGTCGCTGCAAGGTATCATCGGTGTGCACGGCCATAGTGGCGCGGGAAAGAGTTCACTACTGCGGGTTATCGCCGGGCTTGAGCGACACGCCAAAGGCGCGATTACCCTAGCGGAAGAGTGCTGGCAGGACAGCGACCGACGCTATGTTAAGCCCGCCTACGAACGCCGGATAGGTTATGTATTTCAAGAGCCTCGGTTGTTCGATCACATGGATGTAGCAGGCAACCTTCGCTATGCCACTAAGCGCGCAAAAATGGCGACGGACGGCACGCTCTTTGCAACGATTGTCGACAGCCTACGACTCGCTCATTTACTCACGAGGGAGCCCTCGACACTCTCTGGCGGCGAGCAGCAGCGCGTCGCTATTGCGCGTGCCTTGTTGACGTCGCCGCGACTTCTGTTACTTGATGAACCACTGAGTGCGGTTGATAACCAGCATAAAGGCGAGCTTATTGCGTTACTGAGAAAAATTAATCAGCAGTTCGAGGTGCCGATTATCTACGTGTCCCATTCCACGGACGAGCTCGCCACTTTGACCGATCAATTGCTGTTATTGCGTGACGGACGCGTTATTGCATTTGATGATACGGCGCGGCTAATGAGTCGTTTAGACCTTGTCGAAATGTCTAGCTCTCGGGAGGCGGGTTCGGTGATCGAGGCGCGAGTGAGAGGCTATGATGAAGAGTTTCAGCTCACGCAATTGTCGATTGAGGGCAGCATCTGCTGGGTTCCGGAGCGAGTCGGCAGCGAGGAAGCCCCCGTACGTTTGCGTATCCACGCTCGCGATGTGGCCGTGGCATTAGAAAGCCCAAAGGGCTTGTCTATTCGAAATATTTTGCCTGCTACCTTAAGCGCTATTGAGATAGGTAGCGCCGCTCATGCAGATGTACTTGGGCTGGTGGGCACTCAAACTATTCGCGCACGCTTAACGCGCGCATCAGTTCGTGAGCTTAAGCTCGAGGTGGGTCAGCCAATCTATCTATTGATCAAAGCAGCATCGGTCGAGGCGGACTGACGGCATGTGCGTGTTAGCGGTGCTGCCAAACCAATCCCGTTAAGATGAAGCCAAGACCCAACAGTGTATACGGTTGCACAGGCTCACCGAGTACCAGCCAAATAAGGGCTAAAGAAAACGGTGGCGATAGAAAAATTAGCGTGGATATTGTCGCGGCTCGAGCAGCTAGCTTCATGGCATTTAGCCAGCATATAAAACTAATGCCCATCTCAAAAATGCCGACGTAGAGTCCCCCGAGCACCCCTTCTAAAGGTATTGGTTTGAGCTCTTCAGTTGCGACTACAAGCGCAATAAGCAGTGGCGTGGAGACACTAAAATTCAGAAATAAAGCGCCGACCGGGTTGATCCCATGGCGGGTATTGGCGATCCAGTAAAGTGCCCAAATCAGTGTGCTACCGATGGCGAGGCCGATCCCTACAGGGTTCGTAAAGTGTAGTGTCCATGGCGCCCCGTGGGTCGCAATCACGAACACGCCGGCGTAGCTTATCAGTGCGGCAATAATGTCGCGACGACGCAACGTTTGTTTTAAGAGCAGCGCAGCAAGTAATGGCAATGTTAGCGCCCACGTGTAGTTTAGCGCCATTGCTTCTTGTGCTGGCAGTCGCGCATAGGCTTCGAATAGGACGTAATAGTAAAGCCCCGGATTCAATATTCCGATGGCTAATGTAATGCTGAGATCCCTTTTAGACGCAGCCGCCAGGGCCTTGATCTGGCCGTTCATTGCGACAAGCACACCGAAGAAAACCCAAGAGGTCGCCGATGCTATGGTGACGAGCAAGAGGGGTGAAACAAATTGCAAGCTCAGGTTGAATGCGGTCGCCACCGTACTCCATAGGGCGACAGCCATCAGTCCTAACGTTATGGCCTTACGGTTTTGGCTTACATTACTCAGCATAGTTTGTTCATAAATAACGTGGACTTACTGAAGTACCTGTCAGTCACGGTGAGGGATTATTTATTGTGTGGGTTGCATGGCCGACTCAACGGCTCGCAGGTCGCTGTAGCCCCCGCCATTGATCACCACGGGGTAGCCCGCTGCCTCCAGCGCAGCCTTGGCTTGTTCTGACCGATTGCCAGTGCGGCAATAAACGACAATGGTTTGATTTTTGTCGACCCCGAGTTTCTCAAGGCCCGCGACTATATCTGTGTGAGGAATATTGATCGCGTTATCGAAGCTGCCCGTTGACACTTCCTTCGCGCTGCGCACGTCAACCAGTAAGGCGCCATTCTCGATGGCGGTGAGGGCAGTCATCTGGTCTTTCTTACTGGCGAGGTCGCTTTCGCATCCAGCCAATGCAAGCGCAAAAATAAATGGGACGATAAATTTCATGGTGCGTTCCTTTAGACTGAGCGATACGGGCTCGAAAAATACGCTTACAATGGCCCTGCGCGATAGTCATAGTTTACCTGCACGTTGTGCGGGTTTATATGTAAATGACACGAAAGGGAGTCATGTTATGGGGACACTACGATACCTAACCCTAGGCTTTTTGCTGGTTAGCGGGCAGTCGCAAGCGTGGTCCGATCACGCAAGCTTGGTATGGCCACTGCTCAGCACTGATGCGGAGTTAAAGGCTCCAGTGTTGACACCCAAACCGTTAGGCGATTTTGTTGAGCAGCAGTCGCAGGCGATCGCGGAAGTGCTCGAGGCGCACGAGCAATGGACAGCGGCGCGCGGAATGGACTACGCATTAACGCCGCAACCCTTGCGTTTTGATCCCCAAAGTTCAAATCTAACGCGGGGCTTTATTCAAGCGATTCGAATCAATCCCACCTTGAGTTATGCGCCCTACCGCCAGCTCATGGCATCGGAGCTCGGTGCGGCAGATAACCAGGAGACAGTCGGCTGGAACGACCTGAGCTTTCTCGATGCTGGGGAATCTCACAGCTCGATTCCCTATGTGCTGCTAGCAGCCTCAGATCTAGTCAGCCCTGCCCACGTTCTTGCGACTGCCAGCGACGAGCCGGATAGAGGCATGGACGTCGGCCTGTTCGCCGATAACGGAACGCCGTTTGGTGCGATCTATGGGTTTGGCCAGCAACCCTTTGGCAACCCAAACTTATCCTACGGGTCCCAGGCTCCTTTTCACATGGGCTTTTACCATCTGGACTGGTTAACCAAGAAAGCCCAGCCCGGACTTCTCAACACATACCCAATATGGCGCATCGCGCTTTATGACAGGCTCGCGGAGCTCGCTTTTACGACAGGCAATGACTACTGGGGTTGGCGGTTCATGGGCTGGGCGCTGCATTATATTGGCGATTTGACTCAGCCGTATCACGCGGTTCCCTTGCCCGGCGTATCCACTGTTAGCGCGCTGTGGCTAGTTATAAAAGGTGAGACGAATGACGCTATTCAGCTTGTCTCAAATCGGCACGGGGTACTTGAGTCCTATCAATACCAGCGTTTGAGTACGGCATTGAGCGGTGATGAAGCAAGCGGCGTCTGGTTGACGACACTCAGTAACGCGGAATCCGCCCCTGCTGAGCTTAGTCCGACTGACGTTCAGAGTTATTTGACGCTTGAAAGTGTAGAGGCCGCCACGGCGCTTGATACCGCTCTGGCAATGTATGTGCCGTCACGCTATGTCAGCGATTCCTCGTTCGAGTGGGTGGGGTCGGGCTTAGAGGGCGATGTCGCAAACTTGATCCGCAGTGACGGCGGTGACGAGGCAATCCACCAATTAGATGCTATTGTTACCCAGCAACTGAAGCGGTTTGTACGTTTTGCTCAAGCGTGGGTTAATCGCACTAAAAAGCATAATCAGGAATGACTAAAGCGTCAGGAGTAGTTATGAGATCGGTGATATCAGGTTTGTCGTTTGTCACAGCAGTCGTAATAGCAGCAGTGTCGTTGGGTCTGTCAGCGGCAGAGCCAGTGGTCGGGCCAGTCATAATGAGCAATGGACCTGTTATTTTGCCACCGGAAGGCAGCTATAACTTGAACCCCGATGAGCACTATAAAGTCTCAATTGATATTGGCGATACCGCTGAATTTCCCGGAGACATCAATCGAAAGTTAGTGAGTGTTGCGCGTTTTCTCAATATGCACGCGCAAGCGGGGATTCCAAAGGACAACATAGAGTTTGCAATTGTCGTTCACGGTAAAGCGGTCAGCGATTTCCTGACCGACGAGAGTTACCAAGCGCGCTTTAATGACGTCAATCCTAACACGACGCTGATCAGTGAATTGCAGTCTGCCGGTGTGGACATCTACTTGTGCAGTCAGACAGCCGCCTTTAGAAACATAGGATTTGATGAGTTCCATGGGGGCGTAACTATCGCGTTATCTGCGATGACGAGCCACGTAAGACTCGAGCAGGAAGGTTACCGACTCATCCCTTTCTAATTTGCGCATAAGAATTTGGAGATATCAGTGATAGTGATTAGAAAGGTTGCGCGAGCAGCCTGTGTCGGTATCTGCTTTAGTGCTTTGGTAGCTTGCTTCGATATTGAGCAAACTCTGGTTATCCACGACGACCAGAGTGCCGCCTTTAATTTTGTATTTACCGTTGATTCCGCTTTGCTTGAGCTGGGTGAAGGCGCCGATATCGACCTCGAGAGCGCCTGTGACTCGGAAGATACATTCCCCGAGGAGCTGCCCGGTGCTCTGACGCGTGAAGCAGATGTTCGTATCGAAGAAGCCCAATTGATTTGTGAGTATACGATCTCAGGACCACTGGCCGACTTCGATGCGCTGTCCGCCGATGTTCAGCGTGATATGGGCGATATGGACCTGATATCTCTCGAAATCTTAGATAGAAATCGAGCGCGAATTGTAAGCGTGTATGATTTCTCGGACGACGACATAGAAGATTCAGCCAAGAGCTCAGTGAGTGGATCGCTGCGTCGTATGATCGCATCCAACTTTGAAGGCAGAGCGATTCGTTGGACTATTAAGGCGCCGACGATACTGGAATCTAACGGTGAAATTTCACCGGATGGGCGTAGCGTCCACTGGGTGTTACCGCTGGAGCAGGCGATCGGTGAGTCGGGTCGCTATGCATTCGAAGCGATCATTGACTACAGTGCCCATCAACCCCGTTTCTTTTAAATGAAGTGCCTCATTCAGCGGGTCAGTGAGGCGTCGGTTGACGTCGACAGCGTATGTGTTGGCTCTATTGGTCGCGGTTTATTGGTGTTTGTGGGCGTTGAGCCCACTGACACTGCTGCTTCACTCACGCGCATGGCAGAGCGGCTACTAGGCTACCGTGTTTTTGCTGATGCCGATGGGCGGATGAATTTAAGCGTTGCCGACGTTAAAGGAGAATTGTTGTTGGTGTCGCAATTCACATTGGCCGCTGACACTCGGAAGGGTACTCGACCAGGGTTTCAAACGGCGGCGCCACCGAAGCTTGCTGCTAGCTTGTTTGAGCAGTTTGTAAACGGCGTTAAGCAACGGCACAAACCTGTGGCAACAGGGCAGTTCGGAGCGAACATGCAGGTGAGTCTGGTTAACGATGGCCCCGTTACCTTTTTGCTTGAGGTTTGAATAATGGCGTCTTCCGAGGGTAAGTCACCGGTGTGGCGCGGCATGAAGGGGTCCATCCCTTTGTTTATCCCCGCCATTCCTTTCGCTTTTGTATTTGGCGTTGTCGTTGCTGAGTCGGGCCTTCCAGGTTTTCTTGGGTGGAGTTCCGCGCCGATTATCTTTGGCGGCGCTGCGCAGATTACGTTGCTGACATTATTGGGAGAGGGTGCTTCAGTGGCCGCTGCAGTAACTGCTGCACTTATTGTCGGCGCGCGACACTTGCTTTACTCAGTCACTTTGGCGCCGCGATTTCAGAGCCAACCCAGATGGTTTCGCTGGGTTGGCGCATACATGCTCATCGACCAAGTATTCGCATTGGTTTCCATCGAAGAACTGGATGATCCTGACGAGTTCAGGCATTTCTATTTGAGCGCCGGATTGACCTTTTGGTTTCTGTGGATGAGTTTTACGGCGCTGGGAATCGCCATAGGGCCCATTATCCCTGAGGGTTGGCAGCTCGCTTTTGCAGCTCCCGTATTGTTCATCAGTATACTTGCTGTATCGGTAGACAGGTGGCAGAAAGCCGCCGCTGCCCTGGTAGCGATGATAGCGATGGCGGCGCTGGCCGATTTACCTAATCGGCTGGGTATTTTAGTAGCGGCGATACTTGCGATGTTCGTAGGTATTCTGCTCGAGCGCGTGCGACGATGACCGTATTTATAGCGATTGTTCTTGCTGGGCTGGGTACCTACGCTATGCGTGCGCTGTTTCTCGTGGCGCTGTCGAATAAGACGTTTCCGCCCTTGGCACTGCGCCTTCTGGAATATGTAGCGCCGGCGGTGATGGGGGCATTGGTGGTCTCGATGCTCATCGACTCTACGGGTCAGCTCAGTCTTGGGGCGCCGGAGCTTGCCGGTCTAGGCTGTGCTGCTTTTGTGGCGGCCAGAACACGTAATCATATTTATGCGTTAGCGGTTGCTATGGCCGTTTTCTGGGGCCTGCGCTGGATAATGTGAGAATAAGAAATTTCGTCAATCATAGATTTATAGCCTGTTTTCACGGTGAGGATGAACATATGAAAAACTTAAAAAAGGTGATCTATCGATCTTTCGCGGTTGCCTCGGCCTGCGGTTTGTTTGTGGCTACGTCGATTGGCGCTGAGATGCCTGCATCCGAATCGATACTGCAGCCTGAAGATATTTTTGCGCTTGAGTACGCCAACGACCCGCAGGTTTCACCTGATGGTGGAACCATTGCATATGTTCGCACCAGTATGGACATCATGACCGACAAGGCTCGTAAGGCCATCTGGCTAAGTGATCCCGATGGTGGTACTCATCGTCCACTATTGGCGAATCGAGCTGATTTTACGAACCCGCGCTGGTCGCCGATGGGTGATCGTCTGGCATATGTATCGAATAGCGAAGGTTCTAACCAAATCTATGTTAAGTGGCTGACCACGGGCGACACCGCTCTCGTCAGTAATTTGTCGACGTCTCCGAGTCATGTGACCTGGTCCCCGGATGGTCGCTGGTTAGCATTTTTAATGTTCGTACCCGAGACGATGACCCCGCTGGCATCTATGCCTGCGAAGCCCAAAAACGCTGATTGGGCTGATCCTGTAAAGCAAATCGAGGCTCTGACCTATCGCTCCGATGGCAAAGGATTTCTCGAACAAGGACAACAACAGGTATTTATTATTCCCGCCGAGGGTGGCACTCCTCGCCAGTTGACCCAAGGCGCTTACCAGGCCAGTGGTCGGCTTAACTGGTCAAAAGATGGAAAGCGTATTTATTTCGTAAGCCACCGAGTTGCCGATTGGGAATACGAGCCACAAGAATCGGATATTTACTCAGTAGAAGTGGCATCGGGCGAGATCACACGACACACGGATCGGATAGGCCCCGACGCTAATCCCACGCTGTCACCTAATGGTCGCTATTTGGCGTATACCGGCCACGCCGCCCGCGCCACGGGTTACAACAACAGCGAACTGTATTTGCTAGATCTTGAATCCGGCGCGATTAGAAAATTATCGGGTGACTTCGATCGAAGCATTGAAAACCCACAGTGGGATTCGTCAGGCACGTCTATTTGGTTTCAATATGAAGATCGCGGCACGCATCGTATCGGCTCGATTAACTTAAAAGGTAAGCTTGTTGAGTCCGACTTGCGCTTGGGTGGCACTACCCTTGGGCGCCCCTATGCCAGTGGTAGCTTTGATATAGGAACCAATGGCGTCATCGCGTTCACGGCTGGTGACACCCGGTCTCCCGCAGATCTCATGACATCCAAGCGTGGCGAGCGTCCCAGACAGTTAACCCAGCTCAATAAAGATGTACTCGCGCATAAAACGCTGGCCAATGTTCAAGAGATCACTTGGGAGTCGAGCTTCGACGGCCAAGCGATCCAAGGCTGGCTAATGACTCCTCCGGGCTTTGATGCGCAAAAGCGTTATCCACTGATTCTTGAAATTCACGGCGGGCCCCATGCCGCATATGGCCCGAATTTCAGCGCAGAGGCGCAATTATTTGCCGCCCAAGGCTATGTGGTTTTATATACCAACCCTCGTGGTAGTACGAGTTACGGAGACGCCTTTGCCAATGCAATTCACCTGGCATATCCCGGCAATGATTACGACGATCTTATGTCAGGTGTCGACAGCGTTATCGAGCAAGGATTCGTGGACCCTGAGCAATTATTTGTCACTGGTGGATCGGGTGGTGGCGTATTAACCGCCTGGATAGTGGGTAAGACTAATCGCTTTAAAGCCGCTGTCGTTGCTAAGCCTGTGATTAACTGGATCAGCTTTGCACTGACAGCGGATCACGCGCTGTACTTTTCCACCTTCTGGTTTGATGGACCCGCATGGGAAAAAACCGAAGATTACTGGGCGCGTTCACCACTATCATTGGTGGGTAATGTAAGTACGCCCACTATGCTGCTGACGGGCGAATCGGACTACAGAACGCCCATGAGTGAAACGGAGCAGTATTACCAGGCACTCAAACAGCGCAAAGTCGACACGATGATGATTCGTATTCCCGGTGCACCTCATGGCATAGCGGGGCGGCCATCGCGCCTGATCGCGAAGGTAAACAATATTTTGGCGTGGTTTGAGCGCTATCGGCCAGCGACACCGTAATGCGTGTCGCCGAGCAGAGCTGACGCACGAAAAAGAATACAGCATCGAGGCTCTAGGCGACCGGCTAAAGGTTTTTTGACGACGCTTTTTGCCTAAAGCCCTTCGGGTATGTGTAATTCCAACTGCTCAGCACCTGCTGTTTCAATTCTCACTCCTATACCTAACAGACGAACGGGGAGAGGTTTACGAGCCAAGCCCTCTGCAAGTAATTCGCGATAATCGCTAATCCGCGCCGTCGTTCCTGCTTTCTCGACGGTGGTGCTGGAAAAGTCGTTGAATTTAATCTTAACGAAGGCTTTTTGAACGACATTCTTGGCATTGGCTTTGTCGATTCTCAGCATGAGATCGACGAGCAAATCGCTCAGCTTTTCGAAGCATGCATGGCCATTTTCTAGATCCTCTGCATAGGTATTTTCGACGCTAATCGACTTTCGATTTCGCGCTGGGTTTACGGCGCGATCATCACGCCCCCACGCGCGTTCGACGAGCGTCGCGCCAAACGATCCGAAGCGGCGAACCAGTTTATTCCTGTCAGCTTCTCGTAAATCGGCGCAGGTCTGAAAGCCGAGTCGCTCGAGCTTGTGTGCGGTCACCTTGCCGACACCAGGAATGAGTTTGACCGGCAGCGCGGCGCTAAATAAATCGATTTCTTCGGGAGTTACCACCTTAAGCCCATCGGGTTTATTCCAATCTGAGGCCACCTTGGCTATGAATTTGTTACTTGAAACGCCTGCTGAAACAGTAATGCCGAGTTTCTCGCGAATCTCCGCGCGGATGGTTTGCGCCATATGAGTGGCACTGCCTTGATACAAATCGCTGTGAGAAACATCAAGATAAGCTTCATCAAGTGACAGTGGCTCTATGAGATCCGTAAATTTTTCGAAAATACGGCGCATCTCCTTAGAGGCTTCGCGATATTTCATCATGTTTACGGGGCCGACTTTGAGTTGCGGGCACAGCCTAAGCGCCTGTGCAGTTGGCATTGCCGAACGGACGCCGAAAGCGCGCGCAGGATAGTTACACGTGGTGAGTACCCCTCGGCCTGACGGGCTGCCACCGACGGCAAAAGGAATATTTGTCAAACTGGGATCATCACGCATCTCAATGGCTGCATAGAAGCAGTCCGCATCAATATGAATGATCTTGCGAGTGTTCAAACACACACCTTTTTGCTTGCCATTTTTCAGCACAATGTAACCGAGAATGAGCAGCTTTAGGCCGCTTCGACGCCACTTTTTAACAGTGTAATCAGTATCGAAGTCACCTAGCAAAGGAAAACACCAATGTTCAATAAATCTATTATTACTGCAATGTCGATAGCCATTCTCCTTATCCAAGAGCAGGCTCAGGCCAGTGAGCCGCATCTCAAGCAAGATCTCACTGTAATAGGCACGATTGCCGTAGCAACGGCCGCAGCCGGTCCGATCGGCTTTGCAATTGGGGCGGTCAGTGGCGGCTGGCTTGGGCAGCAGGTTGCTGCAGCAGAGGATCGAGACCAGATCGCGGCTGAGCTTGCCGCTACCGAGGTACGCCTAAGTGCGAGTCAGCAGCACTTAGCGAGTACGAAACACCAATTGCAATCGTTACAGGAGGAGCAAGAAAAATTTGCTCGGATGGCACTTGATCAGCTTCAGTTAGAGATGCTGTTTACAACGGGCGCTAGTGAACTAACATCTGGAGGTGAACACCGTCTGGGCTTACTGGCCACTTTTCTTAAACGGAATGCAGAGTTACACGTGCGTATCGAGGGCTACGCTGATCCAAGAGGAGGGGAGCAGGCCAACTTAGTCTTGTCTAAGGCGCGAGCTGAGCGCGTAGCGACAGCCCTCGCAGCGACCGGTATTGCTCGAGATCGTATGTCGATTGTCGCCTATGGCGAATCTGAGTCTCTGGCCAGCCCGGGCGACCAGGATCATTACGCACTAGAGCGGCGGGTAAAGATTGAACTGTTACGCGGCGGCGATGAGCAGCGTGTTGCGGCTGTCGAGCTGCGCTAGCCTGTGATTTCAGCCGGCTTCAAAAATCACTGATAAATTGTTTGCCGGCATGTCCACGACCTCGATGCACTCGAGGCCGTGGCTTTCTGCCAACGCCACCACGCTCTCTAAATTTCTCAGTCCCCACCGAGGGTTTTGAACCTTTAAATGTGCGTCGAAGGCCTCGTTAGAAGCCGCGCTATGCGCTCCACCACGCATAAATGGCCCATAGAGGAAGAGAATCCCGCCCGGCTCTAATATACGCTCTGCACCTGCAAGCAAACCTTCACAGCAGTTCCACGGCGATATATGAATCATATTGATATTCACAATGGCAGTGATTGCTTGCTGGGGTGGATTGGTTTCGACCGACCAGACGGATTTACTTACATCAAGGCTAATGGGCGGAAGCAGGTTGCCGGACGGAAATTCTTCGCGCCAGGCATTTATGGATGCGAGATTTTCGGCTGAAATATCGCTCGGGAGCCAGTTTAAAGGCGCGAGTTCTGGCGCAAAATACACGGCGTGCTCACCAGATCCACTAGCTGTCTCCAGTGCGGTCCCTGTTTTGGGTAAGACGCGTTGTAGAACCTCCAGGATATAGGTTCGGTTTCGACCGGTGGCAGGAGCGTGACGCTGTGGCATGATGGAGCCTCCAAACTGCAGTTGTCAGTGATCGAGTCGATCATGTTACTGCGTATCTGTGTGACAACGTAAATTAATGGACTCCATTATGAAAACTGAAAGAACCTACGACATTGTCGTTTTTGGCGCGTCAGGTTATACCGGTCGACTGGTCGCCGAGTATTTGGCCCAGCAATACAATGCCGATGAGCTCAATTGGGCGATGGCCGGAAGGTCCTTGGAAAAGCTTGCGGCAGTGCGTGCAGAAATGGGCGTTGCGGACAGTATTCCTCTTATCGCGGTTGACAGTGACGATGCTGATTCCGTTGCTTCGATGGTGAAAAGCACATCGGTAGTGATCACTACAGTGGGTCCTTATCAGCTATACGGTGATGAACTGGTCAAACAGTGCGCCGAGCACGGCACGGACTATGTGGATTTGAGTGGTGAGCCCGGCTGGATGCACGATACGATTGCCGCATACGGTGCGGCCGCTAAAGCATCTGGCGCACGGATTGTTCACTCTTGTGGCTTTGACTCTATTCCCTTTGACTTGGGGGTCTATCACCTTCAGCAGCACGCGAAGGCGGTTACTGGCAAACCCGCAAGAGTGGTCAAGGGGCGCGTACGTGCAATGAATGGTTCGTTTAGTGGCGGCACCGTTGCCTCTTTGCGGGCAACAATGGCCGCTGCAGGAAAGCGACCGGAGTTAATCGGTATTCTCACTAATCCTTTCTCTCTAGCCGAGGGCTTTCAGGGGCCGGACCAACCTGCCGGCGACAAGCCTCAGTACGATGAGGAAATCAATAGCTGGAGCGCGCCCTTCATCATGGCGCCTATTAATACTAAGAATGTGCATCGCTCCAACTATTTATTGGGCAATGCCTACGGCGACGATTTTACCTACGATGAAATGTTGCTAACAGGTGACGGTGACCAAGGAAAGGCAGTAGCTGATTTTGTCACCAAAGATGACTCGTTTGCTAAGAGCCCACTAAAGCC
>CAJQLP010000056.1 GCA_905479205.1 uncultured Luminiphilus sp.
TGAATGGCTGGGTGAGTTAAGCGGGCTTTCGCCCATTCATGTCCAATGTCAGTCTACGATCCTCAATTGCAACGTGACAGTCCCTAGCCGCTCTATTGTTTGTTACATTGATTGTTCGGTACGCTGAAAGACGACCCTAAACGATTTTAGCGTGCTCGTGTTGAGCCGCTATTGCGCAATGACTAGGTGGGTAACTGACCGGGAGAACTGATTGAGCAAATTATCGTTAGTGGACGTTGGTTTCTTAGCAGCTGAAAGACGAAACACACCTATGCACATAGGTAGTTTGAATTTATTTGAACTACCCAAGGGTGTTCGTCGAGATGACTTCATGCAGTCATTGCTGAGTAGCTTGCAGTCAACGACCGAATTACAGCGGCCCTTTTGTGATCGACTTAATACCGGCATGCTCGGAAGCTTGGCGGGAGCAGAGTGGGTGCGCGATGACGACCTCGATCTCGACTACCACATTCGTCACTCCGCGCTGCCAGCGCCGGGGCGTTATCGCGAATTATTCGGATTAGTTTCACGGCTGCATGGGACGTTGCTTGATCGCTCGAGGCCGCTTTGGGAGTTACATCTCATTGAAGGGGTCAACAAGCGAGAGTTCGCGTTGTATACCAAATATCACCATGCCTGCATCGACGGTGTGCGCGGGATGCAGCTGACCCAGAGTATGTTCAGCACGGATCCTAAAGAGATTCTTACCGATTCTCCTTTAAGCCTTGCCTCGCGCGAGCGCTACTTAAAGCTTTTATCGGAACGTGGATTAAAGCGGGTGCTCGAGCCCGACTTCAGTCCGCGTGTTGCCGACCGCTTAAAAGCCCAGTGGGATCTTGTGGGCGATGTCTATGGTAAGACCCGAAAGCAGCTGTCGGCAGTGCGCAAGTTGGGCGTGCGTGACACGCTTATGCCCTGGTCAGTTACTCCGCGATCAGCACTGAATACTCGTGTAGACGGTGCGCGACGTTTTGTCGCGCAATCATTTTCATTGAATCGCTTCAAAGGTCTCGCACAGCGATTCGAATGCACGCTTAATGACGTGGTTTTGGGGGTCTGTTCCGGGGCTCTTCGAACTTATTTACAAAACCATGCGGATTTACCAAAGAAGCCCTTGCGTGCGCTGGTTCCGGTTTCCTTACGGCGACCTGGTGATACCGAGTCATCCAATGCTATTGGCGGTATTTTGGCTAATCTTGCCACTAATGAGCGTGATCCTGTAAGACGGCTAGAGCTTATTCGGCAATCTATGGTTGATGGCAAAGCCATGTACGAAGGTATGAGCCCCGCAGAAGCCGGTGCGTTGTTTGCTTTGATGCAGTCACAAGTGTTTCTGATCAGTGCACTGCAGCTATCAGATAAGCTGCCAGCAATTAACACCACCATATCGAATGTCCCGGGCCCTCGGGAGCCGCTCTATTGGAATGGCGCGCCCATGAAAGGTATTTATCCGGCCTCCATCGTGCTAGATGGCTTTGCCTTGAATATCACTTTGGTCAGTTACAATCAGTTTTTGGATTTCGGTATCGTTGCTTGTCGGCGCAGTATGCCTCAGGTACAGCGGCTCATAGACTATATTGAGCAGTCGCTTACAGAGCTCGAAGAAGTGGCGGGATTGAAGTCGACCCAGCGCGCACCTTCTCAGCGCGCACCCTCCCGAAGTAAGCGTTAGGCCGTGCAGCCGCTATCCATTGTTTATCAAGACGACGTTCTAGTTGCTATGAATAAGCCATCGGGCTTGCTTGTTCATCGAAGCCCAATCGATCGTTGCGAAACGGAATTTGCAGTGCAGCGGTTACGCGATCAAATCGGCTGCCACGTTTATCCTGTGCATCGTCTCGACAAGCCCACATCCGGACTTTTGCTATTCGCTCTCAACTCTGAAGTGGCTAGAACCCTTGCTGAGCAGTTTGAGTCACGTCGGCTTTATAAAGAATATTGGGCTGTCGTGAGGGGGCATGTGACTGCAGCACAGAGGATAGACCACCCACTCAAAGATGAAGTCGATCACAGGGGGCAACGCTTCTTTAAAGGTGAGGGCGTGAGTCGCGAAGCTTGTACCGATGTCATGCCACTGCGAACCTGGACATTGCCCATGCCCGTAGATCGTTATCCGGAGGCACGGTATTCCTTGGTGTCACTGGTGCCGCATACTGGGCGTCATCGGCAGCTACGGCGTCATATGAAACATATCTCGCATCCAATAGTGGGCGATAGTAGTTACGGGAAGGGCAGCCATAATCGGTTTTTTCGTGAGCACTTTTCGAGCCATCGATTATTATTAGCGGCTGTATCAATGACGTTTTTACATCCTGTCACCGACGTCGAGATGACACTTGAAGCTCCCGTGCTTGAAGACTATGGGTCCGTGCTGGAGCAATTGGCTCATTGCGCTAATGACAGCGTCCATTTCAGCGCGCAGTAAAAGATTACCTAAGAGGCAGTACTTTCAGTCAGCCAAAAAAAACCCCTAACAAATGTTAGGGGCTTTGGGGATATTGTTAGCGCTCAGGTATCACGCGACTTCGTCAATAATTGTCGCTGCTATACGCTTGCCATCGTCAGATAGCTTTTGGAATTCGATGATCTGATCGAAATTCATGTAGCGATAAATTTCATCGGACATCGCATCTAGTTTCTCTGCATATTGGAGGTACTCTTCGGGGGTTGGCAACCTACCGATAATGGCTCCAACTGCCGCCAGTTCAGCCGACGTAAGATAAACGTTCGCGCCATCACCGAGTCGATTTGGGAAGTTGCGCGTAGATGTCGAGAGCACGGTCGCACCGGGCGCTACTCGCGCTTGGTTACCCATACATAGTGAGCACCCAGGCATTTCTGTGCGTGCACCAGCCTTGCCGAAAATGGAGAAATAACCTTCCTCCATGAGCGTATGCTCATCCATCCGTGTGGGTGGCACAATCCACATGCGCGTGGCTAGATTGCCTTTGTGCTGTTCGAGTAACTTTCCGGCCGCTCTGAAATGGCCGATATTGGTCATGCAGCTACCAATGAAAACTTCATCGACTTTGTCGCCAGCAACTTGTGATAGCAATCTTGCATCGTCGGGGTCGTTAGGGGCACACACTACGGGTTCTTTGAGTTCGTTTAGGTCGATCTCAATAACTGCACGGTACTCAGCGTCGGCATCAGCAGCGAGTACGCTCGGGTTAGCTAACCATTCTTCCATTTTCCGCGCCCGACGCTCGAGGGTACGTGGATCCCCGTAGCCTTCGGCAATCATGGAGCGCAGTAGCACAACATTTGAGCGGAGATATTCAGCAATGGTGTCTTCGTCAAGCTTGATGGTGCAGCCTGCAGCCGAGCGCTCTGCCGATGCATCGGAGAGTTCAAACGCCTGCTCAACCGTCAATCCTGTTAGACCTTCAATTTCAAGAATACGCCCTGAGAAGATGTTCTTCTTGCCCTTCTTCTCGACGGTGAGCAGTCCTTCTTGTATCGCGGCGTAGGGGATGGCATGGACGAGATCGCGCAGTGTGATCCCAGGCTGCATCTCACCCTTAAAACGCACCAATACGGATTCAGGCATGTCGAGGGGCATAACACCTGTCGCCGCAGCAAATGCCACCAATCCAGAACCTGCAGGGAAAGAAATACCCATCGGGAACCGCGTGTGTGAATCGCCGCCAGTACCGACCGTATCGGGCAGCAGCATGCGGTTGAGCCAACTATGAATAATGCCGTCACCTGGCCTGAGTGATACACCACCGCGGGTCATGATGAAGTCGGGTAAAGAGTGCTGCGTGTCAATATCAACGGGCTTTGGGTATGCCGCGGTGTGGCAGAATGACTGCATAGTTAAATCGGCCGAGAATCCGAGGCAGGCCAAATCTTTCAGCTCGTCACGCGTCATGGGGCCTGTTGTGTCCTGTGAGCCCACCGTTGTCATCCGTGGCTCACAGTAGGTACCTGGTCGGATACCATCAACGCCACAGGCTCGACCGACCATTTTCTGGGCTAGGGTATAGCCTTTGCCCGTATCAGCAGGTGTTTCTGGTGTGCGGAACGTGTTGCTTTCGCCCAATCCAAGAGATTCACGCGCTTTAGTAGTGAGTCCGCGACCGATGATCAGATTGATACGACCGCCCGCGCGTACTTCATCTAACAGAACATCAGACCTTAATTCGAACTCGGATATTACGTCACCAGCTTCATTGAGGATCTTGCCGTCATAGGGGCGAATTTCGATTACATCGCCCATGTTGAGATTGTCCACAGGTGCTTCAAATACCAGTGCGCCGGCGTCCTCCATGGTGTTAAAGAAAATAGGCGCTACCTTGCTGCCAATGCACACACCGCCAGAGCGCTTGTTGGGAACGCCGGGCATATCATCGCCAAAGAACCACAGCACGGAGTTTGTTGCAGATTTACGTGACGAACCTGTACCAACAACATCGCCTACAAAAGCAACGGGCAGGCCCTTGGCTTGAATATCTGCTACCTGCTTCATGGGGCCAACGACGCCGTGCTCGTCAGGCTCTAGGCCATCGCGAGTCATTTTATACATTGCTTGGGCATGAAGCGGAATATCCGGGCGTGACCACGCATCAGGTGCAGGGGAGAGGTCATCGGTATTTGTTTCACCGGTGACTTTAAAGACCACCATTTTAATAGATTCCGCGACAGCATCCTGGCTTGTGAACCACTCAGCATCGGCCCAGCTTTGCATAACGGACTGCGCGTTGGTATTGCCATTTCGCGCCAGTGCTTCTACATCGTGGAAGGCATCAAACATGAGGAGGGTATGCTTGAGTTCCTCGGCGGCAAGCGCTCCCAGGGCATCATCGGTGAGCAAACTGACGAGGGTCTCGATGTTGTAGCCGCCGTGCATGTTCCCCAGTAACTTGAGCGCATGTGCAGCGTCGATTAACGCGCATTGTGCCTCGTTCTTGGCAATTGCAGACAAGAAACCGGCTTTCACGTAGGCAGCCTCGTCCACACCGGGTGGTACGCGGTTGCTGATCAGGTCAAGTAAGGTTTCTTCTTCGCCCGCTGGCGGCGCCTTTAATAACTCAACCAAGCCTGCGACCTGCTCAGCATTTAGCGGCTTTGGCGGGATGTTCTGTTGGGCGCGTTCGGCGACGTGTTTGCGATAGGCTTCGAGCACGATAACACTCCTTTCGTGTTAGCTATGAGTTGGGGGAGGATGACACGGTTAGACCCATCTTGCGGTTTTTTGAGCCTGCAAGGTGGCTACTCCTAATGTGTCTTTGCCTCTTAGAACGAATTCTGCGGCGCGCAGTATAACTTGCGTCCGACTTCGGTAACATCCATTGAAGGTGATTTAGTGCATTCAGCGCATGCATACCCTAAAATTTAGCTATGCCGACTGTCGAAGCCCCGCAAAACACCTCCGTTACGCGCCCCCGAGTGCGAACACCCTGTATAGGCGTTTGCTCTACTGGTATCGGCGATCGTGTTTGCCGAGGCTGTAAGCGCTTTAGCCATGAAGTGATTCATTGGAATGGCTACAGTGAGGCCCAAAAGCTTATTGTTGATAAACGCCTCGCCGATTTTTTGAGCACGTGCATGCGCAATCGATTTGTTGTCACTGACGCCAGCTTGCTGGAATGGCAGTTGCAGGTACAGCAAGTGCGCTTTAATCCTGAGCATGACGCCTATGCGCGCTTGTTCACTTTATTAAAAGCCGGCGCGAGTCAGATTAAAGATCCAGAGAAATACGGCTTCTCGGTCCATATAGCTTGGCGCGGGTATGATCTTTTGGCATTGAGAGAGCAAGTCGACCGAGAGTTTTGGGAGTTATCCGAAGCACACTTTGAGCGGTATCTTGCAACCCCTGATTTATTTGCTGAGTGAGTGTGTTTGTGAGCAAGACTGTAGATTTGACACCGGTGCTAAGTTTTCTGCCCTGCCGTACACCTGACGGCTGGGTTAGAGCGGCGATCGCCGACCAGCGAACCATGCTCATTGATCATGCCAACTGTGAAAAGAAAGCGGCAGCTACGGCGCTTAGTCTGATGCACCGCTATACCGATAATTTCATCTTATTGAATAAAATGTCGAGATTGGCTCGAGAAGAGCTGCGTCACTTTGAGCAAGTGCTCAAAATTATGGCTCAGCGGGGTGTGGTCTATGAGCCGATTTCTGCCTCGCGCTATGCTGCGGGCTTGCGCGATGAGGTACGAAGGAAGGAACCAGGCAAGCTCATGGATACCTTGTTGGTGGGTGCGCTGATTGAAGCGCGTTCCTGTGAGCGGTTTGCCGCATTGATTCCCCACCTTGATGACGTACTGGCCGATTTCTATACGTCGCTACTAAAAAGCGAAGCGCGTCATTTTCATGATTACTTAAAGCTCGCCGAACAGACGGGATCCAGTGAAGAAGTGGCTGGGCGTTTGAGTAGCTTGAAAGCGCGAGAAAAGGAACTTGTAGAGTCTACGGATGGCGAGTTCCGATTTCACAGCGGGCCACCAGCGATGCCCTCAACAGCAGCCTCATCTACAGCAGCTGCATCAGCCGCGATCTAAGCCATCGCCGAGACA
>CAJQLP010000057.1 GCA_905479205.1 uncultured Luminiphilus sp.
AAAATTGGCTGCCTTCTAAAATGAGCGGGAGAAATCCACCAAATGTGGTGATAGTAGTCGATACAATGTGACGACTTGAATCTAGAACGACGTTACGAATAGCAACCGTGTCTCCTCGACTCGCACCCGTATCTTGCTGAAGGGCCGTTAGAATGATGATCGCAGCGTTAATCGATACGCCGATCGACCCAATCACTCCGATCAGGGCTGTGATGCCGAGGGGGTAGCGAAAAATAGCGAGTGCGAGAAAGCTCAATCCGAATGAGCTCGTGCACACTAGCAGCGCTATGGCGGTTAGCCGCCAGGAATTAAAGGTTAGTAGGATAGTGGCGATCAGTGCCGAAACAATGATGCCCATAGGTGCGATTAGGTCACGGACAACCTCCGCACGCTCGCCTGAGTCACCGCCAAAACTGTATCGATAGCCCAAGGGTAGGGCGATAGGATTATCGCGCAAGTCTGCTTGTAGGACTTTCAGCGCCTCCTCCGGCAATACGCCGCGAGTGAGAAAACCTTGGACGCGATTCACTCGCTCTCCTTCTTCTCGAGTAATGGGGCTGTCATTGGGAATGAGCTGCAATTTACCCAGAGAGAGCAGGGGGACGGCAGAGACTCCATTGCGCTCGCCCGAGAGTGGAATCCGCAGACTGCTAATCTTGTTAACATCGCTCCAATCATTGCGTGCGAGTCGGGCGCGAACCGGCAGACGCTCGGTATCCTCGAGTAGTTCACCGCCAAGTCGGCCACCCAATGCGGCGTCAATGGTGTTGGCTACCTGGTTACGTTCGAGGCCCGCGCGGCGTAATTTGTCTTCATCTAATTGAAAGACTACTTTCGGTGCGGCGGGTTGCATGGATGTTCGTGTATGCGTGACATCGGGCACCGACTGGAGGCGTTTTCGAAACAGTGCGCCTAATCTTTTAAGTTCGTCGGTATTCGGACCAATCAGTAACACTTCAAGGGGTGCTTCAACCGGCGGCCCTTGGTCAATCCCTCTGACAATAATTTGAGCCTCGGGATACCCTCGGTCAAAGGTGCGTTGTAAGCGCCGAATAAGCGCATCGGTTTGGTTCTCATCGTGAGTTAATACCAAGGCTTCCATCCATGAAGCGATACCTTGTTTGTTCGAGCGCATGTTGTAGTAAAAAGCGGGGGCGCTTTCGCCAATAGTCCAGTCAACCCGCCGAATGAGCGGCTCAGCACGCAGTTCGCGGTCGATTCGCATTGCGATGGCGCGGGTATCGTCGATGGCCGCGCTGTCGGGCAATGTAATTTGCAGATAAAACTGATCTCTATCGGTTCCCGGAAAGAATTGATTAGTCAGCGTGCTGCTTGCTAAAAAGCCTGACACGGGGAGTGATAAGGCTAACATCATGGCGCCCAAAGGATTACGCATTGACCAGTCAAGGCTTCGGGTGAACAAGGCTGTTAACGCAGGTGTGGCGGTCCCCATTTGCCACCAACTCGGAGTTTCTGAGGTCAAGCCGCCGGGTAATAGACGCGCGGCCAGCACGGGTGTGACAGTGAGGGCTAAAAGGGCTGACGATATCAGCATAACAATCACTGACAATGCTATCGATCCGAGAAAATCACCGGCGGGCCCCTTTAAAATAGCCATAGGCAAAAAGGTTAAAACGGTTGTAAGTGTCGATGAGATTAATGGCACTCTTAACCGCGACACGGCACCGCTCATTGCGTCAATGGGCTTGAGTCCTTCGAGCAGACGCTTGCGTACTTCATCTGCCATTACAATAGATCCGTCGACTAACAGGCCCAGCGCGACGACTAAGCCCGTGACTGACATCTGATGAATCGGGACTTCAAATTGCAGTAGTACGATCATTGAAAGCAGTGTGCATAGGGGTAATATCACCGCTACAACAAGCGCGGCGCGCCATCCTAAAGTGACAAGTAGTACAAGAAGTACTAATGCAATGCCGACGACCAGATTTTTGATAACGCCTGCCAACCGCTCTTCAGTGTACCCGCTCTGATCATAGCTAATATCGATTTGCAGGCCCGCGGGCGCCTGGTCGCGGTAGCTGTTAAGAAATTGATCGAAGCTCGCACTGTAATTATCGATTTGTTGGCCTTGAGTCATTTCAATACCCACGAGTACCGAGCGCTTTCCCTGTGACAGTGCGTAGCGATTCACCGGTATGCGTTCGGTTTTTTCAATGGATGCAATGTCGGCAAGGCGCAACACTCGACCGTCGCTCACAGCTCTTAGCTGCACGGCTCTTATAGTTTCAAGATCTTGAAATTCGCCGCTAATTTCCACCGTCAGCGCTGAACCACTGCCCGTGAGTTTTCCTGCGGGAATCTTGGCATCTGCGGCTGCCAAGGCTTGAGTCACCGTATCAACGGAGATGCCCAATAAAGCCATCTTGGTTTCATCGAGTTCCACGAGCACTTCTTCGTCGGGTAGCCCGTACAGCATTACGCGTTTAGTTAAGGGCACACGCCGAGCAGCATCGGCGAATAGCTCTGCTTCGCGACGTAACACAGAAGGAGGGATGTCATGTCCATCGCGGCTGGTCAGAGAAACGATTTTCACAAAGGCAGTTATCAGATCATCATCGAAGACAGGTGGCAGGACACCTTGTGGAAACGTTGCAGCCTCTGCCGATATAATGTCTCTTAATTCCGACCAAACACGATCTATCTCTGCTTGGGGTAGCCTGTAGTCGGCTTCCAAAGTAATGACCGATACGCCGTTGGAAGATGTCGATTGAATCTCCTTAATCTCAGGCACTTCTCGGATGGCATCTTCTAGCGGCTTAGTAACCAGTGCCTCTACGCGCGCGGGGCTTGCTCCCGGGAAAAAGGTCTGAACTTTGGCGACAAACGGGGTGATGGTCGGATCTTCTTGACGCCCCATCGAAGTGAATGACGATGTTCCAATCGCAATAATCGCGAGGACAAGGAGCGCGAGGTAGCGGCTACGGTTAAAAAGTATGCGCGCTAACATTATTGTTCACCATAGTTCATGGGTTCTACGGTGGCGCCTGGACTCAGTCGATGAACGCCGGTAGCCACCACGCGGGCGTTATTCGCTAGGGTGCCGCGCACGTAAACCTTGTTGTTGTCGCTATGAAGCACTTCTACTGTTTCTCGGTTGACATAAAAGCCCGACGCGTTTGTCTGAACGACCAATATATTCCACAGTCCTTTTTCGCCCTCGATGAGCGCGGTGAGTGGCAACCAGCCCCCACGACTATTAATGCGTTCTTGAAGCTCGAGAACGACTCCGGTTCCTGCGCGCACAGCCGTCTGCTTGGGCAAAGTAAAAGTCGCACCGATGGTTAGCGTCGTTGGATCAAGATCTGCGCGAATCGCTCGCAGAGGCGCGCTTATCACCTGGTCATCGATTCGCAGTACGTAGGAATTCCCCTCGGTTAATTGAGCGCTAAACGCCATGGGTATGCCCACATGCGCTTCGTAGCCCGTATTAGCGACCAGCCTTAGCACGGGCATCCCTGGGTTTACCGCCGCGCCTTCCTCAACCAGCCGCGCGGCAATAACACCGTCATAAGGGGCCCGGAGAGTACTTTTTTCAATCGCCAGTTCCGCGCTGTTGAGCCGCGCTTGCGTTGCGGCCATTTCTGCCTGAAGCGCTGTCTCCCCAAGACGTGCCTCGTCGAAGGCTTGCTTCGATGCAAGACCCTTGTTCGCGAGCTCGGCTAAGCGTTCACGTTGAAGGCCCGCAAGCTCAAGCTGAATTCGGATACGTGCCAAATCTGCCTGTGCCGCTCTTAACTCGGCTGAGCGACGATCGCTGTTAAGTGCGGCGAGTACATCACCTTTGTTAACTCGCGTGCCAGCTCGTGCCCGCATACTTTCAACAGTGCCTGCGACCTCGAATCCGAGTGCGCTGTCGCTGGCGGCTCGCACGACGCCCAGCAGGCGCGCCCGTCGTACGTAGTAATCCTCGGGCACATAATCGACGACTGTGACGGGCAGCGGCAGCGATTTTTCTGACGCCGTTTCTTGTGTATTGAGATACACAAGGATTGCTGCTGCTGACGAGAGAGCGACTGCGCCTGCGGACGCGATCAGCGATCCTCGAGTGATCAATGGGTAGGGCATGAACTGGGCTCCAAAGTAAATGCTATTTACATGTGTAATGCTATCAGATGTTTGGGAATGTAAATAGTATTTACATAGATTGTCGCGGTTTTTCGGTCGTTATTCGCTAAACTTCGCCGCTTCTAGGTTGCGCCACGGGTAGGTTTTCGCGACACTACGCGTCCTCGTGTGTTACACGAGTCATTGTGGTGACTCGAGTGGTCCCCTCGCAGCGATAGGTAGCGAACCCCGCCAGGCCCGGAAGGGAGCAACGGTAGTTACTGACTCGGGTGCCGGGGTGTGGCTGCTCGGGTCGCCTCCCTATTTTCTCTCTTAAGGGAGCCAGAGGCAGGACAGCAAAACGATGAGCTATCAGGTTCTCGCCCGAAAATGGCGTCCCGGCACCTTCCGCGAGATGGTCGGCCAGCAGCATGTGTTGCGCGCGTTGATTAATGCTCTCGATCACGACCGCCTGCACCATGCTTATTTGTTTACCGGCACCCGCGGTGTGGGTAAGACGACAGTCGCGCGAATTCTTGCCAAGTGTCTAAACTGCGATGCCGGCGTGAGTTCTGAGCCATGCGGTCAGTGCGCATCGTGCTGCGAAATCGCTGAAGGGCGCTCTGTAGATTTATTGGAAGTCGACGCTGCATCGCGCACAAAAGTTGAAGATACCCGCGAATTGCTGGAGAACGTGCAATACGCGCCTACGCGCTCGCGCTTCAAGATTTACCTCATTGACGAAGTGCATATGCTGTCTAATCACAGCTTCAATGCGTTGCTGAAAACGCTCGAAGAGCCGCCACCGCACGCGAAGTTTTTGCTTGCGACAACCGATCCGCAAAAGCTACCGGCGACCGTGTTATCACGCTGTTTGCAGTTTAATTTGAAAAATATGGTGCCTGAGCAGATTGTTGAGCATTTGAGCCATATTTTAGAGCGGGAAAGCTTTAGCTTCGACGAGCCGGCGCTTGGGTTGCTTGCACGAGCGGCTAGCGGCTCGATGCGCGACGCCTTGAGTCTCACTGACCAGGCGATTGCCTTTGGTTCTGGAGCGTTGCGTGAGGCTGACGTCAGAGACATGTTGGGTACGGTCGATCGCGGGCGTATCTTGACATTGGTAGCCGCAATTATCGAGGGTGACCCTGGTGGCGTGTTAGAGGGTGTGAGAGAGATTGCTCAGCATGCTCCCGATTATGCCGCCACGCTCGACGACTTAATTGCGGTATTTCATCAAATGACGGTCGCGCAGATGGTGCCAGGCGCGGCTGACCCCACTTGGCCGGAACTGCAACGTATAACGGAGCTGGCTGCGAGCTGTAGCCTGGATGACAGCCAGTTGTGGTATCAATTTGCGGTGAATGGTCGCCGTGATCTCGCCGTTTCCCAAGACCCTCGTATTGGCCTAGAGATGACCTTGTTAAGGATGATTGCGTTCCGCCCGGCCAGTGTTGTGATGCCTCCTGGCGTAAGTGGTCCGTCAGTAGCGAGTGGGGGCTCGGATTCGGGAAAAAAGCCTAGACCACCGGTCGCACCGGTGGCGCCGACAACTCCACAGGGGAACAAAAATGCCAGTGCCGCGAGGCCTTCAGAGGGGGGTTCTGGGGTTGTCGATAATGGTGCCGACGATTTACCGTCGACCCATAGCTGGCCAGAGTATTTTGAGCGTTTAGGGCTTGTGGGTATTACCCATAACATTGCACTGCATTGTGAGCTCGTGAGTGTCATAGGGCGTAGAATGTGTTTCACGCTAGATACCAAAAACGCCACGCTTTATAACTCTAAGCAGGCCCGTGCACTTGAAGCCGCTTTCGCTCAAATCCTCGACGAGACGGTGGAGGTCGTGATCGATGTCGGTGATGTGGGTGAGGGAACGCCTGCGCGACGAGTTCAGTTATTAGCACAGGCACGCCAAGAAGAGGCCGAGAGAGCCATTGCGGATGATCCCGTGCTGGCCGGAGTATTGAGTGAGTTTGATGGCGAAATTATTGAAGGAAGTATCCGCCCCCTGCACTGAGGCGAGCTTTTGCGACAAGAGGTGAGAGAATGAAGCTAGGCAACATCATGAAGCAGGCTCAGCAAATGCAAGAGGGTCTAGCTCAAGCCCAAGAGGCGGTAAAGACGCTCGAAGTCACGGGTGAGGCAGCTGCGGGCTTGGTTAAAGTCCGTATGTCTGGGGCGATGGAAGTACTAAGAATCGATATCGATCCCTCGGTTATGTCTGAAGAAAAAGAAGTGCTTGAAGACCTGTTAGCGGCGGGTGTCAATGATGCAGTGCGGCGTGCACAGGCGGCCGCGCAGGAAAAAATGGCGAGCGTGACGGCGGGGTTAAACCTTCCTGAAGGCTTTAAGATGCCCTTTTAAAGGATTGATTTAATTGAAGTTAAGCCCTGCCATTGAGGCGCTTATTGAAGCGCTGCGTTGCTTGCCCAGCGTTGGGCCTAAGTCTGCTCAGCGTATGACGCTGCACCTGCTTGAGCGCGACCGTCAGGGTGGTGCGAACTTAGCCGAGGCATTGCAAGTCGCTTTGGACAAAGTTGGCCGCTGCAACCGTTGCCGGAATTTCACTGAGCTGGAAACCTGCGAACTTTGTGCCGATACACGCAGAGACCACGGACTGCTTTGTGTCGTGGAGAACCCAGGTGATGTTATGGCATTAGAGCAATCCGGCGGCTTCAAGGGCGTCTATCACGTGCTCATGGGACATTTGTCGCCGATTGATGGGATAGGCCCTGAGGATATTGGGCTTGATCGGCTGGAGGCTCGCTTTGGCGAAGAACCTATTCGCGAGATTATCCTTGCGACGAATCCAACGGTAGAGGGCGAGGCCACCGCCTACTATATAGGGCAGCGAGCTCGAGCAGCCGGCGTCCACGTGACGCGAATTGCCCACGGGGTTCCTTTGGGCGGCGAGCTAGAGTACATAGATGCAACGACACTGGCACATGCGCTGACGGGACGAACGGCGGTGTCAAATGACTGACCAGCAATGGCAGTGGGTAGCATCCGATGAAGCGCTAAGGGTGGCAATTGACGAAGCAAGTCGCGAGCCGGCAGTTGCGGTAGACACTGAGTTTCGCCGGCGCGATACTTTTTTCCCTCAGGTTGCACTAGTGCAAATAGCGACCCCCAGCATCTGCTGGCTCATTGACCCTCTTACGATTAACGATACCTCACCTTTAAAGCAGTTATTGGCCAACCCGGACATTGTTAAGGTTCTTCATAGCGCAAGTGAAGATTTAGAGATTTTTGAATACTGGCTTGGTGTGCTTCCTCAGCCCTTATTCGACACCCAAAAAGCGGCAGGCTTATTAAGATTGGGCTTCGGATTGAGCTACCGCGCATTGGTGGAACAGCTGCTGGATCTCGTTTTAGACAAGGAAGAGACACAGTCTGACTGGCTTGCGCGACCACTCACGCCCAGCCAGCAAGCCTATGCCGCACAGGACGTTATTTATTTGATCAAGCTTTATGCGTTGCTCAATGACAGCGCTCAATCTCAAGGTCGGGTGGATTGGATACTTGAGGAAGGACGCTTTGCGGAAACTGGTGGCCGGGGGCCTCTGGCAAAATTTAAGTCGGCGTGGAAGCTTGGCGCTAAACAACAGTGGGCGCTTGCAGCACTGGTAGCGTGGCGTGAAGAGCAAGCTCGAACCCGTGATAAGCCGCGAAGCTGGATACTCAATGACAAAGTGGTTAGCGAGATGGCTCGACGAATGCCTTCCAATAGCTATGAACTTGGCGCCGTAGAGGGCCTACCTAAGGGCCTTATTCGTCGCGCGGGGGATGCGCTTGTTAATCTCATAAACAATGCTCCCGAATCTGCGCAAGCAGCCGCCGAAGCGTCGTTTCTCAAGCCACCGAGTAGCCGGCTGCGACGGATCGCAAAATCATTGGGCGAGGTTGCTGAAGGGTTAGCCGCGCAGTTGAACGTGAATGTTGAGATGACCGTGCCCAATCGTGAGTTAGAATTGATAGCACGGGAGGCGAGTGGAGAAATTATTCAGCGGCCTCGAGCATGGTCGGGTTGGCGTGCAACTGCGGTTATAGAGCCACTGTTAGAGCAAGCGAAACTAGCGATCGAGGACGATGATGAAACTTGTTGAGGTGTATAAGAGCGAGCGCAAGCCAGGATCCTACCTGTATGTTGAGCGTGGGACTGACCTCGATGAGCTCCCCGAGGGATTAAAAGCCGCGCTGGGTACCCCAGAGTCTGTGCTTTCGCTAAAACTAACAGCGGAGCGACAGTTGGCGCGTTACACGGGAGCCGAGGTACTCAAGGCAATTGAAGAAAAAGGTTTTTTTCTTCAATTGCCCCCCGAACACCCCGCAGTAGAAGTTGCGGCGAGGACTACGAATGCTGACCCCTGAGTCTTATGTCACGGGCATGCTGGTTTATGTCGCTGCGGCTTTATTGGCCACCGGCCTTGCCTATCGATTCTGGTTTAAGGCGCTGCCCACGATGGTGGCGAGAGTATTGGTTGCGCTACTATTAGCGTGGCTGATAACGCCCGCTCAGCCATCAGCCGGCTCGGAAACACTAGCGCCGGCGCTTGTAGTTGCGGTTTTTAACTGGGTATTCGGAGAGGGCTGGGCGGCAGCCCGCCAGGCCGTCGTGCTTCTTGGGCTCGCGAGCGGCGTTGCCGTTTTGTTAGCACTGGCGACAGCTTTGCGGCCCAAACGCGCGCAGCGTCAAGCTGAGCCGATTGAATCTCGATAACGTAACCACCAATTAACCCTTTCAATGATAAATACAGGAAATGAGCCAAGCTTATGAAATTTACCGGCACTGAGCGTTATGTCGCTACTGATGATCTCCGTATGGCTGTAGATGCCGCAGTCAACCTCCAACGCCCATTGCTGATCAAGGGCGAGCCCGGTACGGGCAAAACAATGTTGGCTGAAGAGGTTGCCTCAGGTTTGGGTAAGCGCCTTATTCAATGGCATATTAAGTCGACGACAAAAGCGCAGCAGGGTTTGTATGAGTACGATGCGGTGTCGCGCTTGCGAGACTCCCAGTTGGGCGATGACGGGGTTCAAGACATCGCTAATTACATCAAGAAAGGCAAGCTGTGGGAGGCCTTCACGGCTGACGAGCAGGTGGTTTTACTCATTGACGAAATCGATAAGGCTGATATTGAGTTTCCAAACGACTTGCTGGTTGAACTCGATCGGATGGAGTTTTTTGTCTACGAGACGGGTGAGACTATTAAGGCGAAGCATCGGCCTATTATTATTATCACTTCAAACAACGAAAAAGAGCTGCCCGATGCGTTTTTACGTCGCTGCTTCTTCCACTTTATCAACTTCCCAGACCGCGACACCATGCGCCAGATCATCGATGTCCACCACCCAAGCATTGCGCAAGCTTTGGTGGCTGAGGCGCTTGAAATGTTTTTTGAATTGCGCGCAGTGCCCGGTTTGAAAAAGAAGCCGTCCACATCAGAGCTTATCGACTGGTTGAAGCTTCTAATGGCAGATGATGTGCCCGATGAGGTGCTCGCGAATCGCGACCCCTCCAAGGCGATTCCACCGCTTTACGGTGCCCTGCTGAAGAATGAGCAAGACGTCCATTTGCTCGAGCGCTTGGCATTTATGCACCGCAGAGAAACTCGCTGAGGTTGCCCCGATGTTGGTGAATTTCTTTCATGGTCTGAAAGATGCAGGGATTCCCGTGTCAACGAGGGAGTTGCTGGATTTACTCGAAGCGATGAAGCGCCATTTAGCCTTCGCCGATATGGATGATTTCTATCATTTGTCGCGCGCAATTATGGTTAAAGATGAGAAGTATTATGATCGTTTCGACCGAGCATTTGGCACTCACTTTAAGGACCTCGAGGGCCTTGATGACGTTATTGAAACTCTGATTCCCGACGACTGGCTACGTTCAGAATTCATGAAGCAGCTGTCTGATGAAGAGAAGGCCAAGATTGAATCCTTGGGAGGCCTAGAAAAGCTTATTGAAGAGTTCAAAAAGCGCTTAGAAGAGCAGAAAAAGCGACACCAAGGCGGCAACAAATGGGTGGGAACTGGGGGCACATCACCGTTTGGTAACGACGGCTACAACCCTGAAGGCATTCGAGTCGGCGGCGAGAGTAAAAATAAACGGGCGGCAAAAGTTTGGGATCGCCGCGACTTTAAAAATTACGATGACGCGGTCGAACTGGGTACGCGCAACATAAAGGTAGCCCTGCGTAGACTGCGGAAGTTCGCACGAACCGGCGCTGCTGATGAGCTCGATCTCGATGACACTATTCGATCGACGGCCCGCAATGCTGGGTTGTTAGATATAAAGATGGTGCCGGAGCGACATAACGCTGTGAAAGTGCTTTTGTTCCTCGATGTGGGCGGCTCGATGGACCCGCACGTCAAGGTTTGCGAGGAGCTGTTTTCGGCCGCGCGCACTGAGTTCAAGCACTTAGAGTATTTTTATTTCCATAACTTTCTTTATGAGAGCGTCTGGAAAAACAATATTCGACGGCATAACGAACGCACCGCGACCCTCGATCTTATGCACAAGTACAGTCACGACTATAAAGTCGTCATTGTCGGTGATGCCTCAATGTCGCCCTACGAGATCGTCCAGCCCGGTGGTTCTGTCGAGCACTGGAATGAAGAGGCGGGTGAGGCGTGGATACGTCGCCTCAGAAGTACTTATGAAAAGTGTATATGGATTAATCCAACACCTAAGGATGAGTGGGAATATACCCAGTCGATCGGCATTACCAATCAGCTCATGGAAGGGAAAATGTACCCTCTCAGCCTGCAGGGCTTGGAAGAGGGGATGGCGTTCTTATCTAAATGAATAAGTCGTGTGGGCGTCTGTCGATTTCAACAGCTTCATCGTAGATTGGGCGCATAGGCGATCAGTGAGGCTGCGACGGCCACATTGAGGGACTCGACTCCCCGCTGCATGGGGATGTACAGGCGTTTTTCAGCGAGCGTTGACGTTGATTGGCTAACGCCATCGCTCTCACCTCCCAAAACAAAGACGGTGGCGCAGGTCGGGCGGTAGTCAAACAATGATTCTCTGGCGCCACCTTCTAAACTCGCAATGCAGAATCCGGCGTCTTTGAGTTGTTCTAAGCCATCATTCAGAGACTCACAGAAACTCAGTGGTGCCCGAAATACGGTGCCTACAGAGGCTTTAATAACGAGTGGTCCCAAAGCAGCGACACCCTTGCGAGGATAGATAATGGCATCAACGCCACCTGCCGCCGCCGATCGTATAATCATGCCGACGTTTTGTGGGTTGGTAATGCCATCGAGTGCTAAGACACGAAAATCGCGGTCGTGAGCGTGAGCGACCAAATTTTCAATCGGATCGAAATGCGGACAGCTTATGTCCAGCGCGACTCCTTGGTCTTGTTTTTTATTTTTTGAAATACGTGACAAACTATCCCTATCGTGCTGGCGGATACGAACGCCACGAGTCTCGGCTAGCTTATAGATACTGCCGATGATGCCTCCGGGCTTGTTGCTATCGGCTACATGGAGCGTTGTCGCGTCAAGCGCAGGGTCGCTGAGTGCTTCTAGGACTGGTTTGCGCCCATAGATAGTGAGAGTTTTTGCGCGTTGTTCCATAGAGGGCGCTACATGCATTGGGGATTCCTAAATTATGACTAATCAACACGCCGAGTTCGTTCTGTATACGACACCTGGGTGTCACTTGTGTGAGCAGGCCGAAGCGATTCTAGATGCGACAGAAACGGCCTTTCGTCCCATTGATATTGCTGAAGATATCGACTTAATAGAGCGTTACGGTGTCCGTATACCCGTGGTAGCGGACACACTTGGTCGCGAGCTGGGGTGGCCATTTGACCAAACCCAGTTACGCAGTTGGCTGTTAGCGTCGTAAGTCGGGTCTCATTCGTTGGCTTTGCACTCTGGTTTTTTAATCTGGCTTTTAGTCAGGCTTTTTAATCAGGCGTTTTAATCAGGTTCTGCAACGCGCACTGCGAGCACATCGCATTTGGCGTGATGCAGGACGCCATCCGCAGTCGACCCTAGAAGCAGCGCTAAGCCAAACCGCGCATGGCTGCCCACAACAATGAGATCGGCGTTTAGGTCGGACGCAGTCGCGGCTATTTCATTTTCTGGTCGACCGACGACGAGGTGGCGCTGACTTTCAGGAATGGCTTTGGCCGCGCATAATCGGCTCAGCTGATCTCGAGCTTGTTCATAAATTTCGTCTTGTATTGACGAAAAGTCCATTGGGATGTCACCGCCGTAAGTGATGCTAAGAGGCTCGACAGCATGTAGGACATGGATCTGAGCACCTTGGCCAAGTGCGAGTTTATGGGCTTTGTCTATTACGCCCGCGGACGTTTCACCCAGGTCGACAGCGACTAATATTTTTTTATAGGCCATTCGCGCTTTCCCTCTGTCTGTTTCTATCGCAAGCTTAGGGCTCGCTTTTAAACCAAGCTTACCTCATCGGAATTCAATTTGGCTTATATCATTATATTTTTTGCGATCGCAGCTGTATTGGGCCCGCTTATCGCGGTCCTGCCGAGCAAGCGACAGCGCAGACTCGCGGATTTTAGAGAGCGGGCTCGCAAGGCGGGTGTGCACGTCAGCTTAAACCCGCTCAAGGGCATACCTCCGCGCTTACAGCGAGCTACCGATGATCCTCTCGTAGGCTACGGCATACGGTTAATGACACGCCAAGTGAGCCTGGTGGAGCACGATTTATTTGTTCGGTCACGGAGCGGCTGGGAGTCAAAGAGCGGCAAATCGACACCCCCAGAGTTGCAAGAATTACCGGAAAGTGCAGAAATTGTCGTGGTTGATGAGAGTGAAATAGCCGTTTATTGGAGTGAGCTTGGTGGGGAAGAAGCGCTCGCAAAAGTGCTTTTATTATTGGATCTATGGCACCCCAAAGGGCTCAACGCATCAAGATTGTCGTAATCAATTGCACCGAATCGCTTGACCCAACCGTGACCAAACCCGTATACATGCCAACCTGCGGGTCTCGGCTTCGAGGCGTATTTCGGTAAAAATTCGACACATAAATAGGATTGGCAGCGCCAGTATGGGTAAATCTCTTGTCATCGTTGAGTCGCCGGCAAAGGCAAAAACGATTAATAAATACCTCGGAAATGACTTTATCGTAAAGTCTAGCGTTGGGCATATTCGTGATCTTCCAATGTCTGGGGGAGGCGCTAGTTCCGATCCCAAGCAGCGTGCAGCTCAGGCGGCGATTACGCGTAAGATGGCGCCCGACGAGAAGCAAAAATATCAAGCACGCAAAAAGCGAGAGCAGCTAATCCGGCGCATGGGTATTGATCCCGACCATAACTGGTCCGCGCGCTACGAGATTCTGCCGGGCAAAGAAAAGGTCGTCAGTGAATTGCGCAAGCTTGCGCAAACATCCGACGCCATCTACCTCGCAACCGATTTAGACAGAGAGGGAGAGGCCATTGCTTGGCACTTGAAAGAGGCCATTGGTGGCGATGAGAGCCGTTACCAACGTGTTGTGTTTAACGAAATAACCAAGAAAGCCATTCAAGCTGCGTTCGAGAAGCCCGCCTATCTCGACACCAACCGCGTTAATGCTCAGCAAGCTCGTCGTTTTTTAGATAGAGTCGTGGGCTTTGAGGTTTCGCCTCTTTTGTGGTCGAAGATTGCTCGAGGCTTATCGGCTGGACGTGTTCAATCAGTGGCTGTTCGCTTGATTGTTGAGCGAGAGCGGGAGATTCGAGCGTTCGTACCCGAAGAGTATTGGGAGGTGCATGCAGCCCTGCGCCCAGAAGGGCATGATCCGGTTTGGTTCGAAGTTAAGCGCTACCAAGGCAATAAATTTGCGCCTAAAAGTAAAGCTGAAGCTCATGCCGCAGTTGAAGCGCTCAACTCTGCCACTTTTGACGTTGCGAATCTCGAGTCACGTAAAACGTCCTCTAAACCGTCGGCACCGTTTATTACTTCGACGCTACAGCAGGCCGCCAGTACTCGCTTGGGCTTCAGTGTTAAAAAGACCATGACCATGGCTCAGCGCTTATACGAGGCGGGCTATATTACTTACATGCGAACAGACTCGACAAACTTGAGTACCGACGCTATCGCCGCATGTCGTGATTATATAGGTAAGCAGTTTCCCGCAGCTTATCTCCCCGATACACCTAATATTTATTCGTCCAAAGATGGCGCGCAAGAAGCGCACGAGGCGATTAGACCTTCAGATGTCCGTGTCAGCCAGTCGCAGCTCACGGGTATGGAGCG
Source organism: uncultured Luminiphilus sp. (assembly GCA_905479205.1). GTDB lineage: Bacteria > Pseudomonadota > Gammaproteobacteria > Pseudomonadales > Halieaceae > Luminiphilus. Next base: position 14,290 of record CAJQLP010000057.1, read on the forward strand.
AGACGCGGAACGCCTCTATGAGCTAATTTGGCGGCAGTTTGTAGCCTGTCAGATGACGCCAGCGCGCTACCTGTCGACCACGGTAACTGTGGACGCAGCAGACTATGAAATGACGGCCCGGGGTCGCATTGTGGAGTTTGATGGCTACACGCGCGTGCTCAGCCCTGTTGCGCGAAAAGGCGATGATGCGGTGTTACCGCCGTTTTCCGAGGGAGATCGGCTTGTCAGTGAGAAAATTGACCCCAGACAACACTTCACTAAACCACCTGCGCGGTTTGGAGAAGCAAGTTTAGTCAAAGAGTTGGAGAAGCGCGGTATAGGTCGCCCCTCTACTTACGCTGCGATTATTTCCACGATCCAAGAGCGAGGTTATGTCCGGCTAGAGAATCGTCGTTTTTACGCAGAAAAAATGGGTGATATCGTGACGCAGCGTTTGCAGGACGCTTTTAGCGATTTACTGGATTATGGGTTTACTGCATCAATGGAGGAGCGCCTCGATCAGGTCGCTGAAGGCACTCTCGATTGGAAAGAATTGCTCAATAGTTTTTATGCCGAGTTTCGAGAGCGTATCGAGGCCGCTGAGCTACCCGAGCCCAATGGGATGCAAGCGAACGAACCGACACCTACGGGAATACCTTGCAAGCTGTGTGAGCGGCCTATGCAGATCCGCACGGCGAGCACCGGTGTTTTCTTGGGCTGTTCAGGTTATGGCCTGCCGCCGAAGGAGCGTTGCAAGAGTACGGTCAACCTGATCCCCGGTGACGAGGTTATTAGCGCAGACGCGGATGAGGAAGCCGAGTCACGCCTACTGCTTCAAAAACATCGCTGTAAAAAATGTAACGCTGCGATGGATAGTTACCTGATCGATGAAGGCCATAAACTGCATGTCTGTGGTAACAACCCTGATTGCGACGGCTATGAAGTCGAGGAGGGGCGTTTTCGAATTAAAGGCTACGAAGGCCCAATTATCGAGTGCGATAAGTGTGGCACCGATATGCAGCTCAAAACGGGGCGCTTTGGTAAGTACTTTGGCTGCTCCAACACAGAATGTAAAAATACTCGCAAACTGCTGCGCAATGGCGAAGCGGCTCCTCCCAAGATGGACCCGGTACCAATGCCTGAAATTCAATGCGTCAAAGTGGATGACCACTATGTGTTGAGAGATGGGGCTTCCGGTCTCTTCTTAGCCGCCAGCCAGTTCCCGAAAAATCGAGAAACTCGTCCCCCTTTCGTCGATGAATTGCTGCCGCATCAGGCCGAGATTGACCCTAAGTATCACTTTATTTTTGATGCACCGGTCACAGACGATAGCGGAAATCGGAGCCAGATTCGCTACAGTCGAAAGACCAAAGAACAGTATGTTATGACTGAGCTGGATGGCAAGGCGACGGGTTGGAAGGCCTTTTTTGATAATGGAGCCTGGCTTGAGCAGGGCAGCGCTAAGCCCGCGCCTAAAAAGAAGCCGGCCGCTAAAAGCAAAGCAAACAAGAAAAAAGCACCGGCCAAGAAAAAGCCCGTGAAAAAGGTTTAATGAAGCAAGCGAGCGTTTGCGCTAACCGGCTGCTGAGTTCGCGCACCACGGATCCGACGTCGTGAGTAGTGCCCGCGGTTTGGCTAATCATTCGCTTTATATGGCGCGATTAGTGCTGGCCGGATGGTCCCGCGAGCTTGGGCAAGCAGGCGCTTCACGGCAAGCCATGCAGGCTGCATTTGCTCCGGCGGTGAGGCTGCATCTACTTGATGCCTACGGATGGTTTTTACTTGCGACTATCAGACAAAATAAGTTGCCTGATCACGCACCACACCACAGCCAAGAATTACCTCCGCTGGGACCAGGGATAGCAGAGCCGGGTGAGCTTGATGAATATCGCTTATTGGAGCGCGAGGGATGGATAGGGCGGCTGCAAGCGACACTTCCCAGGGGATTGCCGCCAAAAACTCGGCCAGGGCTACTTGCAATCAGCGCGAACTACCCCCAAATAGAGGATTATGAGGAGTGGGCAGCGTCATTTAGTGCGTTATTTGCTCGAATGGCGGACTCCCTCGACGAAAACTAAGAAGTACTGGCGGGTTGTTTTCCCGCTCGGGGCTGTTAGAGTAATAGGACACCCACATGAGGATGCGAGGAGAACGCATGTCCACAGCTTTGTTGGAAATTGTAGATCTGGGTGATGGTGAGATCGTACTCCAGCGTGCAGATGCCGGAGAAGGCGAAGCCTTAGTGAGTATTCAGTTCTCCGAGGAGACCAGCGCCTATTTAATGGATAACAACCTGGAAGTCGCTAAAGCGATGATTCAGGCGGGCATTCAGGCCGCAGCCAAACTTGCGGAAATGACGAATATGGAAGTTGAGTCCGCAGAAGAGAGCAAGACCGCTGGACGAACCGTGCACTGACGCCATTTGCGCCAAGTTTCTTCGGCTCGAATCGCAAATGTCGCGGCGGCGGCTAATCGCTACCCATCTCGCTTTCGGCAGCAAAGTTTTCGAGGCAGCTGCCAACGATTATCGGCGAATGACCCCGACACTGATCCCCTCAATAGCAAATTCTTGTTCGGCAAGATTTACCACTATTGGCGCATACTCAGGGTTCTCGGCAATCAACTCTACGTGAAACGCGTCGGGTCGGTGCAGTCGTTTAACGGTCACCTCGTCGTCGATACGAGCCACGACAATTTGGTTTTCTTTTGCCTCAACGCAGCTATGAACAGCCAGCAGATCGCCATCGAAAATACCCACGTTGATCATGCTGTCGCCTGTCACTTGCAATAAATAATCGGCTGCAGGGGAGAAGAAGTTAGCGGCGAGATTAACGTATTCCTCTATGTGCTCCTGCGCCAATACAGGCGAGCCAGCTGCGACGCGTCCGACCACGGGCAAGCCACGCTCCTCTGTTAACCGAATGCCTCGTGAGGCGCCGGGGATGATTTCGATTGCGCCCTTGCGTGCCAAAGCCTTTAAGTGCTCCTCGGCGGCATTAGCACTACGGAAATTTAACTCGCGCGCGATATCTGCTCGAGTGGGGGGGTAGCCGGTATCATCTAAGTGGCTACGAATAATATCGAGTACCTGCTGCTGTCGTTGGGTCAACTTAATCATAGCGACGCTCATTAGTGTGTTTATATACAGCTGTTATTTTATACAGCTATTGCGGCTCGCGCCAATCCTTTTTAAGCGGTAGGATTCGTGGCTTTTGTGCTACGGGAAT
>CAJQLP010000058.1 GCA_905479205.1 uncultured Luminiphilus sp.
AAATTCTTCAAACTCATCGAGCTTGACTGCAGCATACGCACGCATGAAAAGCTCGCCGATCATCTGTTGCAATTCTGGGGTATCGTTAAGTCTGCGCACGCCCTCTTCAAGGGTTCTAGCGACGGTAATATCCTCATCGTTAGCGGTGCCTTGATGCGGTGCAGTGGGCGTTAACTTTTGCCGCATTCCTAGTAGACCGCTGGCGAGGGTTGCACTAATCGCTAGATAGGGGTTGGCATCGGCACCAGGAAATCGATTCTCAATCCGGAGATTCTCAGGTGTACTGCTTGGGACTCTAAACGCCGTTGTCCGATTATCAAAACCCCAACTTAAGTTAATGGGCGCTGAAATATCTGGAGCAAGACGACGGTACGAGTTGACGTTTGGCGCGTAAAAGCTAATCAGCTCTGGCGTATAACGCTGAAGGCCTGCAATGTAATGCATCATGGCTTCGGTTGGATTGCCATCGTCCCCACAAAAAATATTTTTGCCTGTTTTTTTGTCGAGAATGGACTGGTGCAAGTGTAAAGCACTCCCGGGCTCATTCTGCATAGGCTTTGCCATGAACGTCGCATACATGCCGTATTTCTGTGCCGTCTCTCGAACTGTGCGCTTAAACACAAAAACTTGATCGGCAAGGTCTAACGGATCGCCATGATTAAAATTAATTTCAAGCTGAGCCGCACCATTCTCATGAATCAACGTATCAACATTGAGGGATTGGGCGTCAGCATAGTCATACATGTCCTCAACGAAATCTTCGAACTCAGCCACCGCATCAATACTGAACGACAGCCGAGCGACCTCGCGACGACCCGAGCGACCCTTAGGAGGCATCAACTCGTAGTCTGGGTCGGTATTTTTATGGACTAAGTAAAATTCGACTTCGGGGGCCACCACTGGCTTCAAACCGGCCTCGTCATAGAGCTGGAGGATGAACTTGAGCACGTTTCGGGTCGACAACGGATGCGGTTCGCCATTGGGTTTGTAGCAATCGGCAATGATTTGCGCGGTAGGCTCACGTGCCCACGGCACCTTGCGAAGTGTCTTTGCGTCGGGTCGAAGCACCATGTCGGTGTCAGTCGGCTCCACAAAATCCCAGTGCTCGTCGGTGTACTCGCCGGTGACGGTTTGGATCATGATGCTTTCGGGGAGTTTCTGATCGCGCTCCGCTAAAAACTGGTGAGCTGGAATAAATTTACCGCGCGCATTGCCTGTCATATCAGGAACAATACACTCAACCTCTGAGATAGCATTGTCAGTTAACCAGCGACTGATTGTTTCGTTGTCGCTACTTGGAATCATATCGGTAGAGAACGGACTCTCCGGCTTGTAGAGGGTGGTGGTAGTCGTCGAACCGTCCGGCTGCTCAGTGGACATACAAACCTGCTAGTGGCTAAAGTTAGTTTAGTATGTGCCGGGGTCACGTTTTCAGCAAGCCTTAGACCCTCCACCTTTGGGTAGCGTCTAAGACTGCATGTTTGGGTATAGTGATGCTTTTAAACGTAAGCGTATAAACGTAAGCGCAGATGCTGGCGACTTATTGATCGCATAAATTCCCTGCACGCATGAGTAGCTGTACATGAAATCAGGTCAACCCTACCCCAACTCCTGGTACCACGCCTCCTGCAAGGAACCGCAAAGTTTGCCTAGCCTCTGCGGTGATGCTGAAACAGATGTGTGCATTATTGGTGGCGGCTATACGGGATTATCGACCGCCATTCATCTTCGCAAGCTCGGATTTAAAGTAGTACTCCTAGAAGCAAACCGCATTGGCTGGGGAGCATCGGGGCGTAACGGCGGGCACGTTGGTACAGGCCAGCGCGCAGATCAGGCGGCTTTAGAGAAGTGGGTCGGTTTAGATGCCGCTAAAGGATTGTGGCAGCTTGGACTCGATGCAGTACGAAAAGTCGAGAGCCTTGTTAATGAGTTCGACATTCAATGCGAGTTTGGCGAGGGCAACCTACATTTAGCCTCAAAATACAGCCACGCCGACGATCTAGAAAGCGAGGTTGCGCACTTAAAAAATACCTACAACTACAATGGCGCAAGCTATCTCTGTAGCGATCAAGTCGCTGAATTAACCTCTGCGCAGGGAAGCTACGGGGGCATGCTTGATAGTGGTGCGCGGCACTTGCACCCGCTCAAGTATGCGCTCGGGTTAAAACACGCAGCCATGCAGCTTGGCGCAGAGCTGTACGAGAACACGCCGGCGTTAACCTACCAAGAAGGTGGGAAAACGGTGATTAAAACGCCCGAAGGTCAGGTGCGCGCACGCGTGTTAGTGCTGGCCTGCAATGGGTATCTGGGGAACTTAGAGCCGCGTATAGCAGGCAATATGATGCCTATTAACAACTTCATGATCGCCACCGAGCCACTCTCGGAAGAGCTAAAGACACGCATCAATCGCGATCAATTGAGCATGTCCGATTCACTATTTGTCATAAACTATTGGAAACTTTCTGAGGACGGCCGCATGATTTTTGGCGGTGGTGAGAACTATACATCGCGCTTTCCTTGCGACATCAAATCTTTCGTCCGCCCGTACATGTTAAAACTGTATCCCGAGCTAAAACACTGCACCATCGATTATGGCTGGGGTGGCACACTCGGCATCACTATGAATCGAATGCCCGACTTTGGGCGCCTGAGTAACTCGATTTTCTATGCGCAGGGCTTTTCGGGACACGGCGTTCCAACGGCCACACTGGCAGGAGAGCTGCTTGCCTTAGCAATTAACGGACAAAGCGAAAAGTTTGACCTCATGGCATCTGTGCCCACTCACCGCTTCCCAGGGGGAACGCTATTGCGCTGGCCGGGGTTAGTGGCGGGCATGTTGTTTTACAGCTTGCTGGACAAACTCGGTCGCTGACTGCTGCGAATGAGCAGCGCGCTTATTAATAGACCCCCGCCCAGCGAGAGATGGCCTGACTCAATAAGCTAAATCCTGTTACTACGACGATGAGAAGAATGACCAAAAACACCGGACGAAACGGCTTGCGCTCGACTGAGTTCACGCCGCGCTTTAAGAAAGCATCCACCTTGGCTTGATCCTCGGGGAAAAGACGTCGCTCATTGGGATCATGAGGTTGTTGGTCAGATTCAGCCACGACGGCTCCAAAAGAAGAATAACGGCCGCTAAGGGTAGCAAACTCTGAAGGAAAACAAGCACTGTGATGTGGCCAATACTGCACTAAACCCTAGAATATAAAGCCTGTCTATTTTGCTGCAGCGGAGAGCCTCATGTGGACCAAACCCACTCCAGCCGCTGTGGTGCGGCAATTACGGGCCGCGTCGCAGGCGCTTATGACCGGCATAGAGGCGCTGTTGCCGGCCTATTGCCTTGTTTGTGACCAGCGCTGCGGCGCTCCACGCTGGCTCTGTCCTCGTTGCGAGCAGAAGATTGCACCCAATACCTCAGAGTGCCCCAAGGCTCGCTCTTTGAATCTCTCCCCGATGAGCCAAGTCGCGCCCCCTGCGCAAAATCATTACGCCATTGCCGCTCCCGGTGAACAACTCAATTCAGCTTGCGCAGCATTTCAGCACCGCGGGGTCATGCGTGAACTTATTCACCAATGGAAATTTGAACAGCGACCAGAGCTCACGCCGTTTCTGGTGCAACTGGCTTTGACCATGGGTCACCCGATTCCTATAGTCGATTACGTCATACCCATACCCATGCATTGGCGCCAACGAGTTCGCCGCGGATACAACCAGAGTGCGCTTCTTGCCTCGGAGTTGGTTCTTGAATTAAACCGGCACCCAGCAGAGCGGATCAAACTGATCAATGCCCTATCAGCTCGCCGAGTACCACGCCCTCAACACACGCTCAATCGCACCGAGCGACTGCGTTACTCACCCCATCGATTTGTGGCTCGCCACCGCTTGGACAATTGTCGTGTCTTACTTGTTGACGACGTCATGACAACCGGCGCCACCCTCTTTTCAGCCGCCGAAAGTTGTTGGGCGGCGGGGGCTACTGAAGTTCATGCCTGGTGTCTTACACAGTCCTGACTCTGTCATGATCCCGTCCCACTAACGGAAATTCAGCGCACTTTTGTTATGACGATGAAAGCTTTAAGAGGGTTATCTGTCGGATAGTGTAAGCTCTGCGCACGAACTAGGAGCATTGCATGTCTCAACCCTACGCAGGGCTTACGCCAGACACTGTGATCGATTGCATTGAGCAGATTGGTTACCGCTGTGACCTGAGGTTACTGGTGCTCAATAGTTACGAGAATCGCGTTTATCAAGTGGGCATCGAAGACGAAACCCCCGTTATTGCGAAGTTTTATCGCGAGGGTCGATGGACTGACACCCAGATCCTAGAGGAACACGAGTTTGCATTAGAGCTGCAATCCCACGGACTCTCGGTCGTGGCCCCGCTGGTCGTTAATGGTGCAACGCTTCATCATGCTATGGGACATCGATTCAGTGTCTTTCCAAGGCGCGGTGGCCACCCGCCAGAGCTCGACAACCTCGACCACTTACTGTCTCTCGGTCGAACCCTTGCCCGCATTCACCGAGTGGGCGCCACACTCACGCTGCCTCACCGACCCACTTTATCGATTGATCGAACAGTCACACAAAGCAGAGAGTTCGTTTTAGAGCACTTTGTTCCTCGTGACTTAGTCCCCGCCTATAGCTCCCTCGCCCAAGATTGTGAGCAGGCCATAAGAGGCCTTCTAAGCACCCACGATGACTCAATGAATCAGATCATTCACGGCGACTGCCACACCGGCAACATCCTTTGGCGCGATGACACTCCTCATTTTGTTGATCTTGATGACTGCTACTCAGCACCTATTATTCAAGACCTATGGATGTTCCTTAGCGGCGACCGTCAACAGCGAGAGCTGCAGCTGGGCGAGTTAATAGCAGGTTATGAAGAGTTTAATGACTTTGATCCAGCCCAACTTCGCTGGATTGAAGCATTACGCACTATGCGCATAATGCACTATGCCGCCTGGCTGGGACGGCGCTGGGACGACCCCGCATTTCCCAAGGCTTTCCCTTGGTTTGGCCAAGAGCGCTTCTGGGGTGATCATGTCTTAGAGTTACGCGAGCAGCTGGCGGCTATGCAAGAACCACCGCTGCGGCTTTTGTAAGGACAAGCTAGACGTTCTTTCGCGCGCGCGGGTAAATCAATGTCCACAGCCAAAATATAAGGGTATTACTAGCAAGTACCTGCCGATCAACCGCATCGAAGAAAGTCGCCGTCTCCGCAGGATTTTGATACATGTCCGATCGGGTGCGTCGAGGTATCGTAGGATCTAGCTCTTTAACAATTTTCGCGGGATTACCGGCTACCACAACATTTGGGGGTACATCGCGTGTGACCACAGCACCGGCTGCAACAACGCTATTAGCGCCAACGGTGACGCCTTTCAATACTTTGGCGTGATCACCTATCCACACGTTGTCTTCAAGCCGAACCGGCTGAGGCTCGGTATTGCGATCGATTCGATCGTATAACCCATGCCAGTCTGAGTCGGTAATATAGGCGCCGTTTGCCAACATTACCCCGTCTCCTATTGTGATTTCATCGCTTGCGCTAATACGCGAGCCGGGGCTCATCAGACAGGCATTGCCCATGGTCACCTTGCCCTCTCCTGCAGCTCGACCCCAAACACCGATTTCGACCCGAGCATGGGATTCGCCAAAAGCGGTAAACGAATGACCAATACGAATATTGCAGCCAGAAATAACCACGTGCCACGGATGCATGATGTTGGAATGAGGACCAAGGTATTCGCAGCGCGGGCGCAAAAAATAATCGGTCCAAGCATCGCGAAACACAAGCCAACTTTTTTTGACCCAGTAAGGCCTAAGATCTGATCGCATTAATGCTACTCACTGACAATGCGCGTTATCATGCCAAGGTGATGAAGCGACCGCAAACAATAGCTGACAATAGCCCGGTTCAGTCGGAGCAAACCCAACCCCATAGCGATTTACTTGCCGTGGTTGCCAAACATATCCAGTACCCATGGCAGAAGCCCATTCCAGAGCATACGCGGCAAGCCGGTGAAGCTGCTCTCGAATGGCTTAACAGTCGAGATTGCTCAAACATCGTACTCGACTCCTTTTGTGGAACCGGTCTCAGCAGCAGTCTGCTAGCCCAAAGGCACCCGGATGCCTGTGTTATCGGTCTCGACAAATCCGCCGATCGCCTAAGCCGACATTGCCCAAACGGCATTAATTACAGGCTGTTTCGAGCCGAGTGCGAACCCTTTTGGCGCTTCCTTTTAGAGCGCGGGGTTAAGATAAGCCATCACTACATGCTCTATCCCAACCCCTGGCCCAAAAGCGGCCAGCTTAAGCGTCGAATTCATGGCCACCCCGCGTTCCCACTATTAAAGCGTTTGGGAGGCGAAGTAGAAGTAAGAAGTAACTGGAAAATCTATATCGATGAATTCGCCGAGGCGTGGGCAGCACTATCGCAGCCGGGTGTGGTTTCACAGCTCAAAATCGATGCGCCCATTTCACTTTTTGAACGTAAGTATCGCGACAGAGGACAAACGCTGTGGCAATTTCGCTCATCAGCGTGAGCTTAAGCAGTGCAATCTTGCCTAAATCGTCTAACAGGACTCGCGGCAAATCGTAAGCAGAGCTCGAAAAGACTGATAAGATTACGTTTACGATATGGCCGGCCGTGAAATGGCCTGCTCGGAGATACAGGCTATGCCAACAACACAAATCAAACGCAAGACCGATGAGAAACATAACGATCGAATTTGGCAAAAAATTCGTGAAGAGACGCGCATCGCGCTTGCTGACGAACCTATTTTGGCGAGCTTTATGCACGCCACTATTTTGCATCACGAAGAATTAGAGTGCGCGCTGAGCTATCACCTGGCGAATCAGCTCGACAGTCCCAGCGCATCGTCCATGATGCTCAGGGAAGTGTTCTTAGAGGCTTTTTCCAGCGATGAGGACATCCGGCACGCTATTCGCGAAGACTTAGACGCCGTGCTCGAGAGAGACTCGGCTTGCCATGAATACTATTTGCCGTTTTTATATTTCAAAGGCTTTCAGGCGCTGCAAACACACCGAGTAGCGCACTGGTTGTGGCGTCAAGGGAGACATTCACTCGCGTTATTTTTACAGAGCTGCATGTCTCAAAAACTCGGCGTGGACATCCACCCAGCGGCACAATTTGGTAAGGGTATACTTCTCGACCATGCCACGGGATTAGTGGTTGGTGAGACTGCGGTTGTCGGCAATAAAGTATCGATCCTCCAGTCCGTCACGCTAGGTGGCACAGGAAAAACCGACGGCGATCGACACCCAAAAATTGGCGATGGCGTGCTGATTAGTGCGGGCGCGAAAATACTCGGCAATATCACAGTAGGTGAAGGAGCAAAAGTGGGCTCCGGTTCAGTCGTCCTAAAAGATGTACCGCCACACACCACAGTCGCGGGAGTACCCGCTCGCGTCGTCGGTGTACCAACGTCGGACAGTCCCGCTTTGGATATGGACCACGGTATTCCCGAGTCAGATTGGTAAGCCTCGCTCATGCGAGGCTTCAACTTATTTAGGCTTGTGCTGCTCGACGCGACTTCGAGGTGTA
>CAJQLP010000059.1 GCA_905479205.1 uncultured Luminiphilus sp.
TGCTCTTAGGGTTAGACTAGCCCTTGACCACCGGTGGACTACTCACATGCACCTTGCCCTACTCGCCCTTTTTGGATGCCAACTAGCTGGCGATCTCCTTGCAGCGCAATTTGGCATACCCATTCCTGGGCCCGTGATGGGGATGATGCTAATGCTTGCCTACCTTGTGTTGACCGGCGGCGTATCGGAAAGCATGCAGACAATCGCGAGCCCGCTTCTTCGACATATGTCGCTACTCTTCATTCCGGCAGGTTCGGGGATACTGCTCTATCTCGAGTTAATCAAGGACGAATGGCTACCGATCGCCGTGGCCATTTCTGTCAGTACGCTAGTCACCCTGTTAGTGAGTGCAAGTGTCATGCGCTTGGGCCTGTCCGACCGTGACATAGAGCAGCGAGGGCCGTGAGCATGCTCGTCGATAATCTAGCGGGGCTCCCAGAGCTGGCGGCGCTCGCGCAAAATGCTGCTTGGAGTGTTCCTCTAACGGTGGCGTTTTACCTTATAGCGCTTTGGTTATTTAGGCGTTCGGGGCAGTCCCCGCTTGTCAACCCAGTGTTGCTCGGCATGGCCGGCGTGATGACAACGCTCCACCTAACAGATACGCGCTATGAGGACTATTTTAACGGTTCTCAAGCTCTACACTTTTTGTTGGGAACCGCCACGGTTGCCTTAGCAATTCCTCTCCATCAACAGTTACAGCATCTGCGACGCACCGCGCTACCGCTCATATTGAGCGTTGGCGCAGGTTCACTCACTGCAACCCTGAGCACCTTATTCTGCATTAGCTGGCTTGGCGGTTCAGAGCTGACAATGCGCTCGCTGGCCGCTAAGTCTACGACCACCCCTGTTGCTATGGCTATCGCCGAGCAGCTAGAAGGGCTGCCGGCGCTTGCGGCTGTTACTGTCATCATTACTGGGATTTTGGGTGCCATCTTTGGTTTGGGCATCCTCCGCCTAACGGGCATTGTCGATCCACGTGCGCAGGGAATAGCTATAGGTATTGCTGCGCACGGCATCGGTACAGCCCGTGCTTTGCAAGTCAGTCACGCTTTGGGAGCCTATGCGGGACTCGGGATGGGCTTGAGCGCATTGTTCACCGCGATATTAGTGCCGCCAGTGTGGTATGTATTGGGGCCTTATTTAGTCACAGGATAATAAAGAAGAGGGTTACGACTTCGACACTCGCTGATTGACTTAGTGTCGAAGTCGATTCAGCTAAAACTCACACGGAACATTTCAGCTGCGTTTCCAGGGTGATTAGCCTTTCATTTTGACCATCATATCGATCATCTTATTAGCGAAATTGCTGTAAGGCGGCGTCATAAATTTCATCGCCGTAGTTTTGGCTTGATAAAACACGGGCCGCATTTTGGAGCACGCCGTAAAGCCCTCATAGCCGTGGTAATGCCCCATACCCGAGGGTCCGACACCACCAAAAGGCAAGTCGTGCTGCGCAACGTGGAATAACGCATCATTCACCGTTACACCACCCGACATAATATTCTCGATATAACGGTCAACCAATGCGCTGTCATTACTAAACGGATACAGTGCGAGCGGGCGGTCATGGCTATTTACATAATCAATAACTTCTTGGGGCTGCTCATAAGGCAAAACCATCAGTAAAGGACCAAAGGTCTCCCGCTGGCGGATGATCATCTCAGGCTGCGTATCGAGTACCAAATGCAAAGGCATTTTGCGTGCTGCGGGGTTGGCTTCTTGCTCACTCAACTTAACAATGCGCGCGCCTTTTTCTTGGCAATCTACTAGCGTGTCTTGCAATCGCTTAAATGACAGGTCGTCAATAATCGACGTGTAATCATCGGCATTGATATCGGCACAGTGCTTAGCTGCCCACTCCTTACAGAGGGTAACAAACTCCTCGATCTGCGTTTTGTGCACAAACACATAATCGACGTTAGTGCAGATTTGACCAGCGTTGAAGCGCTTAACAAATAAAATGCGTTCTACTGCTTTTTGCAGCGAGAACGACTTGTCGATGACCGCAGGCGCTTTACCGCCTAGCTCGAGAATGACGGGTGTCAGATTCTGCGCCGCGGAAGCCATGACTTTACGACCCGTTTGGCCCGAGCCTGTGAAAATAATGAGATCGAAAGGAATCTGTGAAAACTCGATCCCTACACCGCCTGTCTCCTCAAAAAACTCGAGTTTTTCCAACGGGAAATAGTTTGGCGAAATTTTGCGTAAGACGCGGGTAAGCGCAACCGAGTTCTCCGACATTTTAACCATGGCGCGATTACCGGCAGCAAAAGCGGCAACGAGCTGAGTGACGGAGAGCATGATCGGAAAATTCCAAGGAACGATAAGGCCCGTAACACCCAAGGGCTGAGGAATCACCCGATTTTTGGCCCCGAAATACATCGTCAAGTCGATGCTTCGACGCTGGGGCTTCATCCATCCCTTTAACTGCTTAATAGTGTGCCCGATGGTGTCAGTCGCAGTAACGATTTCAGCAAATTTACTCTCAAAGCTGGAGCGATTGCCATAGTCTTCACAGATAGCCTGAATAATCTCATCTCGGTTTTCAGAGATCATACGTTTTAGCGCCAGTAAATCTTGCTTGCGCTGAGCAAAATCGGGATAGGGGTTTGCTAGATACGCAGCGCGTTGGCGCTGAAAAGCAGCGTTTAGCTCAAGTTTCGTCGCTTCGACAGATGCAGCCAACTGTCCTGCATCTAGGGTTGCAGCCTGATTCATTATGGGTACTCTCCTTGGGCAACGCCCAAATTAATGTCGCTATTTGCTTTGAAACTACCACAACGAGTGCACGAGATCACGCACCGACTACGTTGCTTTGAAGCGCTATTTGGGCGTGTAGTACGAGAAACTGGCCTGTAACTGACCTGTAAAAGAGCACCGTAATGCCTAATGTAACTCTACTATTAACCGCTCAGCCTCACGGCGAACCTCGTCCGCATCCGGACCAATTAACGTAAGGTGACCCAACTTGCGCCCTTTGCGTATGCCTTTTCCGTAGGTCTGAATGAGCGTCCGAATCGGGCCTTCCGGCATCGTTTTAGGAAGCGCGTCATCGAGAAGATTAACCATTGCCGCGCCCCCTTGCAGTACAGGCTCCACCACGGGCGCACCCAGTACCAAGCGCACATGCTGAGTGAATTGGTCTGCGCCTAAGGCACCCATCGACCAGTGCCCGGTATTGTGGACCCTAGGAGCGATTTCATTGACGATTAGTTGCCCTTCAGTGACGAAGAATTCAATAGCGAGCACACCAACGTAACCCATACGTTCAACGAGGCGCCGCGCGTACTCTTGCGCTTGCGCTGCCATTTCCTCATCCACCCTTGCAGGCACAAAACTGCCGATCAGAATACCGTCGCGCATTGCGTTCTCAGTCATGGGGTAACACTGAATAGCACCTTGCTCATCGCGACCCACAATGATCGCGAGCTCGCGCTCAATCGCAATCTCAGCCTCCGCGATCAGCGGGTAGCCGCCTTCCGGTATAGCGTCAATCGAATACTCCCCACCGACACGCCACTGACCGCCACCGTCATAACCCCCCAAAATTCGCTTGCAACGAACATGCGCGCTGGGGAACGTCGCTAGGAGTTGTGCGAGAGCGTCCGAGTCTGTCGCTGTTCCCCAGGGAGATGTGGGAATAGCCAGTTCGTCGAGCATCGCTTTCTGCGTATCTCGCTGGCGTAATATAACGAGCGCTTCATAGCTCGGCGCCAAACCGACTTCATTGGCTGCTCGACGAAGAATAGGATCAGGAATGCTTTCACGTTCAACGGTAATCGCATCGCAGGCAGCGAGAAAGGTATCCAATTCATCTTCAGAGTAAACTCGTCCCAGTCCCGCAACAACGGGCGTCTCATCGAGACAAAGAAATGAGACCTGTATCCCAAGACGGTTGGCCGCTTCACCCAGCATCTGACTGAGCTGACCACACCCAATTATTCCAAGACGCTGCTTCACCGTGCTCTCCTTAATTTTTAATCAAAGGGGGTTCTCTGGGACTTCGTCGGTTTGCGCAGCGCGAAAGCTATCGAGAGCCTTGCGTATATCACGGTCATCATTGGCAAGCATCGCCGCTGCAAACAAGGCCGCATTGACCGCGCCAGGCTTACCCACTGCAAACGTGGCCACTGGCACGCCTTTGGGCATTTGCACAATAGACATTAGCGCATCAATACCATTCAGCACGGTGGCATCCACAGGCACACCCAGCACTGGCACAGGCGTCATAGCCGCCGTCATACCGGGCAGATGGGCCGCACCGCCGGCACCAGCAATAATCGCCTTCAAGCCGCGGTCACGCGCACTGCGCGCGTAGTCATAGAGTCGATCAGGCGTTCGGTGAGCTGAAACAACCTTCGCCTCGTAGGGTATGCCCAGCTGCTCAAGCATGAGAGCGGCACCTTCCATTACGTCCCAATCGGAACGTGATCCCATGATAATTCCAACCGCGATGTCTGACATAGCCACCTCCAGTGGCGGAGAGCAGATCGTATCATTCTCTGCCCGGAACCTTGAATGAAAAAGGGCCCCTTCAGGGCCCCTCTAAAACGCGTTTAGTTTACCACCTAATTCCCTTTTCCGCGTCGAACGCAGACGGGAAAAAATGGCGGAGAAGGAGGGATTCGAACCCTCGATACGCTATTAACGTATACGCCCTTAGCAGGGGCGCGCCTTCAGCCACTCGGCCACTTCTCCGAACGGCGCGAAGCCTAACACAAGTCTAGCCCCGCGAAAAACCTTTAGTGGGATCATTTTTGATCCGATTGTTCGTCCGCTTGTTCATCCATAGACGGAGTGTCTTTTCCGGGTCTATCGAGTCTGGGTCTATCGAGGATCTCTTCTCGATGCACGGCGACATCGCGAGGAGCATCGACACCGATCCTCACTTGATTACCTTTGACGCCGAGTACGGTGATAGTGACATCGTCACCGATAATCAGCGATTCTCCTACTCGTCTTGTTAATATCAACATCGCCTACGTCCCTGTGCTTCGATGTTTAGTCCGCTTCAACCGTGAGCGCGGGCTAGTTATTGTAAAGAGCTAAACCGCCGTCGGTTGCTCCTCAGGTTCGGCATCTAGCTCAAACGCGGAGTGCAGTGTGCGCACTGCCAGCTCTAGAAACTTCTCTTCGATTATCACGGAAATCTTGATCTCCGAGGTACTAATCATCTGAATATTAACACCGACTTCGGCCAAAGCCCTAAACATAAGCGATGCCACGCCTGCGTGAGACCGCATTCCCACACCGACAACCGATACCTTGGCAATTTTTGAGTCCACACGCAGCTCTAGAGCGCCGAGCTCAGTCACGGTTTGAGACAGAATATCCTGGCTGCGCGCCAAGTCACCACGTCCCACTGTAAAGGTAAAGTCCGTCTTACCATCCTCACCAATGTTTTGCAGTATAACGTCAACTTCAATATTGGCCTCACCAATAGGGCCCAAAATACGATAAGCAACCCCGGGAATATCGGGTACACCGAGCACAGTTAGTTTCGCTTCATCGCGGTTGAATGCAATACCAGCAATTGCGGGAGCTTCCACAGCCGCATCCTCCTCCATGGTAATCAATGTACCGGGGCCATCTTCAAAGCTGCTCAGGACCCGCAGCGGCACCGAATATTTGCCGGCGAACTCTACCGACCGAATTTGAAGAACTTTTGAGCCCATGCTGGCCATTTCCAGCATTTCTTCAAAGGTAATCTTTTCTAACCTGCGGGCGCCATCCACGACTCTCGGGTCAGTGGTATAGACACCATCGACGTCGGTGTAGATCTGGCATTCGTCAGCTTTAAGCGCCGCAGCCAGAGCCACCGCCGTCGTATCCGAACCACCACGACCTAAGGTTGTTATATTGCCGTTTTCATCGACGCCTTGAAAGCCCGCCACCACCACGACATTGCCCTGCGTTAATTCACCGCGTAACTTAACGTCATCGATATGTCGTATGCGCGCTTTGGTATGCGAGTCATCGGTGAGAATACGCACTTGGCTGCCATTATAAGAGCGCGCACCCACATCTCGCTTGTGCAATGCCATGCAGAGTAACGCAGACGTGACCTGTTCGCCCGTAGATACCAACGCGTCTAACTCTCGCGGAGTGGGTCCTTCGGGAAGTATGTCAGTCGCGAGTCCAATAAGGCGGTTGGTTTCACCTGACATTGCCGAAACCACGACCACAATGTCATGGCCTTCATCACGAAAGCGCGCGACCTTGTCAGCGACACGCTCAATACGCTCGATTGTGCCAACCGAAGTCCCGCCAAATTTTTGAACAATAAGGGCCATAGCCTTCCGTTAATTGTGGCTGCCAAAAAGGGCCGCGAGCTTACCCGAAATACGACTTAAAATGAAGAGCCAGCGCGCCTAAACCCAGCGCGTTTTACACAAGGTTTTCGGCAACCCAGCCAGGGAAGGCAGCCACTGCCGCGGGTAAGCCCGCAATATCGTTTCCACCTCCCTGAGCCATATCGGGACGGCCGCCACCCTTTCCACCGAGGCGACCGGCAAATTCTTTCATAATATCGCCCGCTCGAATTCTATCCGTGGCGTCCTTCGACACTCCGGCAACCAAGCTGATTTTATCGCCTTCTACGGCCGCAAGCAGTATGGCGCTTGTGCCCAGTTTGTTCTTGCACTGATCGAGTGTGTCTCGCAAAGTCCCCACGTCAGCGCCTTCAAGGTGCGCGGCAAGCACGTTTATACCAGACACGTTTACCGCGTTAGCCGTTAAGTCACCACCTGAGGACGTGGCTAGCTTTTGCTTCAAGCGCGCGATCTCTTTCTCCAATCCTTTAAGCTCAGCGCGCAGTGAACCGGCCTTTTCAATCAGATTCTGTGGGTTGGCTTTGAGTTCAAAACACACGTCATTTAGCTGTATTTGAGATTGCTTCACCAAATCCAATGCCAGCTCTCCGGTGACCGCCTCTATACGACGAACACCCGAGGCGACGCCGGACTCAGCCGTGATCAACATCAGGCCAATATCCCCTGTTCGTTCCACGTGAGTACCGCCGCAAAGTTCTACCGAGAACCCCTCAGTACCCATGCTAAGTACGCGCACTTCATCACCGTATTTTTCACCAAACAAAGCGGTCGCACCCGCGGCAACCGCATCATCCATAGACATAACTTGCGTCTGCGCGGGGGTGTTGGAGCGAATCTCATCGTTAACCATTGCAGTGATGCGCGCCAACTGTTCTGCACTGACGGCTTCGCCGTGGGAAAAGTCAAAGCGCAATCGCTCAGAATCAACGAGCGACCCTTTCTGAGCGACGTGCGCTCCCAGAACCCGCCTAAGCGCCTCATGCAACAGGTGCGTCGCCGAGTGGTTGAGGCGGATGCGCTGTCTGACCGACGGGTCGACATTGGCCGACACCGCCTGACCGACAGTTAGGACACCTGCGGTCACACGGACGTGGTGCAGATGGTGCCCCTGTGATTTTGTGGTATCGCGCACATCGGCTCGATTTGAATCGCAGCTGAAAAAACCACAGTCACCAACCTGACCACCGCTCTCGCCATAGAATGGCGTTTGGTCGAGCACCACAATACCTTCCTGTCCATCAGTTAACCGTTCAACTTTTTCTCCGTCATGGAGCAAAGCGACAATGTGCGCTTGTGCTGATGTAGTCTCGTACCCTAAAAACACTGTTTCACCGTCGAGCGCGACCACGGCCGAATAGTCGACTTTAAAGCTACCACCCTCTTGAGAACGACGTCTCTGCTGCTCCATCTCCGACTCGTAACCATCGAGATCGAGGGTTAAATCTCGTTCCCGAGCGATATCGTTGGTCAAATCTACAGGAAAGCCATAGGTGTCATACAAACGAAAAATAACCTCCCCCGGAATAACGCTGCCTTTGAGCTCGCCCAGCGTTTCATCAAGTATGGCCATACCCTTGTCTAGGGTGCGCGCAAATTGCTCTTCTTCACCTGCCAAGGCGGCTTCGATCACAGCCTGCCTCTCTCTCAACTGTGGGTAAGCGTCACCCATTTGTTCTACCAAGGTTTCAACTAAGCTTGCAAAAAATGGTTTAGTTGCGCCTAACTTATTGCCGTGACGAACTGCACGGCGAATAATCCGTCGCAGTACATAACCGCGACCTTCGTTACTCGGTGTGACGCCGTCAGCAATGAGGAATGAACAGGACCGCAAGTGGTCAGCGACCACCCGCAAGGATTTCTCTTCGAGATCTGTAACGCCCAAGCACTGCGCGGTAGCGCCAATGAGCGCTTGAAAAAGGTCAATTTCGTAGTTCGAGTGAACGCCTTGGAGCACCGCGGCAATACGTTCAAGCCCCATGCCAGTATCCACCGAAGGCGCGGGCAGCGGATGAAGGTCGCCCGCCGCGTCTCGATTGTATTGCATGAATACTAGATTCCAGATTTCAATGTAGCGATCCAGGTCATCGTCTTCGCTACCGGGAGGGCCACCAGGAACATCGGCACCGTGATCATAAAAAATCTCTGAACTAGGGCCACAGGGACCGGTATCGCCCATCTGCCAGAAATTATCTTCATCTAAACGCGACAATCGGCTGGGATCGACACCAATTTCATTAACCCAGATATCAGCAGCCTCATCGTCGCTGATATGCACCGTTACCCAGAGCCGCTCTTTGGGGAGCTGCAAAACCTCGGTTAAAAATGCCCATCCGAATTGAATCGCTTCGCGCTTAAAATAGTCGCCAAAACTGAAATTACCAAGCATTTCGAAGAAAGTGTGGTGGCGGGCAGTGTAGCCAACATTCTCCAAATCATTATGTTTACCACCGGCTCTCACGCACTTTTGCGAGGTAGTGGCGCGGACGTAGTCACGCTTTTCTACCCCCAAAAAAGTTTCTTTAAACTGATTCATTCCCGCATTAGTAAACAGCAGCGTAGGGTCATCGATAGGCACTAATGAACTCGATGCGACGCGGGTATGTCCCTCGCTTTCAAAATAAGATAGAAACGCTTCGCGGATTTCAGCGGTTTTCATGGGTGTTCTCTCAAATAGTGGTGTAATGCCCAATCACTAAGGACAGTGTAGCGGCTGCAGATTATTGAATCCCCTGGGATAGTTCCCCTTCCGCCATAGTACGGCCAGCCAGAATATGTAGATGAAGGTGAAACACCGTCTGGCCACCTCCCTCGCCATTATTAATGACTACTCTAAAACCTTCATCAACGCCCAGTTGCCGAGTGATATTGCCAACCGCCATTAGCAGATGACCTAACAAAACCTGATCCTCTGTGGTTGCATCGACTAATCGGGAAATAGGCTTGCGTGGAATCACCAAAATATGGACAGGCGCTTGCGGATTAATATCGTTAATAGCGACACAGTGATCATCCTCGTATACAAAATCTACAGGGATTTCACCGCGGGTAATCTTGCCGAATATCGTATCAGCCATACTAATACACCTCAGCGCAGCTTTTCATCAGTCGTTAAGACACGCGCTTCGCTCTCGAGCATGACGGGAATGTCATCGCGGATAGGATACGCCAAACCACTGGCGCGACAGACCAATTCCTGCTTTTCACTATCGTACTCGAGGGGCGCTTTGGACACAGGGCACACCAAAATATCGAGCAACTTGGAATCGAGCACACAAACCTCCAACATTCAAATAAAGAAACGTGAATCGCAGAGTATACGGTGTCAGGGCGATTTCGGCATCGGGGGCACTAAAAGTTGTGGGTCAATTCGTTCCCGCCCCCAGCTCATACGCCAATCTAAGTGGGGTCCTGTCGCACGCCCTGTCGCGCCAACACGACCGAGAAGGTCGCCCGTATCGAGTTCATCACCCACGGATACCAGTACTTCGCTCATGTGCAGGAATGAGGAGGATAGCCCGTAGCCATGATCGAGAATCACCGTACCGCCAGAATAAAACAGATCAGGCTCGGCTAGGGTCACAATCCCAGGCCCGGGGGCTAACACTGGATGCCCCGTCGGCACAGCCACATCAACACCATAGTGTGGGGACCCGGGCGTGCCGTTGTAGAACCGCTGGCTGCCGTACACACCGCTAATACGACCTTTTGCAGGCCAGGCTAAGCCCGCCTGAACAGCCAGCAACCAATCTGGCCGCTCATAACGCTTCGCTTTCGCCGCTCGAACACGTTCACGCTCTTGAGCGATACGCTCCAGCTCTTCGGGCGGGGGCGTGACGGTTTTTTGTGGCACGCCTTCAACTCGAGATATCTTATAGTCTCGACGGGCAACGGTAACGATCTGCTTACAGCCTTGATCGCCTCCGATCGAGAGCGTTGCCTGCTTGGGCGCATCGCGACCTAAGCCAATAACAAATACGCCGCTGGACGTCACAGCAATCTCGCTATTATCAAATAGGACCAGTGTCTTCGGGGAAACTTCGCCCCACAAAAGACCGCCCTGAACAGAATTGCCTTCTAGGTTGATACAAGCATCTGCTCGCGTAGTTGCAGCACTTACGAGCACCGCGGCAACAAAAAAAATACGATTCATCAAGCCCGCTCCCATTTCCTCAGCCCTGTGGGGCCCAATATTCCTTAGATTCTGGCGAGTATTCGCTATTACTCTAGGTCTATCATCCCGTTAAACTACAGCGATGGGAAGATACCGACCACCTCGGCCTAGAGGCTCACCTTACATCACACCTGAAGGTGAGGCAGCTCTGCGTGCAGAGTTGCACCGTCTTTGGAAAGAAGAGCGACCAGTAGTCACTGCCACTGTCCAAGCAGCAGCCGCCAACGGGGATCGCTCTGAAAATGGCGATTACATTTACGGGAAAAAGCGTCTTCGTGAAATAGACAGCCGTGTCCGCTTTCTACGCATGCGACTTGAAGAGCTCTCGGTCGTCTGCGAGCCACCCTCAGATCCCAGTAAAGTCTGGTTCACGGCAAAGGTCACTTTAGAGGACGAAGACGGTAAGGCGCATAATTGGCAAATTGTCGGGCCCGATGAATTTGACCTCGGCGCCGCGAAATTAAGCTGCGATTCGCCCCTCGCCAGGGCTCTTTTAGGGAAGCCAGTGGGCAGCGAGGTAAGCGTCGACAGCCCAAATGGTAAGCGCCTATGGCACATCATCGATATTAGCTACACCAATAAGGACTAAGCTTAATCGGCTAAATCGGACATCTTTTAACTACCTGACCGCCAATTTCAAGCACCGTTTATTGGTACACGCTCAGCGTGCTGGTAAACTATGTGGATTCGACTTCTTTCTTTTACGTCGGGCGCGAAATGAGACCCAACGCGACCCAGCACTCACTGAGGCAACCTGTAAATGACTCTTAACACTCGCGATCAATTAGCCCAGCCCGCTGATTTTGTTGTCCGTCATATCGGGCCTACCGAACAGCAACAGGTCGAAATGGCCGGAGAGTTGGGTTATGGCTCAGTAGATGCGCTCATTGATACCGCGGTGCCAGAGCAGATACGCCGCAGGGAACTGATGCAGCTGGCACCTGCCATGACTGAGCAAGAAGCTCTCGCCAAACTTCGACGCTACGCCGACCAAAACGTTGTTATGCGCTCATGTATTGGCATGGGTTATTACGACACATTTACGCCGGGCGTCATCCAGCGCAATGTATTGGAAAATCCCGGCTGGTATACGGCTTATACCCCCTACCAACCCGAGATTTCGCAAGGTCGTTTAGAGGTACTCTTAACCTACCAGCAAATGGTCATGGACCTTACAGGTATGGAACTGGCCAACGCATCGCTGCTTGATGAGGCGACCGCTGCGGCCGAGGCGATGACGTTGATGCATCGCGTGAACAAAAAATCGCGCTCGCAGCGTTTCGTCGTTGCGTCAGACTGTCACCCTCAGACCATCGCCCTCATCAAAACTCGAGCAGAGCCGCTAGGGCTAGAAATTGACGTAGTCGACCCCGAGACCTTGGGTGACTGTGGGGAAGCCTTCGGTATGCTCGCACAGTATCCGGGCACGTGGGGAGATATACGCAACCTCGAAGCAGTCACTACCTCCGCTCATAATCGCAATACCCTGGTCTGTGTCGCATCAGACTTACTCGCGCTAACAATGATCAAACCGCCCGGTGCCCAAGGGGTCGACGTTGTAGTCGGAAACAGTCAGCGCTTTGGCGTGCCTATGGGCTTCGGTGGGCCTCATGCAGCGTTTTTTGCAACTCGCGATGCTTACAAGCGCTCGATCCCAGGTCGCGTTATCGGCGTATCTATTGACCGGCGTGGCGACCAAGCCTTGCGCATGGCAATGCAAACGCGCGAGCAGCATATCCGCCGAGAAAAAGCCACCAGCAACATTTGTACGGCTCAGGCACTACTTGCCATTATGGCCGCCCTCTATGCGATGTACCACGGTCCTGATGGTTTGCGCGCAATAGGTCGCAGAGTGCATTCATTAACCAACGCACTCGCTGAAGGCTTAGCCGACGGCCCGTATGAACTGCGTAACACGACGTGGTTCGATACCTTGACGCTCGAGGTCGGCAATCGACAAAGCGCTTTGCTTGAAAGCGCAAAACAAGCGGGTTATAACTTCCGAGTAGTCGGTGATGACGCCGTCGGCGTTTCGCTCGATGAAACCACCACCCTTGAAGACGTGACACGGCTTATTGATCTTTTTGAGGGCACAAGTATTGCGGCAGCTACTACGGGCATCCCTGAAGCGCTGATTCGTCCCGTTGACTATTTGCAGCATCCGCTATTTCAAGAATACCGCTCCGAAACTGAAATGCTGCGTTACTTGAAGCGCCTGGAAAACAAAGATATTGCTCTAACCCGTGCGATGATCCCACTCGGCAGCTGCACGATGAAGCTCAACGCCACAGCTGAAATGATCCCCGTGACGTGGGCGGAGTTTGGACGGATGCATCCCTTTGCACCCTCCGACCAAAGCTTGGGCTATCAAGCCATGCTCGCAGAGCTAACTGATTGGCTGGTCGAGTGTACAGGTTACGATGGCATGTCACTGCAACCCAACGCAGGATCTCAGGGTGAGTACGCAGGGTTACTCGCCATCCGTCGTTACCATCAAGCCCGAGGCGACAGCCAGCGCGATATCTGCCTAATCCCTTCTTCAGCCCATGGCACTAACCCTGCCAGCGCGGTCATGGCCGGCATGCAAGTGGTGATTGTGGCTTGTGATGACAACGGCAATGTCGATATGGCAGACCTCCAAGTTAATGTCGAGAAGTACAGCGATCGGCTGGCCGCGATTATGGTGACCTATCCATCAACTCACGGTGTGTTCGAAGAGTCCATTGTTGACCTATGCGCCCTTATTCACCAGCATGGCGGACAAGTCTACGTTGACGGTGCAAACCTGAATGCCTTAATCGGTCTCGCGGCACCCGGCAAATTTGGCGCAGATGTCTCGCACCTCAATCTGCACAAAACGTTCTGCATTCCCCATGGTGGTGGCGGTCCTGGCATGGGTCCTATCGGCGTTGGTGCACACCTGATCCCCTTCCTTCCCACGTCGCCTGTTGCCCCTATCCCCGGGCTCGACACCAATAATGACGTTGTTTCCGCCGCGCCTTACGGCAGCGCATCAATACTGCCCATTTCATGGGTCTACATTGCGCTTATGGGCGCCGAGGGCCTCGCCCACGCAAGTAAAGTTGCGATTTTAAGCGCGAATTACATCGCTCACCGACTGAAGAATCACTACCCCGTGCTGTATACGGGTAGAGACGGTTTAGTCGCCCACGAGTGCATTATCGATCTTCGCCCCATCAAAGAGGCCAGCGGTATTAGCGAAGAAGATGTGGCGAAGCGCCTCATTGATTATGGTTTCCACGCACCCACTATGTCCTTTCCAGTGGCCGGCACCTTGATGATTGAGCCGACAGAATCGGAATCTCTCGCAGAAATTGACCGCTTTTGTGATGCGTTGATCAGTATTCGTGAGGAAATACGCGCGGTACAGTCGGGCGAACTTGATGCCAGTGATAACCCCTTAAAAAACGCTCCCCATACGCTTAATGATGTTGTTAGCAGTGATTGGGCACACCCCTACACGCGCGAGCAAGCAGCGTGGCCAGTTGCCTCATTACGCCAGGATAAGTACTGGGCACCGGTCACCCGCGTGGATAACGTCTACGGCGACCGCAACTTGTTCTGCGCATGCCCCGGCATGGATGTCTGGCAAGAGGAAAGCAGCAACGCTTGAATCGGCGATCACACCGCCATCTAGCCACACGGAGCGCTCAGTGCTCATCTGTAGCGCTGGTGTGGCTATTAGGGACATATGAACGCACGCAGCCCCTGATAAACCTGTTATTAGTCGGTCCAAAAAGAACCCAAATGGGGAACTTTTGCGTATTACTTTGTAAGTAGAATCAGGAGAGTTCACATGACGGACAATCGCCCGTTGGCAGGTCTTCGCGTTGTAGAAATGGGGCAGCTACTTGCTGGTCCCTTTGCCGGCACTATACTCGGATACTTTGGCGCGGAAGTGATTAAAGTTGAACCGCCCACCGGGGATCCTATTCGTCAGTGGCGTGAAGTCAAAGATGGAAATTCACTGTGGTACTACTCTCTCGCACGCAACAAAAAGAGCGTTACGCTCGACTTGAAAGCTGAGCGCGGACGAGAATTGGCGTTTGATCTTTTGACCAAGGCAGACATTGTTATTGAAAACTTTCGCCCTGGGGCTATGGAAAGTTGGGGACTTGGACCCGAGGACATCAAAGCGCACAACCCAGGTATCATTTATGCCCGTATCTCAGGCTATGGGCAGGACGGCCCGTTTTCAGAGAAACCCGGCTATGCATCGGTCACAGAGGGCTATGGTGGCTTTCGATATATTAACGGTGAGCCCGGAAAGCCCCCTGTGCGGCCAAATATCTCACTGGGCGACACCTTAGCGGCTATCCATGCTGCTTTAGGTGTGGCTTTTGCCATTATTGAACGCACCAAGTCTGGCGAGGGTCAGATTGTCGACGTGGCTCTCTACGAGTCTATTTTTAACGTCCTCGAAGGAATCGTCCCGGAATTTGATGGTGCAGGAGTAATAAGGGAGCCCTCCGGCACCACAATAACGGGTATCGTTCCAACCAATACCTATACCTGTCAGGACGGCAAGCACGTCGTCATTGGCGGTAACGGCGACTCGATTTACAAGCGACTGATGACCGAAGCAGGTCGGGAAGATATGGCCAATGATCCAGAGCTTGCACACAACCCGGGCCGTGTTGTACACCAAGAAGCCATCGACAAAGCGCTCGCTGATTGGTGTGCCACTAATAATTCCCGAGATATTATCGATCGTCTGGAGGCCGTTCGTGTCCCCGTAGGCCCTATCTACGATGTGGAAGATATGATGGCTGACCCACATTATCAGGCTCGGGGAATGTTCGAGACTGTTGAAATAAACGGCCAGCCTTTAAAAATTCCTGCTATTCTACCCAAACTCAGTAAAACGCCGGGCCGAACCGACTGGCCGGGCGATGTTATTGGTAGTCATAATGATGAGGTATTGGGTGAATTGCTCGGGCTAGATACCGCTGAGAGAAGCGCGTTGCGCGACCAAGGGGTAACCAGCTAGTAGCAATAATGAATAGCGAGGCGGTTTGAAGAGGCAGCGAGTAAAAAGTGCCTTGTTCCCCGAGCACCCAAGCAAAATAATAACTGCCGGCTAAGCTAAGATGGACAAATGACAAGTCAATCGAACTACGTGAAGAGCCTCGTAATACAAAACGCTTTGACGATAGCGGTTATAGCCATCGGATCCATGCTGGCTTCCTTGTTAGTAACACTGTCACTTATATTTTTCGTCGGTGCCGAGCTAACTTTATATAGCATTTTGATCAGCTTAGCTGTGCCCGGCATTGTCTCACCCATAGCAACAATTATTCTCCTTCATGTTAAACACCAGCTTGAGTTAGCCCAGCGGTCCCAACTGGAGCACTTGGCAAAATTAGCTTCGATTGGTGAGCTCGCCTCAAGTATCGTCCATGAAATTAATCAGCCTCTTGCTGCCATCAAGCTCATTGCCGAGGGCATTCGCCGTAAATCGAATAAAGATCCACAAGAAGTCTTGGATAAGCTTCCAGAAAAAATCGACAGAATTATTCGGCAGATTAATCGCGCGACTGACATTAGCGCCCACATCCGACAATCTGCCCGAATAGCCACAGAAGAAAATCTCGATGCCGCGCTTGGCCCAATCTTAGAAGAATCGATAAGCTTATTTATGCCGCTTTTTAATGAAGCCGGGATAATAGCCACGCTCCAACTGGAACCCAATCTGCCCCCTGCCACAATACATCCCGGGCGAATTGAGCAGGTCATTCTCAATCTTTTTTCTAATGCTCGCGATGCGTTTGAAAACAATACAACCAGCGACAAGTGGATAAAGGTAGCGCTGAATCGAGGAGAAGACCAACAGCTCGTTATTGCAGTAGATGATTCTGCGGGCGGTATTCCGGACCACGCACTCGATAATATTTTTAACCCGTTCTTCACCACAAAGACCATCGGTAAAGGCACCGGGCTTGGTTTGTCGGTTGCCCACAACTTAATCGATGACGTTGGTGGAAACATTAGCGTGAGGAACACTGAACATGGAGCGAGATTTGTTATTCGCCTACCCGCGGTTCAGAGTGCTCCAGTCAATTGATCGTCAGCTACGCCCTTAAAGGTAAGGTCGGTGTCATCACTGTTGACAGCGCGCCGGTTAATGCGTTGTCACATGCAGTTCGCTCGGGTATTGCTAACGCCCTAACCACGGCCGCAACCGATCACTCAATGGCTGTGGTAATTATCTGCGCAGGTCGAACGTTTATCGCCGGTGCTGATATCACCGAATTTGGTAAGCCCCCACAAGAACCTTCGCTGAACCAGATCCTTGAGCAGTTAGACAACCACCCTAAACTTACTCTTGCAGCAATCCATGGCACCGCACTTGGCGGTGGTTTTGAAACCGCGCTGAGTTGCAACTATCGTATCGCTCTAAAAAGTGCCAAGGTGGGCTTACCCGAGGTCAAGCTGGGCTTATTACCCGGCGCCGGCGGTACTCAGCGAGTGCCGCGGCTTGCAGGTCTCGGACCCTCAATCAACCTTATGACGACAGGCAATCCCATAGCGGCGAGCCAGGCAGCCGAATGGTCTCTGGTTGATCGCGTCGTTGACGGAGACCTGCTCACAGAGGCCGTCGCGTATGCCGAGCAACTAGTTGCTGAGCAGGCGCCCCAAAAGCAGGCGCGCAACGGGCAGTTAATACTGAGCGATGCCGATCGCGACGCGATTTCTCAGCAGCGGGAACTAATGCGTAAGAAGACCCGCGGTGAAACGGCGCCACAACGAATTCTAGATTGTATTGAGGCGGCGGAGCTCGACTTTGACAAAGGCTTGGATCGCGAACGCGAGCTATTCATAGCTTGCATGCAAGATCCTCAGTCAACAGCGATGCGTCATATGTTTTTCGCCGAGCGCGCGGCTGCTAAGGTCGATAACCTACCCAAAGACACTTCGCTGCTCAACGTCGCTCGAGTCGGCATTATTGGTGCCGGTACGATGGGCGGCGGTATTGCTATGTGTTTCGCCCAAGCTGGCATTGCTGTAACCCTGCTCGACATGTCCGATGATGCGGTCAATGCGGGGATTGAAAAAATCACCAAAAACTACGCAATCAGTGTCAAACGGGGACGTCTGAGCGAAGCGCAGGTGGGCGGGATCATGGCAAACATCACGCCAACTTCGAGCTACAACGATCTGGCAGACATGGATCTGGTCATTGAAGCGGTGTTTGAAAATCTTGCCATTAAACAGGACGTTTTCAAAACCTTAGACGGTATCTGCAAACCTGGCGCCATCCTTGCCAGCAATACCTCATATCAGAGTATCGACGAGATTGCCTCCGTTACCTCGCGTCCCGAAAGCGTGCTGGGCATGCATTTTTTCAGTCCTGCCAACGTCATGAAGTTGCTTGAGGTAGTTCGTGGCGCCCAAAGCAGCGACACCATAATTGCTACTGCCATGGCGGTAGCTAAAACCATCGGCAAGGTGCCCGTACTGTCAGGCATGTGCTACGGCTTTATTGGCAATCGCATGTTGCGTCCCTATGCTCGCGAGGCAAGCTTATGCTTGATGGAGGGCGCCACACCTGCCCAAATTGACGGTGCTATGGAACGCTGGGGAATGGCAATGGGCCCACTGGCGGTGGGTGATCTCGCTGGGCTTGATATTGGCTACAAAGCGCGGGAACAACTCACGGACGAGCAAAAAGGCGAACCCGCCACTTATATCGTTGCGGATCGTTTGGTTGAGGCGGGGCGACTGGGCCAAAAATCGGGTGCCGGCTACTACCGATACGATCCCGATACGCGCCAGCGTGTCGATGATCCGCAAGTGATGACCATCGTAGAGAGTGCTTGCCAGGAACTGGGCATTAGCCGTCGGGTAATCAGTGACGATGAGATTGTAGATCGTCTGATTTTGGCTCTAGCCAATGAAGGCGCTAAAATCCTAGAAGAAGGTATTGCCCAGCGCGCAAGTGATATCGATGTGGTCTATTGCTTCGGCTATGGATTTCCGCGCTTCAAGGGAGGGCCCATGCACACCATCGAGGCCATGGGGCTAGAGCGTGCGGTTGCACGTATCAACGAATTTCAGTCGACACTAAATCCGGGAAATTGGCAGCTTGCGACCATACTGGCAGAGCTTGCAGCCAGCGGCGACTCTTTAGTGGGATACCATCGTGACTGAATCGGTGTCATGCCAGCCCTCTCCTTAAATTGCAAAGAGAACAAGGGTGTGCGCAACACCCCCAATCAACACTTTGACACTATTAGCGGTACGCCCCCTTTACCGGTAGTGTAGTGACGTTACATTAGCGAGACATAGAGCCACAAGATGTTGCCAGATAATCAAGTATATTCTGATACAGCTCCGCTTTATGGTGATAAAAAAGCGTATTAGAGAAATGGTCAGCGCCTTCGAGCTCCAAATATTTATGGGGCTTATTCGCTTTCTTTAATACATCTAAATACTTCTCTGCGTGCTCGAGAGGTACTCGCTGATCAACGTCACCATGAATGAGTAAAATAGGGACGTTGACCTTATCGATCTCATTGAGTGGCGAGATACTGTCGTCCCACATCGACAGCTGTTCAATTTTACTCACACCACGCAAGCGATACCGATAATAATCAATTTGCATGTCTGGATCTGAAACGGCAGCACCAGCAATCACACATTGGTAGTACTGCGGCGTCCTCGACGCGGCCACCAATGCCGCATACCCACCGTAGGACCAACCAAACATTGCAACTTTATCTTTGTTAGCTAGCTCTTGATCGATAAGCCAAGCAACACCATCGTCTTTATCATCCTGCATTTTGTAGCCACCTTGACCACCATTTTTAAATGCTGACTGATAAAATTTTTGCCCATAGCCTTGAGAGCCGCGATATTGTGGTTGTAAGACCATGTAGCCGTTGTTCGCAAGCAGTTGTGCCCATTCATCAAAAATAATGACTTCTCGAACGAAGGGACCCCCGTGCGGCAAAACCACTAGGGGGAATGGCGGATTGCCACTGGGCACTGTTAAAAAGGCTGGAATCGTTACGCCGTCTCTCGCGGGATATTGAATATACTTCACGTCCGCAAGATTCTCCGCCTCGAAGTACGGACGCCCGCTCCCTATCAACTGTAGCTTGCCGTTGTGCAGCAAATAATGGCTGCCGGGATCTCTAGGTCCCAAATTCCGCACGGTTAATGACGATCCCTCCCTAGAGCGACTCGTAATGCGCGCGGAGTAAGCGTTAGGCAGTAGCGACTCTAATTGTCTTTGAAGCGCCGCCTCTTCGTCGTCAAAAAATTCGACAATTGGCTTATCTTTACAGTGCGTCACTCCCACAATTGTATCCGCGTGGGTCCACGCATTGCTGTGATAGCGAACGCCGCAGATGTCGACATCGGTACGCTGATATATCGCTTCAGCGAATTCTTTTGTCGCGGCATTGAACGACCAAAGGCCCGTCGTATCAGCACCTCTGTTGGCTTCAACAAGAAAGTGTCCCGGAAGGTCTGGATCGGGTCCAAAAACCCTAAAAGTGTCAAAACTGTCTTCATTGAGCCGATAAAACTCGGTCCAATCAGTCTCGCCAGGCTTACGCCAAAACCAAATAAAGTCGCCGGTATCAATATCAAAGCCGCGCGCAAGAATAGCATTGCCATCCTCGTCGAAGTCGATATTCCCGAGAGAAATCTTCCCTCGAACCAGGAGCTTTTTAGTGCCTCTCTCTAGGTCAAATTCCCAATAAGCGCGAGGTCGGAATGCTGCTTGCACCTTTGCACCAATGCCATCGTTTCCCCCCTCGGAAAACGATATTAAGATTTTCCCAGGTTTACCCGGCAGCACACTCACAACGCTAGGATCGCGCTCGTCAAACGATTTTAAGCGCTTGGCGTCCACATCGACGAGTGCTAGTCGATACTCATAAATGCCCTGATTAAAACCGTCAATCTTGTCACGGACCTGTTGACGTGCGGTGAACACTAAACTGCCATTATCGACCCAATTAAAGCTAATAATCTCCATTGGGCTTGCATTAATACGAAACGGCTCACTGTCTAATGCATCAGTCCGATATATTTCAATGATCGGGTTTTCTGCCTTGCCGGGAATTTTCATCATACCGAGACGAAGGCCATCTGGTGACAGTGCAACGCTACTGATCGCAGGTCTGCGCGCCCAGTAATCTACGGGATATGGCTCGCTCAGAGCACTGAAACTAGTCATTACACTGCTGATTAACAACAACCTACAAAGCACACTCACAACTACCTACCTCCTCGTCGGCATCATAAAAAAGGCGCGCTCGTGGCGCGCCTTTTTCCCCGCTGAACTAGTCCTTAATTGCCGCCAAACCGATAGGCTACATCGAGGAAGTAGACGCGTCCCTGTAGATCGTAGCCATAGCCGATCGGTGTATTAGAGAACGACAGTACTTCACTACCGTCAACAACCGGAGGCTCTTCATTAAAGACATTTCTTATGCCCGCGCCAATTGTCCAGGTATCAGCGTTATAAAACAACGATGTACTGTGTCTGAAGTAGTCATCTGCTTCGGCAAAATCTCTGCACAGCACGTCATCAGGTGGGCCGTAGCACGTGTCGGAAGCACCCGCAATTGAGTCGAATGGGTCAACCGAATCCCGGTCCTGATCGACCGCTCCTAAGTAACGTGTTTCCCAGGTAAAGGCCCAGCGATTCCAGTCGAAGCGAATCGCCATTTGGGCTTGCCACTCAGGAAAGCCCCATTCACCCTGATACTCTTCGCGATCAATACTTCCGTCGGCATTACCAAATTCGGTTGATCGCTCCAAGAGCCTGCTAGCCGTCAAATTAATGCTCATGTTGATTGGAACACCTAAATCTAGCTGATCGCGGAACGCCAA
This sequence comes from uncultured Luminiphilus sp., assembly GCA_905479205.1. GTDB lineage: Bacteria > Pseudomonadota > Gammaproteobacteria > Pseudomonadales > Halieaceae > Luminiphilus. The sequence goes on from CAJQLP010000059.1 coordinate 21,373, forward strand.
GTTATAGTCGATACCGCGGGCCGTCTCCTGATCGCGGTTGATAAACCCTAGGTCCATAAACACAATTTCGGGATTAGTAGGATCGGAAAAATCTCGGGTAATGCGACCACAGAATGCACTGGCTCCAGTACCGGCCTCATCGGTATAACAGTCACTGATTATAAAGCCCGTGCTGGGTTCAATAACTGTATTAGTGATTTCAATTTCGTAATATGTCATACCAAATGACAAGTCGAACTTGTTAGTGAAATCCTGCTCAAACGCAAACCCCAACGTCCACGACTCGGACTCTTCGGGGGCTAGAGTAGGAGATCCACCAGCTTGTACTTCCACACTGAACGTATTGAAGCCGCCATTATTTGCGAGGAACGGGTCAACGCCAGTAGCGCGGCAGTTATCCAAAATTAGTTGATCACGCTTATCATTGGCGGGGTTGTAATCGCCGGTAAGATTATCAATCGCATCCTCAGGAATATAACAAGGGTCCGCAACGTTTAAGAAGCCAGTAGAACCCGCCAAAAACAATTCTCGCAGGTTGGGCGCACGGAATGCGGTACCCCAAGTACCACGAATGAGCAAAGGCTCCACTGGCCGCCATCCAATTTTCGCCGACTCAGTGGTATTGTTTCCGTAATACTCGTCATCGGTGATACGCCCAGACAAATTCACGTTAAGCTCTGTTGCGAGCGGTTTATTGGCAAGAACCGGAATCTCAATTTCTGCAAACAATTCATTGACCGTTCGACTTCCCCGAGCACCCTTGTCAGAGAAGAAACCCCAGAATAGGCCCTCTGCCGCAACAGCATCGGGATTGGAGCGAATTTCATCCCGTCGCGTTTCAATACCAAGACCTAGGGCAACGTCCCCAGCAGGCAACTCAAGTACGTCACCACTTGCATAAGCAGAAACTACAACTTGCTCGTACTCAGTATCGAAGTTTCGGGTATCAAACAGGAAATCGCGCTCCGCCTGAGTCGCAAAATCCCCTACTACTGAGCCCACGGGATAAAGCGAAGGAGCATACATGTTAACCGGCACACACCCTGCAACTGCATCGTCTCGCAAAGGTGCGCCGAGATCATTTTCGCAAGGAGTGCTTGTGGAACTGTAGTAGCCCAATGCGTTGTTTAGGCGGTCTTCACGAACGCCAAATCTGCGCGACTCGCCATCGGATAAGGAGTAACTAGCGTACACGTCAAACGACCAGTTATCGAAGCTAGCAAAATTCATAAAAGGCATATCGCCACGAAGACCAGCGACAAACCGAAGCTGACTTTGCTCTACCTCTGTTCGGTTGCGATCGCCACGGACTGACACAATGGGCAATGTCGGAACAGGGCCAAGAGCGCCTGGATATAGGTTAACGATCCCAAAATCTCGAAACTGAGCGGGTGTCAGCCCATAAACACTGGCGATGCCTGCGGCAATGCTTGGGTTGTCGAGGTATGCTCCTGCAGCGAGGCCGCAATCCACACCATCTGGCTGATTGGGGTTACACAGGTTGTAGGGATTAAGCGCGGGCACTTCTGGAAAAAGCTGCCCTTCGCCACTTTTAGATTTTACCTCTAGATACGAGTAATTGGCCTCGAAATACGGCGTAAGATTTGCTTCGCCCTCAAACGTATATTCTCCATATGCCATGACGTTATAGCGGGTAGACGCCGGAAATAAGTCGGCGTCCAACGTGGCGGGCTTCCCATTCAGGTCATATTGATACAGGTCAATATCACCAAGACCATCACCATTACCGTCGGCAGCTAGGCCAGTATAGGGATCTCCGGACTCACTGAAATTACCCCATCCACCATTGGAGTATCCCGGGGTGTAGTAAATTGAGCCCATATCAATCGAAGAAATGAATGTTCGGGCAGCAACCGATTGAAAGGCACAGTTGCCATAACTGGGGTAACCGATAGACTCATAATAAAGGTCCTCGGTACGTATACCGCCATTTTCATCGATCTCGACGTTGCTGGTGCAATCACCCGTCCAGTCGCGATCCGCCAAAGCAGCTTTGGTCGATTTGACATATTCAGCACCAATACCGAATACGCCACGGTCGGAATTGAATCCCCACGCAGCCGTTACCGTTGTATCAGAACCACCGGATTGCTGCGGCTGATTCGAGAAAATCTCTAGCTCTAACCCATCAAAGTCTTTGCGCAAAATTGCGTTGACGACGCCTGCGATAGCATCAGAACCATAAACCGACGAGGCTCCATCTAACAGAATATCGTATCGCTCTACAAGCGAGCGCGGCAGGAGGTTCAAGTTGGGAGCTGCAGGTGCCCCCTCGACTCCCGATGGAGACACCCTTCGACCATTGATAAGTACTAAGTTACGTTGCGCGCCCAAGCCTCGAAGATCGACCGTCGATGCAGCAGGGCCGTTATCCAATACAAAGCCTTGAAAAGTTAAGTCGATTTGCTGACCCGTGGCCGCCGTTGAGCCCTGTAAAATGTCGGCGGCATCAATCAACCCCACCTCTTTAGAGAATTCTGTGGTGATCACTTGAAGCGGTGAAATACTGCTAAATGTATCTCGCTTAAGCCTGGAGCCGGTCACAACGACTTCTTCAACGACCTGTTGGACAGGCGCAGAATCGGCCTGGGCTACGGCCTCTACGTTTGTCGTTTCGATCTCCTCAGATTGTGCCCACACATGCGACGTCTGGCTAATGCACAGCGCGGCGACCAACGAGGAAACAGCAAAAGAAAGTGGCTTGTATTTTGTTTTTATCATGGGAAATTCCTGTATCTAACGTTACGACCTATTGCGTCTTTATTTTTGGAATGGCAATACTTCGAATGTAAAATTAAATAACAGGGGAATCAAACTCTTTTTTTTATTTAAAAACCGCTGATTTTCGATCAGTTATATAAGTCAGCCCGGCGAAATTCAGCAAAAAAAACCCCGGTAACCGCTTGGCGACCGGGGTTTAATTTAACAAAGGCTTACACCATCAGGATGTTAGAATCGATACATTGCATCGATTCCGTAAGCACGGAGTGCCGACGGGTGATTAAACGTTCCGCCAAACTCGGGGGCTGGAATAACTTCCTGCAGGTACTCCTCTTCGGTGATGTTGCGGCCCCACGCGGTTACGCTCCAATTCTCTGCCTCTAAACCGATGCGCAGATCGACTGTACCGTAGCCATCTCGACTCGATTTCGAGAAGTCTTGATTAAAGCCAGGCGCAAAGAACGCGTTCCAAATGGTCGGTGTCTGCTCACCCTGTAACGTGTGGAAGAATGTTTCTCCGACATACTGGTAATCGATACGGCTCACAAAATCGATCCCACCCATTGGAATCACTAGCTGGGCGCCTAAGGTACCGGTCGTCTCGGGCGCTTGCGGAACATTGTTGCCCTCCGTCAAAGGCCGGTTCTTGTTCTCTTTGATTTCCGAGTCGAGTAAACCAATACCACCGTAAATCGACAAGTTCTCAGTCGCTGCAAAGTTAAAGTCAGCCTCGAAACCCTGAATGGTGAGTTCGTCGATGGTGGTCACAGTACGCAACAATCCGAAGGGACCCGCAAAGAACTCAAAGAACTGGTTGTCTTCGACATCGGTACGAAAAACCGACGCATTGACACGCAGCCTGCGGTCCATGAACTCTGATTTAAGACCGAATTCGATAGACGTTGAAACTTCTTTATCGTAATCGTCTTTTATCAGAAGCTTGGCGTCGACTGCTTCACCAGGGCCGCCATAACCCGAGTTAAACCAGAAGTTAAGCGTATCTTCCGTTCCCAGTGCATTAAAGCCACCCGAGCGGAAACCCACTCCGTAGGAAGCATATAGATTGGTACTTTCAGCAGCTGCCCAGCTCAAAGTGACCTTAGGTTGGAATTGACTAAAGTCAGCATCACGATTGGGAATGCCATTAGGGTTATTCGCCAGCGCAGGGTTGATAGGCAATGGCTGGAAATTTGCACCCAAAAGGTTAACGTTCTGACCTGAGTTCTGCACGTTAGGTACTTGGTTATCTACCGTGCGCTCTTCGCGGTCATAGCGAACCGCAACTGCCAACTCTAAGGTATCAGACAGATCGAACTCAACCTGACCATAAACCGCATAAACCTTAGTATCGAACTCATCCCAAAACAATAAATCGGTCGGGTTAGGTCCATCTGCAGGGACGTAGGGCTGACGAAGGAACCCCGCGCCGGTATCCGCGCCGTAGCTCACCACCGACTCGCGTTCAATGTCTGCATAGTAAGCACCCGCGATCCAACGGAAGGGACCATCATCGTTAGATACCAGACGGGCATCAATGCTTAGGTCTGTCTGGTTGCGCTCTTGGTACTGATAACCGTCACAGGTAAGCGCGGTATATGGACCATAAATACCTGCAAAATCGTTACCCGCACCCGGTGGTAGCACCAAAAACGGGGCAAGCACTGGCCCAAACAAATCGGGACGGCTGAAGCTATTTAACTCCGCTCGACCACTCTGACATGCAGGGGTTAATTCATAACCGTAAAACGTGGCCGCGGTACCATCTGACAACAGATACTCTTCAAGATCACTGTAAGCAACGCTCGCCACTAAATCGGCAAAACCTAGACTCCAATCGGCCTTGATCGAGAAGTCGAATGTTTCTTGCTCATTCTCACCGGGAACGTTGTTTGTAAAGTTGAAATCGAGATCGTTAGGATCGGCAAAGTAAGCCTCGTTACCCAATACGTCGACAAACAAGGGAATCGCAAACGCTGCATTGAAGTTGATTGCTCCGCCGCTGACCTCCGAATACCCGCCACGAAAATCGATCTCAAGATCATCGCTTACTGTCCAAATGGCGCGGCCGCGTACACTGGTGTCTTCCAGAAAATCGACCGAATCATCCCTTCCGGTGAACGTGTTCGCATAAAAACCATCGGTCTCACGGGTGCTTATTGCCAGGCGACCAGCAAGCTTATTCTCGATAATTGGGCCACTCACCATAGCCGACGCCTTGTAACTGTTGTTATTCGATACACCAGCAGTCACTTTGGCTTCGAATTCGTCGGTCGGCTTCTTGGTAGTCACCAAAATAGCTCCCGCTACGGCGTTGCGCCCATAAAGTGCGCCCTGGGGTCCTTTCAAAACCTCTATCTGCTGCACATCGAACAGCTCTTCATTAAAGCTGTTGGGGTTGGTACTCAACACCCCGTCAACAACGTAAGCAAATGTAGATTCAGCATCGCGCGTGGAGACAATTCCGCGAATGCTCACCTGGGTATCACCTACGTTTGCTGTGTCGACCAGCGTGACGTTAGGAATTAGCGAGATGTAATCACCGGCGCGTTCAATGCCCGCGCGTTGGATTGTCTCTTCACCAATCGCACTAATAGCGATGGGTACGTCCTGTAAGTTCTCACTACGCTTTCGCGCGGTAACCACGACTTCTTCAAGGGTAAAACTGGACTCTTGAGCAACGACTACCGGCGTTGTACTTATTGCCGATAACGCTGCTATTGCAGTCCATAGTGGGGTTTTCTTGGGGAACATGGGCGTCTCCTTTTTTTGCTGCCACAAGGGCCTAATCATTATCATTGTGAGTTTAGTGCCTACGCTGAGGCGGTGAAACTGGGTGAAACTGGCGCCTCAAGGTGGGTCTCACCTTTGCAGCGATTTTTAAGTTCTTCGATTGAGCCACCGCGATTAAACAGGGCAATCTCTGATCGAGCACCGCTGAGTTGAGCGCGAAGCGCAGCTGTTTCAACGTCATCAACAGTACCCTCGTCGGTCATGACTACGCCGTAACGCCGAGCACCGGACGCACTGACTAGGCCGCGCTCCACATCTTGACGAACAAGCTCAGGGTCGCGCGCAAAGGGATCGCCCCAACCACCGCCTCCCCACGTATTAAAATACAGGACATCACCGACCTTAACTTTCACGCCCTCGACTTTAGCGGGCAACCACTCCTCGCTCCCGTCAGCTCGTACCAAACGCTTGGTCGACCGTTGTCCAGTCTCACCACCGAGGACACCCCAGGGATACGTCAACCAACGCTCATCGTGAATTCCCACTTCGCCATTGGCAAGGAATCGATAAGCTACGCTCAAACCGTTACCGCCACGGTGCAATCCTGCACCGCCTGAGTCCGGGATGGTCTCATAGCGCTCAATACGCAAGGGGAAATAGGATTCAATGAATTCGTTGGGAACGTTAGTGAAACCTGGCCAAAGACTGTGGCCGTCTGGGCCATCGCCAACGGGCCTGCCGGGAATGCCACCAAAGCCGATTTGGAACAATTGGAACCACTCGCCCTTGTCATCGTAACCACTGTAGAACAGGTGAGGCGAGTCAGAGAAACCTGCAGCATTGAGCATTTGCTCTGGAGCACCCATACCGAGCAGGGCACCCAAAATATCGAAGATACGGCCGAGAGCATGCGTTCGACCCGATAAAGCGGCAGGGAACTTCGGCTTAAGCAAGGTTCCCTCAGGAATTCGGACGTCAACTAAATCGTAAAAGCCATCGTTAAAGACGATCTGGGGATCAACAACGTTGATCGTGAACGATCCAAAGAACATTTTGAACATGTCTTCGTTGAGATAAAAATTAACTGAACTCTGTGCTTGAGGATCGGTGCCACTGAAATCAAAAATTGCAGTGGAGCCTTCGCGCCACAACGTACACTTAATTTTGTAGGGCCCCATTCCCATTCCGTCATCGCAAATGTAGTCCTCAAACTCCCTTGGTTCTTCTGGAATGAACATTTCGATGATGTGCTTCATCGCGTCATAGTTGCGTTTGAGCATAATGTCCATCGTGGAATACAGGACATCGTCACCAAAGCGCTCCGAAAGCTCTACGACGCGCTTTGCTGCGGTGTTACAGGCGGCAACAAGTGCATTCAGATCGAAGCGATTCCACTCTGGAGTGCGCACGTTATGCAGAATAAGATCGAGCATGTCCGATTGGAGCACGCCTTTTTTATACAACTTGATAGGAGGGATGCGAATTCCCTCTTGGTAAATAGTCGTGGCCTCGATGGGGATTGATCCCGGCACCATGCCGCCGTTGTCAGACATGTGACCAAACATAGCCGACCATGCAATCTGCCGACCATTGCGGAAGATAGGTACCAATACAACCCAGTCGGGCAAGTGCGACACTGCCGCATTACACATATAAGGGTCGTTGGTTAGTATGACGTCGCCCTCTTCGATTTCCGCATCGTAAGCTTCCAAAAAGGGCCCGATAAAGGAACCAAACTGGCCGACAACCATCTTGCCATCTTTATTCGCGATCATCGGGAAGCAATCGCCCTGCTCTCTAATGCCGGGAGACATCGCTGTCCGAAATAAAACCGCATCCATCTCCTCTCGAGCATTCCTAAGCGCGTTTTCAATAAGGTCGACGGTTACGCCCTCTACATCGATTCGGCTGAGGGGCGTGCTATTTGTTTCAAGAATTCGTGCAGTCATTGTTCGTTCCCTCAAACCGGTTCGATTAGCAAATTGCCAATCTTGTCGACGCGCGCGCTGTGGCCAGGCAGCACCACCGTGGTGGAGTCCATTTCACTGACAATCGCAGGGCCCATTACAGTATCCCCCGCACCTAATTGACCACGATCAAATATCCCTGTCGGGTGCCACTCCCCCTCATAATAAAAGCGTGATGTGTGAATCCGCGCTTTCTCCGTGTCACCGTTGCCATCGGCGATTGTGATATCCGCTTTTAACGTCGCGGCAGCTCCGACAATTGCGCGAATCATTAAAATTTCATGACCATCACCCAGTTTAAAAGTGAATAGCTGCTCATGCTCTGCATCGAACTGCTCTGTGAGGAGAGCAATGCCCTTTTTTGCAAGTTCTTCGGCAGTAAAGTCGACGGTGATTTGGAACGCCTGACCGGCGTACCGCAAATCCGCTTGATAAGTCACCTCGAGGCGGTCTTCTTCGATGCCATCGGCGATCAATGCTTGGCTTGCACGTACGCGAAGTCCTTCGAGATCGTCTTGCATTTGTGGCAACGTGAGATCACCAGCTAAGGTAATGTAGGTGCGCGCCGCCTCGTCCTGCACACGTGTAGTCGCGTCACCGTAAGCACACAGAACACCGGGCCCTGGAGGAACAATAACGGGCCAAGCACCCGATAAAATCCCCAGTGAATTTGCGTGCAAGGGCCCTGCACCACCGAAACCCACTAGCGCAAAATCGCGCGGATCATAGCCTTGCTCGACCGACACCAACCGCAATGCACCAAACATCGATTCATTAACGATCTTAATAATCCCTTCAGCGGCTTCCATAAGCTCAATGCCCATGGCATCTGCGACAGTTTGAACTGCCTTAACCGACGCATCGCGGTTAATGAGCATATCGCCGCCTAGCTGAACGTCCGACGGTAAATAACCCAGTACGACGTTCGCATCGCAAACCGTTGGCGCTTCACCGCCCTTCATGTAACAAGCAGGTCCGGGCACCGCACCGGCGGATTCTGGACCGACGCGAAGCGCTTTGGTCAACTCGGGGACATAAGCGATCGAGCCACCACCCGCTCCCACTGTCCTAACGTCAACTGATGGCGCTCGCACGCGTACATCACCGACATAGGTTTCTCGGCGCACGCGCGCCCGAGCATTTTGTATCAGCGCGACGTCCGTCGACGTCCCCCCCATATCGAAGGTCAAAATATTGTCAAAACCCGCTTTGGTGCAAAAAAACAGCGCGCCAGTAACGCCGCCCGCAGGCCCTGACATTAAAAGATTAACGGGAGATTCAGCAGCCGCACGACTCGATGCTAGGCCACCGTCTGAACGCAAAATCGACAGCTGGGTATCCGCGCCTAATCGGTCTTCTAACGCCTGCTGCAAATTATTCACGTAGCGCTCTACTTCAGGACGCACGTAAGAATTGACAACGGTAGTTTCTGTTCGCTCGTACTCTTGCATCTCGGGGACTACTTCACTCGAGATGGAGATGGGTATATCGGTAAAGATTTCACGCGCAACTTCACGGGCCTGCTGCTCGTGACTGCCGTTCATATAGGAATTGATGAAACAAATGGTGAGCGCTTGAATACCGCCCTTTGCCTTCAATGTTTGTAAATCGGCGCGCAGCTTAGCCTCGTCCAGCGGAGTGACAGTTTCACCTGAGGCACTCATTCGCTCACTGGCCCCCATCGTTAGCTCAAGGGGCGCAAGAAGCGGCTTCTTGACATAGGTCACCCAGCCACCCAGCCCGCCCGGGCAGTAAGATCGAGCGACTTGCAGCGTATCTTCGAAACCCGCTGTGGTGATCAAACCGACTGTCGCACCACGTCCGGTCAGGACGGCGTTAGTGGCTACGGTGGTACCGTGCATCACGAGTTTGATATCACTGGGCTCAATGCCCGTAGCGTCGCAAACCTTAGCCACGCCATTAAGAACGCCCATCGACGAATCTTCAGGGGTAGAGGGAACCTTGGCCGTGAAGGTATCCCCTGTCTCCTCATTCAGTAATAGGAAGTCGGTGAAGGTGCCACCCACATCTACGCCCAGTCGATAACGCATGCTCATTCCTTTTTATTTAATGTGAACTGGCAAAAATCTTCTGCCAATTCTTCACTAACCAATAATGCGAGCGGCCACCTTGGGGTGCCCCTATGAACTCACTCAGCAGCGCAATACTTTCCAATAGCGCTGCCATATCAATACCTGTGTCGAGGCCCATCTGTTGGCAAAGTGACGCTATGTCCTCTGTCGCCACGTTGCCTTTGGCACCCGGCGCAAAAGGGCAACCACCGAGTCCACCCGCCGAGCTATCGAACTGGCGAATCCCGGCCTCGAGCGCGGCATAAACATTGGCAATCCCAAGTGCTCGGGTGTCGTGAAAATGACAGGCTAAACGCTCTGCTCCATACGCCGCAACCAACTCACTCATCATTTCCTTAACCGCTGCAGGGTCTGCCGCGCCAATAGTGTCGGCAATCACCAAACGAGCAGGATTAAGCGTCATAAGTTCTGCGGCTTGCGCAAGGATGGTGCGAAGCGCAACCCGACCCTCATAAGGACACTCGAAAGCCACTGCTAGGTAAACGTGAATGTCGACGCTATCACTCGCGGCACGCTTGACGATATCCGCTGCCATCGCGAAAGTCTCAGTCAGACTTTTGCGAATGTTGTTCTGGTTCATTTGCTCCGTTGCTGAAATCGCAATAGCTTGAGTCTTAATGCCTGCGTCGCGAGCAAGCTCAAAACCTTTCATATTTGGCACAAGCGCCGAGTAAATGAGAGGCTGAGCAGGCAATTGACTCGCAAGCTGCTCAGTGCCCGCCATTTGCGGTACCGCTTTAGGGGATACAAAGCTGCCTATCTCGAGTTCAGGCACACCCGTTTTCGCCAAGCTCTCGATTAATCGCTGACGCTGCTCAAGCGATAAGTGGACAGGTTGCGCTTGCAAGCCATCTCGGGGCGCTACTTCTTTTACAATTACGCGCTCTGCCATAAGGAAAACAATACCCAATCAAGATGCCCCGCGAAAAGCAGGTATATCGTCACATTTACGTGTATTGGCTTCCCTCGGATCAGAACCGGATCAAAAAATTGACCGCAGGCTATGTCGTCGAGCTATCTTCCGTCAGCTGAATGCGCCCGCCGCACAATGCTGCGCGATCGAGGTCGACCACTGACCAACCATCGAGCCCTATTCTTGGAGGTCCAGAAAGTTGGCCATCCGCAGCCAATATCGCCTCACTGGCATCTGCCAGATGGGAAACATCAAAGGACAACAGAAACAGCCCCTCGCCCTCTTCGTCTAAAACGCGCTGTGGTTCCCCCGGTCCCGTGGGCTGGACCAAGACGATCCAGCTATCTCCTGCCCGAAACCGTGCCGTACGGACCGCTCGGCTTGACAATGAATCGAACACAAACTCCTTGATACCCAACAACCGCGTATACCGCTCTACGGCTACATCAAGATCCCGAACCAGCAAGTTGACGTGATGAATTCCACGAATCATGGCGCTAACCATCGGGTCCGCTGCGGCGCTTAAACACTTCTCGCCCCCCCGAGAAAGTATGATCCACCCGAATCTCGTGTAATGAGTGGATCGGTGCAAAATATGGGTCGCGTTCCAATACGACAATATCGGCGAGCTTACCGACCTCGATCGTACCGATTTGCTCCTCTAGACCGATCTGCCATGCAGCATCGACCGTGTGTGCGCGAAGAGCCTGATCAACGCTTAAACGCTCACTCACTAAGGATTGAACAGGATAATCGGGGTCACCCGCGCGCTGGCGTGTGACGGCCATTTCAATATTGAACATGGGATTTAGCGCGTCGACACCAATCCAAGTCACCGGATAATCGCTGCCTAATGTGACTTTTGCACCGTTACGTCGAATAGAGGCGAGAGGATAAAGCTGCTCGAATCGCTCCCGACCTAAGTACTCTAGCGCGACATAATCGTATTCAAACCATGTCGGCGTAGTTTGCGCCACCACATTGAGTTCAGCGAAACGCAGGATATCTGCTGGGTTGACCACCTCAATATGGCAAATGGTAAATCGTGATGCAGTCTTGGGATAGGCTTCCCTCGCGGCTTGCACGGCATTGAGAGCCGTATTCACTGCGCCATCACCAATCGCATGCAAGTGCAAATCACGGTCTATCCCAGCAGCCTCTATAACCGTAGCAATGACTTCAGGCGCAGGTAGCAAAGGCGTCGCCACATGTCCTTCGGGCAAAACATAAGGCTCTAACGTAACCGCAGTTTTTGCCTCGACAGTGCCATCGAGAGAAAGCTTGAGGGTATTAACGTCAAAGTATGGGTGCTCATAGTCGGTATCGAGCTGCTGGAGTCGCTCGAGTGCTGTCTCTAAATCTGACGGGCGATTGACATAGAGCGACGCAATAATGCGAACCGGCAGCGCTTCTTGCTCGGCGAGTTCTAAGGCCAACTGTCGTCCAAGATCCGCCGTTTCAATCATGCCCGCATCAAATGCCGAGGTTAAACCCACCCGGGACATTTCACGCAAGAAGGCTGGCGCCGCCTTGCGCAAAGCAGGCATGGACACCACGTCCAGCGCATTCATCACTGGCTCTATCGCCGCACCTTCTACGAGCCATCCCGTCGGCACGCCCTCGTCATCACGCTGGAAGAAATGCGCACCGGGAACGGGGTCTGGGGATTCAGAGGAAATACCCGCCATCGCGAGAGCCATGGAATTCGCCCAAGCGGTGTGGCCACCTTCATCAATAATTAACGCCGGGCGGTCCGACACGATCTGGTCCAATTCTTTAGCTGTGGGACCATCAATCCCAAATGCCCGCGCTAAAAAGCCTGCACCCAATACCGGATTTTGTTCCGGATTATCTGCAATGTGTTGAGCGAGTGCTGCCAATACCTCCTCCGCACTTTGCGAAGGCGACAGCATGGCCCCGTCAACTAAGGGTAGGGTATCCATAATATGAATATGCGTATCAATAAACCCGGGGAATACAGCACGGCCGTTTAGATCGATGATTTTTGTTCCCGTGCCGGCTTGTCTCAGTGCGGCCTTGTCATCGCCCACAAATGCAATTTTATCGCCTTCTATGACTAGCGCTGTCTCTCGCTGGGCGCTGGCATCCATGGTGTACACAAAACCGTTGTGCAATACCCAATCGGCGGCCGCCGAAACACCGTTGCTTGATAGCAGCAATCCGATCGCAAGCGACCTGGCTAACGATCTTGCTCGCGACCCCATAAGCGACTTTTTATATCTCTGTATTGACACGTCTAACCCCACCATTCTGATACCAGTAATGCCAGTTAACTTAGCACGGATAGTTTATGTGTTGAGCCATATCGTGCCACTAGCATCAAAACTGAGTTATGGTTGTCGCTCTGCTATGGATCAATTATCTACCGTTGTTACAGAGAGAACGTGCTATGACTGAAACCCGCACTCTTGAGCGAGCGTCACAAGGTTTAGGGCAGCGACCCGCACTGATAATTGTTGATGTTATTAATGGGTTCACCGACCCCAACTGCCCTCTCGGCTCAGATGCTCATTCAGTGGTGGCGGCTAACTGCAAGTTGCTCGATCGTTTTCATACACAACAATTACCTGTCTATTTGACGACTGTTGTCTACCACAATGATAGCGATGCCAGTGTATTTCGAGACCGGCTGCCTGCGCTTAATGTTTTGTCTGCTGGCTCACACTGGGTGGAGTTCGACTCTAGACTGCAGCTCTCTGAGAGCGATCAGCGAATAGAGAAAACCCATGCGAGCGCGTTTCACGGCACTCATCTCGACGAACAACTCAAAGAGCGCAACGTGGATTCGCTCGTAGTGACAGGACTGACGACCAGCGGTTGCGTGCGTGCGACCGCTGTCGATGGCTTGCAGTGCAACTACAAAGTCGTCGTGCCACGCGAAGCAACAGGCGATAGGAATCAAGCGGCCCATGAAGCCAATTTGTTCGATCTAAACGCCAAGTATGCCGACGTGATGAGCCTAGAAGATCTACTTTTGTTGTTAGACGCTATTACCTGAAGTCTTTTCAAAGGCCGCTTTTTGCTCGGGCGTCGCCTCAGTTTGATACTTCGCCTTCCATTCTCCATAGGGCATGCCATAGACTTTTTCACGCGCCGTGTCCAAGTCGACACTCTCGCCTTGGGCATCCGCCGCAGCAACGTACCACTTAGACAGGCAATTACGGCAAAACCCCGAGAGATTCATAAGGTCTATGTTTTGAACGTCTTTGCGGCTATCTAAATGCTCCAGCAATCGCCGGAAAACGGCTGCTTCAACTGCTTCATTACTCACGGTGGGCTCCTTTTCGCATCGATGATTTTCGTTCTCTAACAATTTCCACCATCAGTAGACCCTGATCGGGAAATCGCCAGTTAAGATCTATGAACTGTTCGGGCGTGTAAAAATCAGCACCGTGGACTTCCCAAGGGCGAGAAATTTTGACCTCAGGTGAAGTCTGGACCGGTTCGCACGAGTACAGCCTGAAACCGTTGGCGAACTCACGGACCATACTACTAGCACGTACCTCGATACCCGTCTCTTCCCAGGTTTCGCGCTCAGCCGCACATTGCGCCGACTCACCTGAATCGACACTGCCTCCAGGGGGACTGAAACCACCACCCTGTCCCTGCATAAGTAAAAGCTTGCCCTCCCAAAGCACCATGCAGCCGGCGCTTGGAGCACTATCCTCTACTTCGCTGAAATTACACGTGGGACGTTGATCACAGGCCATTAGCAGCGCGAGTGAAAGCACCACTGAAATTCGTAAAGGGCCTTTACTCATAAACGAGTTCAACGGCCTCAGCGCCGACAGCACCACGCAGCGCCTCGAGCAAACCATCGCTTGGCTGTACCTTCCAAGCCTCACCTAAACGCACGTGCGCCTGACCACGAGATTGTTTATAGGCCAATGTTACAGGACACTGGCCTCCTGCCGCCTGTCGTAAAGTGTCTCTCACGAGCTGGCGAATATTCTCACTAAATTGATCCCCGTTCACATGCAGCCGCAGCTCACGCACACGATGTTGACGCGCTTCTTCAAGCGAGCGGATCTCGCGCGCACGAATAGTAAGGCCACCTGAAAAATCATCTTGCTGAACACGGCCTTCGATCAAAACAATATTGCCTTTAACAAGCAGCTCGCGGTTATCGCTGTAGGTCTCCGCATAAACCGTCGATTCCATCTGCGCCGATTTATCATCGAGGCGGACAACAGCCATCACACCTCGTTGCGTTTTAATAGTTCTGACATCCACAATCAGTCCGGCAACCGTCGCGTTGTTGCCTGCCTGCATTTCACGAATCCGGCGGGGTACGAATTTGCGCAATTCATGCTCGTACTCATCGATAGGGTGAGCACTCAGGAAACTACCAATGCTCTCTACTTCTCCTGCCAGTAACTCTCGCAAAGTCCAAGGGCGGACTTTCCGATGCTCCGCATAAACATCACCCGTATCGGCTGAAAGAGCCACTTCGCCGAACAAGTCAACCATGCCCGCAGCACTGTTCGCAGCGGTCTGCTCCGCAGCCTTTAGCGCGTCATCGAGGGCCGCCATTTGCACCCAGCGCTCGGCTCCGAACTGATCAAGAGCGCCACTTTTTATTAGCGCTTCTAACGCTCGACGATTAACCTTGCGTGGATCCGTGCGCGAACATAAATCAAATAAGTCGCTAAACGGCTTGTCTCGTCGAGCAGCAAGTAGACTTTCAATAGGACCCTCGCCTAGCCCCTTAATTGCACCCAGTCCGTAAATAATGTCGCCTGAATCATCCGCACTGAACATGTAACCACCTTCGTTAACCGCCGGTGGACGTACCGTCAGTCCCATTGAGCGGCATTCGTCACGAAAGGTGAGTAGCTTATCGGTATTGTCGAGTTCCGAGCTCATGACCGCGGCCATAAATTGAGACGGATAGTGAGTTTTCAGCCATGCAGTTTGATAAGAGACAAGGGCATAAGCGGCTGAATGCGACTTGTTGAAGCCATAGCCTGCAAATTTTTCTACGAGGTCAAAGATCTTCATTGCGAGATCAGGATTTATGCCCTTAGCCGCCGCACCCTCAGCAAATACAGACCGCTGCTTGGCCATTTCTTCGGGTTTTTTCTTGCCCATAGCCCGGCGCAGCAAATCAGCGCCGCCAAGGGTATAACCCGCAAGCTCCTGAGCAATCTGCATCACTTGCTCTTGATAGAGAATAATACCGTAGGTGGGCTCCAGAATGGGTTTCAGCGATTCGTGCTGATAATCCTTATCGGGGTAGGACAGTGCCTCACGGCCATGCTTCCGGTCGATAAAGTTATCAACCATCCCCGACTGCAATGGACCAGGACGAAACAATGCAACCAAAGCAATAATATCTTCGAAGCAATCGGGCAGCAGCCGTTTTATAAGCTCCTTCATACCCCGAGATTCGAGCTGAAAAATAGCCGTGGTTTCAGCGGATTTCAGCAGCCGAAATACCTCAGGGTCATCGAGAGGTATTGTCGTTATATCGAGACCTGGTTCATCTTGACGCTGTCGAGTTGCGTCGATCATCTTTACCGCCCAATCGATGATCGTCAATGTGCGCAGGCCGAGGAAATCGAACTTTACAAGCCCGGCATCTTCCACATCATTTTTATCATACTGCGTAACAACACCGGCCCCCTCTTCATCGCAGTAGAGCGGCGAAAAATCCGTCAATCTCGATGGCGCAATGACTACGCCACCCGCGTGTTTACCCACGTTACGCGTCACACCCTCAAGCTGTAACGCCATGTCCCAAATTTCTTGCGCCGAACTGTCCTCCTCGAGCAGTTGTCGAAGCGCATCCTCTTGGTCAATTGCCTTCTCCAAGGTCATCCCAACTTCGAAGGGAATCAGTTTAGAAAGCTTGTCAGCCAAACCATAGGGTTTGTCTTGCACGCGCGCGACGTCGCGCACCACGGCTTTAGCCGCCATGGTGCCAAAAGTGATAATTTGCGAAACCGCTTCGCGACCGTAAAGGTTTGCCACGTAGTCGATCACTTCGTCGCGACGTTCCATACAGAAATCGACGTCGAAATCAGGCATCGATACACGCTGGGGATTAAGAAATCGTTCGAACAGCAAATCGTACTCTAGGGGGTCAAGATCAGTAATCTCTAGCGCATACGCGACTAATGAGCCAGCGCCCGACCCTCGCCCGGGGCCTACTGCAATCCCGTTTTTCTTGGCCCAACGAATGAAATCCATGACGACTAAGAAATAGCCCGGAAATCCCATTTCGTTAATAACGTTTAACTCAAAGTCGAGTCTTGCACGATACGTGTGCTCATCGCTTACCGATAATTTTTTCAGTCGTTCGGTTAAGCCCGCGTGAGACAGTTGCGCGAGAAACTCTTCAATGGTTAGGCCATCGGGCACAGGGAAGTTCGGAAGAAAAGGTTCGCCGAGGCGAATGACAACCGAACAGCGACGCGCAATCTCTACCGTGTTTTGTAGCGCCTCTGGGATGTCAGAAAACAATTCTGCCATCTCATCGGGTGATCGCAGATACTGCTGCTCGGAATACTCACGCGCACGACGCGGGTCATCGAGCGTACGTCCATAACCAATACACACTCTAGCTTCGTGTGCTTCAAATTCCTCTGAGCTTAAAAATCGTACGTCATTGGTAGCAACTACAGGGCATTGAACCTCTGTCGCTAAAGCAACAGCAGCTTCAATATAATCCTCTTCCCATTCACGCCCTGTACGCTGAAGCTCCACGTAAAAACGGTCGGGGAATGTAGCCATCATTGACTGCAAAACTTGACGCGCTTCATTGTGATGCCCATGAAGAAGGAACTGGCCAATCTGTCCAGCTCTTCCCCCGGATAGACCGATCAAACCGTCTGCCAAACCATCGAGCCAATCGCGTTGAATTCGAGCCTGGCCATGGTACTGGCCTTCTTGCCAAGCACGAGAAATGAGCAGCGTTAGATTTTTATAGCCTGTTTCATCAAGGGCAAGCAACGTCAGGGGCCAGGGACGCTCTTTGTCATGAGGGTCATCGAGCCAAAAATCGGCGCCAATGATCAATTTAACGCCAGCAGCCTGCGACGCCTTATAAGCTTTGATAAGCCCATAGAAATTAGTGACGTCCGTTAGGGCGACCGCGGGCATTCCCATGTCTGCTACTTTAGACATCAACTTGGGAATCCGCACTAAACCATCGACCAAGGAGAATTCGCTATGTACTTTTAAGTGGATAAATTGCGTCATAGTTTCCAAGCTAGCTGAGTCCTCTGAGGTTCTCAAGACCCCTGCCGCAAAAGTCGTTTTACGGGCCCAAAACTCGTTCGATGACTCGGTGTCGGGCCGAGAGCCTCCAGTGCCTGCAAGTGCTCTCGCGTGGGATAACCCTTGTGTTTTTCGAATCCATAGCCGGGATACTGGTCGTTCAGCGCAACCAATTCTGCATCACGCTGAACCTTCGCGAGAATAGACGCTGCGCCAATAGCTGGCTCCAAGGCGTCCCCTCCAATCACAGCGCGAGCCTCATAAGGCCAGCGCGGCAAGCGATTACCGTCTACCAACACAAAGTGCGGCTGAATATGGAGTGCCGCCACAGCGCGATGCATAGCGAGCAAAGACGCCTGAAGAATATTTAACTCATCAATCTCTAAAACGCTCGCTCGCCCTATTGCCCACGACACGGCGAACTCTCGAATGTCTGCTGCAATTCGGTCTCGACGATTTTCTGAGAGCTTTTTAGAGTCGGTGATACCATCGGGCACGGTATCACCTAAAATTACCGCTGCCGCGACAACATCTCCTGCAAGCGGACCGCGACCCACCTCGTCGACCCCCGCCACTAACTGTCCCTTTGTCGGCGTAAACAAGTCAGTCATTGGTGCCCTTTTTGAATCAGATGTTCCAGTGCGTCGGCACAACGACCAGCGAAGCCGCTGCCAATCGAGGCGGCAATACTGTCAAAAGCGGGCACTTGGATATCTTCGCCGCGAGTCATTGCCTCGATCAATGCGTCTGCCAGGGCCTCAGGGGTGGCTGCATCTTGCAGTAACTCGGGAACCACCTCCCGTCCGGCGAGGATATTGGGCAAGCCAACGAAGCGCGTAGTCGCCATTCGAGACAATATTTGCCAGGAAAGCCAGGCCATTCTATAAGCGATAACCATTGGTCGCCTCAGCAACATCGCTTCCAATGTTGCGGTACCCGAGGCGAGCAAGACAGCGTCGGCTGCTTGCATAGCAAGTCTACCCTGTCCATCGACGATGGTGACCTGGAGGCGTTTGTTTTCAAGCGCCTTCTCAATTTGACTGCGTCGATCGCCGTTAGCAGCAGGAATGACAAACGTGAGTTCTGGCTGTTCTGCGGTTAACCGCTCTAAGGTCGGCACGAAAACATCCATCAAGGTCGCCACCTCTCCCGCACGACTACCGGGTAAAACCGCGAGCACCGAAGTAGTAGAAGGAAGGCCTAGCTGGGCACGAGCGGCATTTTTATCGGGTAGATTCGCCAGCTCTTCAAGCAATGGATGGCCCACACAAACTGCCGGGACACCAGCGCGCTGATAAATATCAAGTTCAAACGGAAGCAGGCAGAGCATGAGATCAACCGACTGGGCAATAGCTTTGATCCGATTGGGGCGCCAAGCCCATACCGAAGGGCTAACTAAGTGCGCGCAGGTTTGGCCCTGTTGTCGCAGTCGTCGCTCGAGAGTGAGATTAAAATCGGGGCTATCAATACCCATGAAACAATCGGGCCGCCATTCGCTTTGCTGCTGGAACAAGTCAGCGCGGATGCGAAGTAGTTCTGGGAGTCGCTTAAGAGGTTCAACCAGCCCCATAACCGCCAAGCGATCCATCGGATAAAGTGACGCCAATCCCTGTTCGATTAAGAGCGGCCCACCAATGCCACTGAGGCTAAGATCAGGATGGCGCTGGTGTAACTCGCTCACAAGCGACGCACCTAGAATATCTCCCGACGCCTCTCCCGCCAGCAGACCCAGCTTCACGCCGCAGCCCTCTAGCGCACGATGCCGCGCTCGGAAGAGCGCAACGATTCAACCAAGGGGCCTATTTCAGGTGTTTCAAGCACCATTTTTTCAAGGCGTTCGATCGCGACGTGCAGGGTCAAACCCTGGCGATAGACTATTTTATAGGCTCGGCGAAGCTCGGCGATTGTATGTGACTCAAAGCCTCGACGGCGAAGCCCTTCAGCGTTAATGGTTTTGGCCTCCGCTGGACTCCCTGCCACCGTGACATAGGCGGGAACGTCCTTGCCTATGGCCGTACCCATGCCGCTGAAACTATGTGCGCCGATCTTACAAAATTGGTGCACCAAGGTATAACCGCTCAGAATTGCCCAGTCACCAACGATAACGTGGCCGGCGAGTGCAGAGTTATTCACGAGGATAGTGTTATCACCAACAACGCTGTCGTGACCTATGTGCACATAGGCCATGATTAAGTTGCTATTTCCAATGGAGGTTAGACCCTTGTCTTGGATAGTACCCCGATGAATAGTGACATTCTCCCGGATAATATTGTCATCACCGATGTGAAGTTCAGTCGGCTCATCGTGATATTTAAGATCGGGAGTCGCCTCGCCAACACTTGAAAACTGATAAATATGATTGCGCGCACCAATATATGTTGGGCCTCTGATAACGACATGTGGCTCAATAATGGTCTCGGGACCGATAACCACCTCGGCGCCCACATAACTCCACGGACCAATGCTTGCGGTTGGATCAACCTTTGCGCCAGGCTCTACTATTGCAGCAGGATGAATCACGAATTAGCGATCCGCACATAGTATGTTGGCAGATGCACAGAGATCGCCATTAACTGTAGCGCTCACTTCGAACTTCCAGATACCCCGCCGTTCGCTGACGATGTTGGCCTGCAAATGCACTTGATCACCGGGCACACAGGGTCGCTTGAAACGCAAATTATCGACGCCAACTAGATAGTAAATTGAACCATCAGCAGGTGTTTTACCCATTGTCTTAAAACCCAGAATACCTGCCGCCTGAGCCATAGCCTCGACCAGAAGAACACCCGGAAACACGGGGTTCCCTGGGAAGTGCCCATCAAAAAATGGCTCGTTGATTGAGAGGTTTTTGTAGGCAACAATACTCTCACCAGGAACCAAATCGACGACTCTATCGACCAGTAAAAAGGGGTATCGGTGGGGTAGGTGCTCGCGAATTGCCTCGATGTCCATGATCACTTTTCCTCTCCTTCCTGCAATTGCGCAAGCTGTTTCTCCAGCAGCTTGAGCCGCTTTGCCATATCCGCCAACTGGTCAAAACGCACCGCATTCTTACTCCAATCCCGAAAAGGCTGGATGCCGGTGCCAGACGCATACGACCCCGGGGTCTTTAGAGAGCGAGTAACGCGACCTTGTCCATGCACATGTACATTATCGGTAATCACTAAATGGTCACCAACACCCACCATGCCTGCGAGCGCGCAGTCTTGACCGATAACTGTACTGCCTGCAATACCCGTGCACGCAGCGATGCCAGTACGCGCACCAATGTGAACATTGTGAGCTACATGTACCTGATCGTCGAGTAACACATTATCGTCAATGATCGTGTCGCCAAGGGCACCTCTGTCGACAGTAGTGCTCGCGCCAATTTCGACCCGGTCACCAATGCGCACGCCACCCAACTGCATAATTTTGACCCACCCTGCTTCAGAGGGAGCAAATCCAAAGCCATCCGCACCAATCACTGCATTACCGTGTAACGTACAATGTGTTCCTATGGTCACATCGTGATAGATCACAACGCCCGGGTAAATGCGCGTAAAACCTCCAATCTGACTATTTTGTCCGATGAAAGAATTAGCACCAAGCCACACGCCCTCACCCAAGATAGCACCAGCTTCTACGACGACACCCGCATCGATGGTAACGTCGGATGCTATTTGAGCAGATGGGGATATGACGGCGCTTGGATGGATCTGACCTGTAGGCTTAGGTCGGTTGTCGAACAAATGCGTAGCATGAGCAAAAGAAAGGTAAGGATCCGCGCTCACAATACAAGGGCCAGACCAATGCCCTAACCACTCTTCCTTGATAATAACCGCCCCCGCTTCAGACGCTGTCAACAGGGGCAAAAACGCTGGCTTTGACACAAAGCTTAAATCAGCTGGGCCCGCGCGCTCGAGTGGCGAAAGACGATCGATTAGACCATCCGCATCACCCAATACGGTGAGACCAAGCCGCTCGGCTATCGCCGCCAGAGTCAACATAACAGGGCCAAATTACTCCGCATCTGCGGGTAATTGATTCAGCTTATCGGTCACTTTCGCCGTAATGCTATAGCCTAAATCGGCATGAATAACCGTTTGCTGTTGCAACAACAAACCAATACCGTCAGTAGCGATAATGTCACGCAGAACTTCGCGAGCCTTTGGTGCTAGCTCTTGGAAAACACGCTGTCCATTTTGCTGCTGCATAGCCTGTAGCTTTTTGGCTACGTATTCGATGTCTGACTGCTTGCTCGCGAGCTTTTGGCGTGCTGAAACTTGTTGATCTTCGCTCATTGCCGCTTGGTCACGCTGGAAGTCCTGCACGAGTTGATCGAGCTCTTTACGCAATCCTTCAAATTCGGCTTTGTCAGCAGCGAAGTCCTCGCTGGTCTCGAACTCATTTAGACGCGCTTGAGCATAATCGGATTGTAAAATTGCCGCTTCCAAATCGACCACAGCTATCTTGCCTTGAGCGACGGCCAGCGTAGGTAGGGCAATAAGCAATGTTGCGGTCATGAGTTTCATCATTTTATTCACGGGATTCCTCCAGAGAGAGTTTAAGTATTAAAAGCTTCGACCAAGGGTAAACTGAAATACCTCTCGTTCATCAATTTCACTCGCATTGAGAGGCTTAGCCAGACTAAAGGTCAACGGGCCAAAACCTGACAACCACGTAACACCAATACCAACGGAGTAGCGTAGCTCTCCGGCGTCAACATCAAAACAGTTGATCTGATTAGACGCGCAATCAGTGTTAAACACGTTCCCAATATCGAAGAACAGCGCCGAACGTAACTGGCTACGATCTTTGACAAACGGCATGGGGAACAGAATTTCCGCGGTGCCCTCGAACAAGGCATTGCCGCCAAAAGGATCAGCTCGGTTAGTAACCGGCTGCACCACAATCTTTCCCGTGCGCGGATCCACCACGTAACCAAAATCTCGCCCGAGTGGACCACCAATCTCGCTCGGCTGCCCATTCTCATCGATGGCAGTGATCGGCCGGTCAGTGAGATAATTAAGAGCGGGAGTACTTCGCGGACCTAAGGTGTTGGCTTCAAAGCCTCGCACAGATCCAAAGCCACCCGCAAAGAAATGCTCATAAAAAGGCAATTCAGTGGTGCTGCCATACCCACCGCCATATCCAAGCTCAGCCCTGAGGTGTAACGTAAACTCCTGATAAAGCGGGAAGTACATTTCGCCACGGTAAGTAAGCTTATAAAATTCAAGATCTGAAGAGGGAATGGATACTTGTAGCGCAGTGACTGAGATTGACCACGGGTCGCTAATTGCCCTCGATTTAATGTGGACGTC
>CAJQLP010000060.1 GCA_905479205.1 uncultured Luminiphilus sp.
TCGCGTATTGTCATGCGCCCAAACAGCCATCAACCCACCGGCTGCGGATTCATAGGAAGGTACGGAAATATCTTCACGACCTGGGTATCGCTGAATAATTGGCTGATCGTAGCGAGCCTGCCCGACACTGGGCTCTCCTGGCGACGCTTTACTAAAAAAATTGTCCTCTTCCGCGGTCGCCAATGAAGTATGGCTATCGGTTGAGCCAAGCAGACCGAACTTAAAGGGATTAACACCGAGTTGCTGCTCGTAAGCGAGACCCTTCTTTAAGGCCGAGCGCGCGTATTCCCCAGGTAACATGTCAGCCGTCTTTGGTTGAAAGCCAAAATTGCCACGGTCCCAGGTCCAGAAATCGGCAAACTCATCATCTGGCGATAGGAGCGCATGCGCCTCTCCATCCCCTTTGATTTGCGTTACCTCGTAGAGCGGTTCATAGCGTTGACGCATTGCGGCATAGTCAGCATCGAAAAGACTACCTTCTTGGGTGGTGTCGTCGAACATTAATCCGTTGGAGAGATTGCCATTATGGGGGATTGCCAGTACACGACCGCCAACATTAGCCTCGTAGTCGGCCATCCAGGCCCATAAATCTTGTGGGTCCGAAGAATCGACCTGCGAGAAGGGTAAAATTTTATTGGCCTCTTCTGAACTGTCCGCAAATAGCACCACCCGATGCAAGTTATTTGTTTGCAGAGCGGACGTATATTCATAACCAATCAGTGTTGTGAATTGACCCGGCTGATAATACCGATCTGCTGCGGAGGTAATACGCTGCCACATATCCGTAATCAAATCCTGACGATGCAGGACATATTCGCCGCGCGCTCTGAGCTGTGCGAACACTTTATAAGCCTCTACGGGCTTGCCTTCATCAATGAGATCACGCATTCGACGAGCATTAGGATCTTCAAGCGCAAGAGGATTGCGCTCGTTAATCGCCGGCGCTAAGCCTAAGGATTCTGCATGATCAGACACTGCCAAGAAGTCGAGAGGTTGGCGTAATCGCGCGGGAACACCCATCGATGCGGTCACCGTATCACCGCGCGCAAATTGGTAGGCTTCGTCCGGCCCTAGTCGGTTACCGATCATGCCGGCATCGAAGGAGAACTTTGTATGGAGATGTGTGTCGCCCCACAGCAACTTTCGCGGGATTGGCTCTGAGCGAACCGAGTACTCAGCAGCCCGCGCACTGAGATCGTCCGCTGACCCGACCGACGCATAACCTTGCGCACTACTTTGCATACTGGCTAAAGCGGCCAACAGCGCTGAGGCAACTAGATGGCGCATTGTATTTCCCCTCTCATAGCAAAAGGGCCCTTGTGGGGGCCCCTTTTCTTTCTACGGTGATCAGCGCTCATTTCTCAAAGAATGGCTCCATCATCTGGTCGATAGTAAAAGATGCTGGTCGCTGGCGAGGCGGGAAAGCCCGGAGGCTTGCCAAAAACTTAGCCAACTCCACTCGCGCCAGACCTATGCGCGGTAAGGCAACGCGGTTCCACCAGTCATCATAAGTGTTCGCGTTTTCATCCGCGCGTTCGAAAGGGTCTCGACGCAAATGGAACACTTTAGGAATGCGTAACGTATCAAACTGCTCACGCCAAACATCGAACCCCTTAGCTCGCTGTTCGGCAAATACCACCTTCCAGTCACCCACACGCATGGCGGTGAGTAAACCATCATCACTCCAATAGAAAAAGGAATTACGTGGACCTTGCTCTGCTTCCTTCTTCAAAAAGGGCAAGAAATTAAATCCATCGAGGTGATTCTTATAATCACGACCATTGACGGTAATGCCCGCCCTCAGTTCATTGGCCAGATCGGGACGCCCTGCTGCAGCCATGAGCGTAGGTACCCAATCTTCGTGAGCCATAATATCGTTCACAACTTGGCCGCTAGGGATTTGCGCTGGCCAGCGAATCATCGCTGGGACACGGAATCCGCCTTCCCAGTTAGTATTTTTTTCGCTGCGGAAAGGTGTAATACCGGCATCGGGCCACATGTTGTAATGCGGCCCGTTGTCGGTTGAATAAAACACAATAGTGTTATCGGCGATACCTAACTCATCGAGCTGGTCGAGCAACTGACCAACCAACATGTCGTGGCCCACCATCGCATCGTTATAGAAACCCTGACCCGAAAGCCCTAGCTCGTCGTCCGCTGTATGCGTGTAATAGTGCATACGCGTGGAGTTAAACCAGACAAAAAACGGTTTATCGTCCTTGACTGCTTGATTAATGAAATCCTGTGCGCCCGCTAAAAACTCACGGTCAACGGTCTCCATGCGCTTCTTGTTAAGTGGTCCTGTATCCTCAATGCGACCGTCGGCATAGGAATGAATAACACCGCGAGGTCCAAATCGCTCTCTAAAAGCAGGATCAGTTGGGTAATCGGGGTGCTCTGGTTCCTCTTCCGCATTCAAGTGGTACAGGTTGCCAAAAAACTCATCAAAGCCGTGCTGAGTTGGCAAAAATTCGTCACGATCACCCAAGTGGTTTTTACCGTATTGAGCGGTAACGTAGCCTTCTTCTTTTAGTAGTGATGCCAAAGTGACATCTTCAGGGCGTATGCCTAAGTCAGCGCCGGGAATACCGACTTTAGTCAAACCCGTGCGGATGGGCGACTGGCCGGTAATAAAGGCTGAGCGACCAGCGGTGCAGCTCTGCTGACCATAATAATCAGTGAACTTGGCGCCTTCGTGAGCAATGCGGTCGATATTGGGCGTTTGGTAACCCATCATGCCCATGTTGTTTGTCGATAGGTTCCAAAAACCTATATCGTCACCCCAGACAACGAGAATATTAGGTTTATCGGCGGCATGGGCAGTGAGCGATAGGGTCGCTACTACGGCGAACATTAGTCTCAACATTGATTACTCTCGTTTTTTTAATAATTGGTTGGCTGGATGCTAATTCTATTGGCAGTGTAGCGCATCTCACAATAGGGTTGTCGCTGAAACTTGCGCGTTCTTTTTACCGGCACTTGTGCACGGTACTTTATACAAGACACTTTTTACACAACACTTAGCTCAGCAAGCTCCAAAGTTTGCTGATGGCGAGAACGCTGACTAAAAGCAGCACGCCGCAACCAATAACATTTGCTAGAGCAGTATTGCGGTAAGCCGCAGGCACGTATGCACGATTGGCAATGAGCAAAAGCACAGCAGACACAGCCGGTAACACCAAAGCATTGGTGATCTGCGCACTCAAAATTAGCCCAATAGGTCGTGTTGCAGATAACGCAAAGACCGCACCCACTGCTAGAACCGTTAGGGCAATCAATTTTGCTCCACGGCTACCGGCATTCGTGGGCCAACCAAGCGCGCCCGCCACTGCCCAACCTGCGGCAATAGGTGCCGCGATTGCCGATGTGAGTCCAGCCGCAAATAAGCCTCCACCTACGAGCCATTTGCCCGCCACCCCAAAGCGCAGACTGACGGTTTGGACAAGCTGCTCGAAGGCGGAGGCACGACTAACGTCGGCCACCAAAACAGAAGCGACCACGATGATCGCTAGGGTGATCACACCGCCGACCATAATAGCAACGAAAGAATCCCAGCGCGCTTCATAGAGCGCTTGATCGAGTGCTACGCCTTGCCAACGGCGCCGCACCGCACTCGCATGCAAGAATAAGTTGTACGGCACGACTGTTGTACCAATAAGGGCTAGAACAAGTCCTGTTGATTGCGTAGTGAACACGGGAATCAACCGATCTGCAGGCTGCTCTAGGAAATCAGGCAACAATATAATGGCGAGCCCCACAAAAACCACTGCCATGACCATCACCAAAGCCGATAGCACACGCTCAATCAAGATGTATCGATCGGCGATGATGAGACCGGCTCCAACCGTTGTTGCAAAGCCAATCACCCAGTCTATGGGCCAGCCGAAAGCGGCTCTTAGCCCCAGTCCAGCACCGGTGAGGTTGCCGGACTGATACGCTGAGTTACCTACACCAATGGCCATAACTATTAGGGCTATGAGTAGCCAGCCCGCCGGTGTGCCTGTGCCCAAACGGTGGATTAATTGCGCTAAATCGGCATCCGCAGCAAGTGCCGTACGTAAAGCCAACTCCTGAAGCACGACCGTGGCGACAACAGAAAATGCGACCGCCCAGAGCAACGCAGCGCCCATCTCTGCACCTGCAGTAATCGCTGTGACGACCGTGCCAGGGCCAATAAAGGCAGCCGCAACCATTGCACCGGGGCCAAATTTCATAGTGACACTCCAAAGGCATTCATTGGTAAACTTTTCCCTGCGTTTTCTCAGCGCCAACGTCACGCTCAGTGTCACATATGTTAAGGACTCCCACCATGCGCACCGTGCTTTTCAACGACCAACCTTATAGTCCCAATAAAATTGTCTGTATAGGCAAAAACTACACCGACCACATAGAAGAAATGGATGCGGTAGTGCCGGACGACATGGTGGTTTTTATGAAACCCAACTCGGCTATTAGCCAGACATTGCGGGCATTTGATGGTGAGCCAATCCATTTTGAAGGCGAAATATGCTTTGCAATGATCGCAGGCCAAGTTGCTGGTATTGGCTTTGGCTTGGATCTCACTAAACGCGCCTTGCAGTGGACACTCAAAAAAGCGGGCCTTCCTTGGGAGCGCGCTAAAGCCTTCGATGGCAGTGCGCTATTTAGCGACTTCGTACCCGCACCTGCCAATCTCGACAATGTGCGATTAGAGCTCTGGATTGATGGCGCATTACGCCAACAAGGCGGCTGTAAGCATATGCTTTACCCACCTACGAGTATGCTTGGCGAACTTGCGAACTTCACGACTCTCGACGACTACGACATCGTCATGACCGGCACCCCTGCGGGTGTTGGCGAAGTCCCACAAGGGGCCCAATTTGAAGGCCGCGTTTTCGATGGCGACCGCGAACTGATCAGAGCTATCTGGCAAGCCCAATAAAAAAAGCCGCCCGAAGGCGGCTTAGTATTAACCCATCGCAGCTTACATATTGTAAGTCACTTCGAGTCCATAGGTTGCCGGCTTGTTCAAAGGTGAGAACGTACCGCCTAAGGGTACTCCGAGTGTCGCTGGAAGCTGTGTATCACCGCCATGACGAACGGTATTCATCAAGTTACGGCCATAGAACGACACGATCCACTGATCACCACCTAGGTGATAATCGACCGCCACATCCAACTGCTTCTGCTCGTTAACAAAGCCTAAGTTGTTGTCTGTATATGCTGTCCCATCGCGATAACCGTATGAGGCCAAAGTCGAGATGTAACCGGCACCGCCCAACTCGATATCGTAGATAGCGGTAATGTTATAAGTGAGGTCGGGGGCACGTGGCAGGCTCAGCGCCTCGTCTGCGCTATCGACAGCACCATCGCCGTTTAGATCGAAGCTCACCGATGTGTAGTTAGCACTCAACCATCCCATCGACGCCTTCAGGGTAAACGCGTCGCTAATGGCAAAGGTACCGTCAACTTCAAAGCCGACAATCTCAGCATCTGCCGTATTTTGAATTAGCTGTAACACACCTGCGGTAGCACTGGGTAAGTTAACTTCGCGCTGCATGTCAGACATGTCGGTACGATAAACCGCAAAGTTCAGCTGACCGCCGTCCCATCGAGTCTTGTAGCCAATCTCAATACTATCGGCTTGCTCTTCGTTAAAAGGACCAGGTCCGTAGACGATGGGAAACTCAGTGTTACGAAGGTTGTAACCGCCCGAGCGATAGCCGCGCGACCAAGTTGCGTATACGTTGGTATCGTCATCGAGTAAGTAACGCGCGCCGATCTTAGGTGACACAAAAGACCATGTCTTATCGTCGACGAAATCATAGGCGCAGTCAGGCTCGTTAGGTGTGTAGCTAATGTTAGGCGTCAAACCAGCCACACGACACTCGTTGTTTACATTTCGAGTGAGTGTAACAACTTGCGCTTCTTTCTCTTCACGCGACCAGCGAGCACCAGCAGTTAACTGCAGATTATCAGTGAGATCGTAATCGACCGACGCAAACATACCGAAGCTGCTCACGTCGAGCATGCCACCACCATTCTGCGTCAACGCTGGTCGACCCTCAATAGGCGTGCCTACTGTAAGGAGGCCCAGCAGATTTCTATCTTCGTCATACGCTAACTCAGATTCGAACATGTAAGCACCAACTGTGACGTTGGCACGGTCGTTGAACATCAAGCCGTTCCAACGTAATTCGTTCGATACCTGCTCATAA
Source organism: uncultured Luminiphilus sp. (assembly GCA_905479205.1). GTDB lineage: Bacteria > Pseudomonadota > Gammaproteobacteria > Pseudomonadales > Halieaceae > Luminiphilus. The sequence continues at coordinate 6,198 of CAJQLP010000060.1, forward strand.
GTCGATACGGTATCTGAGTGGAAAAGCCACACGGGCTGGGCATCGATATCAGCATCGGTTTTGACTGTCGAGTCACGCCAACCGAAGACGTTGGTCAACGTGCCGCCAGCAACATCCCAATTCAATGTGGCGTTAAAGAAATCAATCTCGAGATCAAATGATCCAGGATTATCGATAGCGAAATCGAAATCGTTGCGGCCATAGTTGACAAAAGAACCTGGCACGCCGCTACCATTAGTATGGCTCTGAGCCGAAGGGCCATCAGCTTCAACCTCTTGACGCTCGTAACGAACAATCAACTCCAACTCATCGGTGGGTGTCCAGGCAATAGATGGACGGATAATGATTTGCTCTTGGCCGCCATGCTCCTGGCCCGCAAGTGGACCATCTGTAATATCGAGGGCACCGGAGTCATCGTTGTAATAAACCGATAAACGAGCAGCTAACGTATCTGTGAGACCACCGGATATACCACCCATAGCGTAGTAGTTACCGCCGCCTGAGCCCTCAGCCTGGTCATAAGCAACACGTGCATTAACTGTGAATTCTTGAGTGGGGGCTTTCGAGTTCAGAAGTACAGCACCACCCGTCACGTTACGACCGAAAAGTGTGCCTTGAGGGCCGCGCAAGACCTCAATGCTTTCAAGATCAAACGTATCAAACACCACGCCCGCATTGGTACCGAGGTAAACACCATCAACAACCATACCCACAGCTGGGTCAATAGAGGGGATTGATGAGTTGATGCCTAAACCACGAATTGAGAAGTTGGCATAACCACGGCTAGTACCGATCTCGTCAAGCACAACGCTTGGCATAGAAACCGCAAGGTTTGTTAGATTACGTACTTTGAGCGCGTCAATTTGGTCGGAGCTGTACGCACTGATTGAAATAGGTACGTCTTGAGAGCCTTCTTCGCGCTTACGCGCGGTAACCACTACTTCCTCAAGCAATGCTGACGAAGCTCGCTTAGGGGCAGCATCTTGTGCGTTCGCCGTAGCCGCAAGAACTACGCCTAAAGCCGAGCAAATGAATGTTCTCTGGAAAACTGGGGTATTACGGACCATATCGACTCCTTGTCATTAATACTGGACACACGTCGCCCCTCACACAATTTTTCACTGTGCGGTGGAGTGAAGTGAAGTGGATGTTTTGCTTGACGCTGAAAGCTTGCGAATTTCTGCAATGCACCGAGGCACTACAATAACAAAGATTTGTGCTTGTAGACGGCGATTTTCAAGGCATTATTTGACAATTGTGTTAACGCGTAATATTCAGTAGTTTCGAGTAAACGCTAAAGCGAGACCACCATGTTAGCGATCCTCAAATTGGATCTGGCAGGACAGCCTCGAAGATGGCTCACCGTTCATGAGGCAGTTACCGCCTATGCACGAGGCGATGTGCTTTATGGCATCGGAGATGCTCTACCCCCAATTTTAGGTGGCACTCAGCGATTAACCGGCTTGCGCTCGCAAATAACAGTGCAGCCAATTATTGCGACTGCAGGTCGTATCCGCGATGTGTTCACGCCGCCACTGTGCAATCGCACGCTTTTTCGCCGAGACGATCATACTTGCCTCTATTGCGGCCAACGGTTTAACCGGACTGCACTCACCCGTGACCATGTCATCCCTGTTTCTCGTGGTGGGCGAGACCGCTGGGAAAATGTTGTTGCAGCATGCAAGCGCTGCAATTGGATAAAAGATAACAAGACGCCAGAAGAAGCAGGTATGCCGTTACTCGCCATTCCTTTTCGACCAAATGCATATGAGTGGCATTTTTTGGCCAAAGAGCGAGTGCTTACCGATCAGATGCATTACCTCTCAAAACAGTTTAAAGCGCACAGAGCCTGGGCTCATTAAACAAGCCTACCGCGCCGCAGCCCGAGCAAAACCTGCTAGGCTACAGCACTATTAACACCCATCGTAAAAGGTAAGTCATGGCCTCATCCTCCCTCGATAGCGTGCGCTCATTAATGCAGCAAATGAATCGATCCGTACTCGGGCAAGAGTCCGTAGTGCACAGCCTCTCACTGGCACTTCTTTGTAATGGCAATGTGCTGCTCGAAGGCTTGCCTGGGACCGCTAAAACACGATCGATAAAAACGCTAGCTCGGGTGCTCAATGTCAATCTTGGGCGAATTCAGTTTACGCCTGACCTATTACCCGCAGATGTGACAGGCAGTGAGACCTATCATGATCATGATGGTGCCAATGGCACGCTGCAGTTCGAGCCAGGCCCAATCTTCAATGAGCTCATTCTGGCGGACGAGATCAATCGAGCCCCTGCCAAGGTTCAGTCGGCTCTGTTAGAAGCCATGGAAGAGCGTCAGGTCACCGTAGCCGGGAAAACCTATAAGTTGCCACCGTTGTTTTTGGTGCTTGCGACGCAAAACCCCATTGAACAAGAAGGCACCTACCCACTTCCTGAAGCGCAAATGGATCGTTTTTTATTCAAAGTGCGCGTCGACTATCCAGATGCGCCAGCAGAATTATCTATAGTAAGAATGCTACAAGAGGAGGAGTCGGGTGGTGAAGCCGCCGTTGAAAGCATCGACCCCCAAGCTATCTTCAGGGCTCGCGAAGAGATTCAGAAAATAGCAGTTGCCGAACCCGTTGAGAAATATTTGGTCGATATTGTAATGGCCACTCGCAACCCGACACACTTTTCTAACGATCTAGGCAACTGGATAAGCGTGGGTTCTAGCCCTAGAGCAAGCATTGCGCTGCATCGAGCCTGCCGTGCCGAAGCATGGTTGCAGGGACGCGATTACGTGCTCCCGGACGATGTGCGCGCTGTGGCACCGCCCGTTCTTCGTCACCGACTTATCTTGAGCTACGATGCGATGGCCGACGGTGTCGATAGCGATACGGTAGTCAACGAAATACTATCGCTAGTTGCCGCGAGCTAGCGCAATGGTCGCAGGAGCCTATGTTGGGATCAAAGACTTAACCCGATTACGCTATCGCGCGCGCGGGTTTAGTTATCTGCCAGCTCAACCAGTGCACTCAGTACTCTCAGGACGCAAGCGCTCGCGCTTACGCGGCCGCGGCCTCGACTTCGATGAGCTGCGTCATTACCGACCAGGCGATGATATTCGCAATATGGATTGGCGAATCACTCGACGAGCTAGAACACCTTATGTGAGGATTTATACGGAAGAGCGTGATCGACCCGTATGGGTGGTCGTCGATCAGCGACTCTCGATGTTTTTTGGTAGTGAGTACCAGATGAAATCGGTGGCTGCAGCGGAAGCGGCCGCACTCGCTGCATGGCGCGTGCTTGGCGTTGGCGATCGCATTGGAGCGCTGATATTTGGCGACCATGAGCAACGACTCAGTCTTCCGAGTCGATCACAGGCTACAACAATGGGCTGGCTCAAAGCGCTGACGACTATGAACAACGGCTTGAATGCCAATAGCGAGCAAGCGCCGAATACCGAAGCACTAACAGAGGCTTTACGCACGCTTGCTCCGCGCTTAGGCCATGATGGCCTGGTCATTATCATTTCAGATTTTGACGGCTGGAATGATGAATCATTGCGCGCGTTAAAAGTCATTCGCCGCAGCAATGATGTGATTGCGACCGTCGTTAGCGACCCTCTAGAACGGGATATTGTCAGCGCCCACAAGCTGGTTGTCAGCGATGGACGGCATCAGTTAGAGATCGATACCGATGGATCAGCAGCCGCAACGCGTTTCCGCGCAGATTTTCAGCAACGCTTTGAAATACTTTTCGCCTCGCTCAAGCGCCATGCGATACCCGTGATACCCATAGGTACCGAGTCGGATGTCACTCTCCAATTGCAACGCCAACTAGGCGGCGGCGTAGAGCGCTAAGCCACTATGACGCGCATCGAAATTAATAGCGTGAATCTGCCGCCACTGCCGGATAGCTTCGGCAACCCCATGGTGCGCGATATCAACGAAATAGTGGCACCGGCAGGTATCGATTGGCTGCCCCAAACTATCGGGTGGTATGTCATTGGGGCTTTAGGAGTAGCTGTAGGTATCCGATGGTCATGGCGAGTGTTTAAGGTATGGCTGCGTGATCGCTATCGTCGCGAGGCGCTCAGCCGACTCAATGCACTGGCTTCTGAACAGGCTGCAACGCCTGCAAGTATTAATGAACTCTTAAAAACTGCGGCAATAATCGCCAGTTCTCGTAGGGAAGTTGCCGCCCTAACCGGCGATGCCTGGAGTGAGTGGCTAGCGCAACGAATGAGCGACCCTGCCTCCATAGCACAGCTTTCCGACGCGGTGGGAGCTGCACTTTATCGAGCGACATCATCATCGGCAGCTGGTAACGCGCAATTGCTTAAGCAGGCACAGACGTGGATCCGTGAACATAGGGATGATCATGGACCCGCTTGAGAACTTGATTATGCAAATTCAGTGGCATGCGCCTTGGGCATGGTTCTTACTGCCATTGCCACTGCTGATGCGCATACTCCCACCTTACAGAGAAACTCGCGATGCGGTGCGCGTGCCGTTCTTCGAGCGCTTGCTCTCTGCTGCAGAGGAACAGCGCCGCCGCGGTGCTATGGTGCTAATTCGAAGACGTGGCCAACAAGTGCTTATCGGGCTTTTGTGGTTAGCATTGGTCACCGCAGCGGCCAAGCCCCAATGGCTCGGAGAGCCCATCGAGCAGCAAAAGGCGGGGCGCGATCTTATGATCGCCGTGGACCTCAGTGGATCGATGGAAGCTGAAGACTTTACCAATAGCGAGGGCGCGCAAGTTGACCGACTGAGCGCTGTTAAAGAGGTACTTCATCGACTCATAACAGAGCGTCAGGGCGACCGCCTAGGGCTTATAGTTTTTGGCTCGGGTGCGTTCCTACAATCGCCTTTTACAGAGGATCACCATACTTGGGAGACGCTTTTAGATGAGACCCGCATTCGTATGGCGGGACCCAGCACTGTTTTAGGCGACGCCGTTGGATTAAGTATTAAGCTGTTCAAAGAAGCCGAGACTGAAAACCGCGTACTGCTTCTGCTTACCGACGGCAACGACACTGGCAGTGTTGTGCCCCCTGTTGACGCAGCACGTGTCGCCGCAACAGAAGCCATTCGCATCTATCCCATCGCAATCGGAGACCCCTCGGCTATTGGTGAGGAAGCTATCGATACTATTACGCTGAGTCGCATGGCCGAAGTGACTGGGGGCAAGAGTTTTGTGGCTTTTGACCGCGAAGAACTCGACAGTATTTTTGCACTGCTTCGAGAGCTAGAGCCCGCCGTTTACGACAGCGTGTCATTTCGCCCTCGGTCTGACCTTCACTGGCTGCCTCTGGCACTTCTTGCCGCCGCATACATCGTTATACGACTCATGGGAGGCCTGCTCAGCATGCGCCGATCCTCGGTCGCTAAGAACGCGGGCGGTGGCTCGTGATACACGAATGGGAGGCCTTACACTTCTTAAGACCTCAATGGCTATTGCTGCCGTTCTTGTTGCTGCTGCTCGAACGGCTATTGCGCAGTAAAGACGCCAGTGACGACCCATTCAAATCCATCATCGCGCCATCGTTGCTACAACACCTCCGCCTACGTAAACCGCGCAGACGTCTGTTTAGCCCCGACAACGCACTATTACTTATGTTTGCTTTAGTCACGCTTATCTTGGCGGGCCCAAGTTGGCGACAACAATCCTCGCCACTGGCCGAGGACACTGCACCGCTCGCAGTACTGCTGGACGTTTCAGAGTCTATGGCAGAACAAGATATCGAACCTAGCCGCGGCACTCGTGCGCGACAGAAAATATCCGATCTGCTCGATAGAATCAGCGATAAAAAAGTTGCATTGGTGATATTCGCGGGCAGCGCGCATACCGTGGTGCCGCTGACCAATGACCATGACATTGTTCGTAGCTACTTAGCGGGTATCGAAGAGGGCATCGCACCGAGGGTTGGAAAGTTTCCTGAATACGCGTTCCCAAGCGTTGATCGTGTGCTCGCTAAAGTCCAGCGCAGTGGCTCGGTGCTTCTAATTACTGATGGGCTCGGCGTAAATTCAGGGGCGCTCATCAAAGCCTGGTGCCAGCAATCACCCCATGAACTCGTAATTTATGGTGTTGGCAGTGAAGACTCGGACTTAAGCAATGTGCCACTGGACCGCTCTGCTCTTGAGTCGCTTGCGGACACCTGCAGTGCTCGCTTTATTAAAAACAGTGTCGATACCCGCGACGTCGAGGCAATCACCAGCGCCCTGAGTGACGGTTATAACATTATTGATAACGACGCCCTGCCCTGGCTTGATAGTGGCTACCCATTAATTTTCCCGGCTCTGCTCTTGGCACTACTTTGGTTCAGGCGGGGCTGGACACGGGTTTGGGGCTGGTTGCTAGTACCCTTATTGCTCACAGTGAACGAACCAACACACGCACAAAACCGGCCTGATGAATCGTCCTTAATCATTACTGACGACACCGTGGAAACGCGAATTGAGACATCGTGGGTAGAGCAAACATGGGATGTGTTCGTCAGTCTGTGGCTCACGCCAGATCAATACGGCAGACTCCTACTACAGCTCGGATTCTACGAGAAAGCAGCACACACCTTTGAGCAACCTATGTGGCAGGCAACAAGCTACTACTACGCCGAACAGTTTGAGAGTGCAGCGAGCCTCTTTACCCGCAAGGACAGCCCAAAAGCGCGCTTCAATGAGGCAAACGCGCATGCACATAGGCGCGACTATGTACGCGCCTTGAATACCTACAATGCCCTATTGAAAGAGTATCCTGAATTCCCCGGCGCCCAGAGAAATAGAGACTGGGTAAAGAAAATCGTCGATGACATCAATCGCTTAAGTCAATCCCAACAACAAGAAGACGGGGTTGGCAGTGAGGATATCAATGACTCTGACCCCCAAATTGGGGAAGAAGGCGCCGAGGAACTGAGTCTCGAACAGCGGCCTCGCGAGCAATTCACTGCGGAAGAGATTCTTGCCAGTCCTGAGACCGCCGAACTCTGGTTAAAGGGTGTGCAACAGGATTCAGGTCGCTTTCTGCGCACTAAGTTTGCTATTCAGCTTAAAGAGCGCGGGGTGAGCGAATGAATAGCTGCCGCCCACCCTATTGGCTAGCCCCGCAAATCATTATGTATTCTTCGGTACTCTTTTTCGCACTATTTTTTGCAAATCCAGGCTTCGGAGCAACGCTTGCAAAAGCAAGCGATAAACCTGCTGCGGAGCTGAGCGCTGAATTATTACCCTCAACGCCCGTTGTACCCGGCGAGCGTGTCCGTGTTCTTCTAACCATCGCCACCCCTCGCTGGTTCACCAGCGGCACACGTATACGCTTGCCTGAGGTGTCGGGTCTCGTGCTGTTACAAAACCAAGAATTTGCATCGAACGCCACTGAACGCAGAGGCGATGAGAGCTGGACTGTGCAACGATGGTCGATAGATGCCTTTGCCACGCGCGCAGGCACCATCACAATTCCGCCGATCGAGGTAACGGCTTCGGTTTCGCTGGCGCCCGGAAACAATCAAACTCTTAGCCTGACCACACAACCCCTTAAGGTCACTGTCGAGATTCCGCCGGAGCTTCGAGAGCTGGACGAGTGGATCGCGAGTCCAGCAGTGTCGGTGCACCAAACCGTCAATCAAACGGGGGAAGTCGCCATAGGTGGGGCAATTAAACGCAGCATACGCATTAAAGCTGAAAACGTGATGGCCATGATGCTCCCGGCAATCAATCTGGAGCCACCTGAGGGACTGCAAACTTATCCTGAGCCGCCTCTACTGACCAATCGCGCATCGCGAGGCACACTCACCGCGCAGCGCGAGGATACTGTCACCCTGATTGCCACGTCACCCGGCGTTGTTGCCATCGACGGCGCGCGCATCAATTGGTGGAATACTCAAACGCGTCGCCTAACCACGCTTACAACCGAGCAGCTTGAATTGACTATTTCAGGACAGCTGCCACCCAAACCGGTAAGCCGCACGCAAATAATTGAGCGAGCGTTCTACACTCTGGCGATACTCACGATTGCGTTCGCCCTATTGAGATTACTACGGAGCTCGCTGCCCCACCGACTAGCCGATGGGATGAGCAAAGGGCACTATCAGTTACGCAAAGGCTACCGCACTCTGACCGCGAACCCTTTACCTGATCGGCTCAACCCCGGTGGTAGCCCGGCGGGACCATCGGCAAAGGGACAACCCGAACGCCAATTGAAGTCCCCCTGACATCGACGTTTAACGCGCTATCAATGGAGCGGCACTCTGGAGTGACAAACGCCATGGCTACGGGCGCAGCCACCGAAGGGCCGAATCCACCCGATGTAACAATACCTACAGGCTCGCCCTGCGCGTCTAAGACGACTTGCCCTTCACGCACAGGCCTCTTGCCCTCTACCCGTAAGCCAACCCGCACACGACTCACACCACCTGCCATTTGCCCTGCAATGATAGCAGCGCCAGGATACCCCCCTTCACGCTCGCCACCCGGACGACGGACGCTCGCTATGGCCCAGCGCAAGCCGGCTTCTACGGGAGAGATATCGGCGCTCAATTCGTGACCATAGAGACACAGTCCCGCTTCGAGGCGCAGTGAGTCACGAGCGCCCAAACCTATGGCTTCAACCTCGGGTTCTGCTAGAAGAAGCTCCGCGACGGCTTGCGCCTGCGTATTAGGCACCGAAATTTCAAAACCATCTTCACCGGTATAACCCGAACACGTCACGAAACAGGGGGTATCTGCGAGTACAGTTTCATGCCCAGACATAAAAGTCAGGGCGCCCACATCGGGAGCCAAGCGCACTAGAACATCACGTGCATGCGGGCCTTGCAGGGCAAGTAATGCGCGCTCATCGTGCATTGTCACGACCGATTGGGCGCAGCCTGCTTGGATAATCGCGAGATCAGCCATCTTGCAACCGGCATTCACAACAAGCATAAAACGCTCATCGCTCAAGCGCGTCACAATTAAGTCATCCTCAACCCCACCCTGGGTATTAGTGAGTAATGAATAAGTCGAATGCAAGAGTGCTAGGCCCTGAATGTCAGCGGGCATGAGCGTTTCCAACTCGCTCGCGGCATGGGGACCTTCGACAATCAACTGCCCCATATGGGAGACATCGAAGAGGCCTGCCTTGGCACGAGTGTGTAAATGCTCTTTGATAATGCCATCGGTATACTGAACTGGCATATCGTATCCGGCGAAAGGCACCATGCGGGCACCTAAACGCAGGTGCAGTTTGTGTAACGCCGTTTGTTTGTTTGACATAAATGACCCCAACAAATTAAGGCCTGTATTGTGGTTTGGATGTAGTCGAACGGCAAGTGTTAGAGGTAAAGTGCTGTCGTTATTAGGAGTAAGCCACTATGTCGCACAATCACATCATTAGTCTTATAGGATTTCCGGGTAGCGGCAAAAGCACTGTAGGGGTGTTACTCGCGAAGCGCTTAGGCATTGAATTTGTTGATACAGATTTGTTAATCCAAGCTCAGGAAAACGCAACGCTTGCTGAAATTATCGCTCGTTCCGATCACCACTATTTGCGCACGCTAGAGGAGCAGGTGTTAACACAAATGCCTATTGGTAAAAGTGTTATTTCCACTGGGGGTTCGGTGGTTTACAGCGATAAGATCATGGCTCGGCTCGCGCAGGAAACCCACGTGGTTTACCTACAAGCGCATTACGATACCGTTGCATACCGTATCTCCCTAGCACCCGATCGCGGTATCGCCTCGTCAAAGAATCAAACGCTTGCGGATATTTACGCGGAGCGAATTCCCCTTTACGAGCACTGGGCTCAGCTAACCGTATCTGTCGATGACGAAGAACCCGAGCTGATTGCCGGACACATCGCGGCCGCGTTGAACAGCTAATTGCCTCCTTGGACACGTTCAGGGTTTAACAGCCACGCTACTGACGCACGCATCATAAAATACCAACCTATTGATTTACTTATAAATTATTGAATTTTCCCTGCTTTGGCACAGCCATTGCTACGTCTTCAGTGCGGCCCACCCCCGACAGGAAGTCGGTATTAGGATATTGGGAGACAAGGAAGACTCCCGCCAGGAAGGGCGGTAAGTGGTGGGCCGCCTTAGCTTTTAAAGTTATTTACAGATCGCTGGAAAGTACAAAAAATTCATTGCACTAGCGTGCGAGTTGAGGCCAACTTCGCACCAAGGGCCGTTATCAAACAGTCCGAACTTGTTCTGAATCATCGGGAGGTGGTTTATGGGTGAGCGAAACCAGGTACAAACGAATGACACTGACAGCGGCGATGATTTCTTCGACGCCATTGCCGGTGATTTCATAGACGAAGAGCTCGACGTGCTCGAGGTCGGTGGCGCGCTAAGCGATAAAGCCGCGCTTGCATATAAGCGCCGCCGAGCAGAGCAGCGTTTAGAAATGCTGCGATTACGCGAAGAGCTAGGTGATTACGACTTCGACTTCGAAGACGACTCGTAACTAGCGTCGAATGACAGTAATCACACCCGCTGGCATGACAGGGCCGGCTTCTGATTACTGCGCTTTATAATCGAGCTCTCGCTGCCACTCGAAGACATTCATCTCGATAAAGAAGAACGCAAACAGCCATAACGCAGCATCCCAAAAATCGAGAAATTCGCCTTCGAAGCCCCAATACACGGCGGCTGCCGTGAGCATCAAATAAAATACGACTTTAGATGCATTCAGGCCCCACTGTAAGCGGTGAGGTAAGCCACCCTTTAACTGCAGACGCACTTCCACTTCGAGCGCAATCACAATCAAAATCCAAGTGCCTGCATTGAGTACGTCGACCAACGCTAAATCTCGTGCGCTTGCGAATGCGGTGGGGGACGACACCACTTGGTTAAGTGCCGTAACCTGTAATGTATCAGGACCCAGCTGCGCGCAGTTGCTGCTATCGAGGGGAATAAAGGCGTCAAAATCGACGAGCACTGACCACCCGTTGCCGACCAGCTCACAGGCAGGGACGGACAAGCTTTCTGAGTGCAAAAACACTTCCCACTCCCCAACATACCCGAGAAACGCCGAAACAATTGCCGCGCTGCAAACGAGGCGCACACCGTGAATTGACCACTTAGTAATACCGCGAAGTCTATCATCGGGAATAACCGCAGTTTCTAACTCAAATAGCAGGAGCAGGAGCACCCAAGCAGCCGTGTCGAGTGTCGCAGAAAACAGCTGTATCAATGAAGCGAGCTCGAAGTTGGCAAGACCACTGTGGGCCGCCGACACCAGCTCCTCCTCTAGAAAAAGATACACATTAAAAGAAAGCAGGATATACGTCAGATACTTTACCGACACAAACCATCGATACAGAGTCGATCTGCGACCCATACCGGAAGCGACATCATTCACGAATCACCCCCGCTCACACTTGCAGTAATAAGTGTTCCCGCTCCCAGGAGCTAATCACTTGGTTAAATTCTTCAAACTCATCGAGCTTGACTGCAGCATACGCACGCATGAAAAGCTCGCCGATCATCTGTTGCAATTCCGGGGTATCGTTAAGCCTGCGCACGCCCTCTTCAAGGGTTCTAGCGACGGTAATATCCTCATCGTTAG
>CAJQLP010000061.1 GCA_905479205.1 uncultured Luminiphilus sp.
AAGTCCTGGGCCTGCTCAGCGGCATGCGCCGCGGTCAGCAGCTCATAGACGTGCTTATCGCCTGCGGTAACATAATCGCGTGCATTGTAGTCACCCAGCTCGACCTCTTGTGCCATGTGGGCAATACGAAGCGAACCCATACCACGAATATCACCGCTATCGGGGAGTAACTCGCCTAAAAGCATGGCGAACAGCGTTGATTTTCCGCAACCATTAGCGCCGATCAATGCGATTTTTTGCCCGGGTTGTAACGTGGCGCTAGCCCCCTCAAAAAGTAATTTAGTGCCCCGGCGTAAGGCGATGTCTTCGAAAATGATCACGCTTGAACCCCCTGCTGTGCCTGCCAGAGTGACGCATAATGGCCCCCCTTATCGAGCAGTTGGTTATGGCTGCCTTGTTCTACAATTTCGCCATCGGACAGGACGACAATCTTGTCGGCATCCACGATGGTCGAAAGTCTGTGTGCGATAACTAGCGCTGTGTGATGCCCAGCGAGCTCCCGGAATGCGCTCAATACAGCTTGCTCGGACTGACTATCGAGGCTCGACGTGGCCTCATCAAAAACTAAAATAGGCGCACCTTTTAGGACGGCTCTAGCTATCGCTACCCGCTGTCGCTCTCCGCCCGAAAGTTTTAGCCCGCGCTCGCCGACTACGGTGTCGAGTCCTTCAGGTAGGCGATTTACGAAGGTATCGAGGTGAGCTGCGCTAACCGCTGACGCGACCTCGTCATCGCTGGCTTGCGGGCGGCCGTAGCGGATATTTTCTCTCAGTGAGTCATTAAATAGCACGCAGTCTTGGGGAACGATTGCGACGTTTTGCCGCAATGAACGTTGGCTGACGGCGTTAATCGCTTGTCCATCAATGCTTACTGTGCCCTGTACGGGGTCGTAGAAACGAAAAAGCATTTTTACCAGTGTCGATTTTCCGGCGCCGCTTGCACCGACAACGGCTACAGTCTCACCGCCAGCAATCTCGAAGGACACATTCTTAAGCACCTCTCGACCATTGTCGTAACGGAAATTAACGGTATCAAAACGTATAGCGCCTCGCTGAACCTGCAGTGCAGGCGCCTGTGGCAGGTCGACTACAGCAGAGGACTGATCGAGAAGGCCAAACATTCTTTCGATACTCGCAAGGGATGCCTTTATTTCTCGGTAAACAAAACCGAGAAAGCCCAGCGGTAAAAAGAGCTGCAACATAAATTGATTGATCAGCACAAAGTCTCCTAGCGTATGCTCACCCCGCTGTACACCCCAGGCAGCCATCGCCAGCATCGCAGTCTGAGACAGAGCAATGATCAATGCTTGTCCACTGTTAAGGGCAAAGAGCGATAGCCGATTTCGTCGGCGTGCGTTCTCCCATACATCTAACGATTCGTCGTAGCGTCGCGCCTCATAGTCTTCATTGGTGAAATACTTGACCGTCTCATAGTTCAGTAGGCTATCGACCGCGCGCGTGTTGCTTTTGGAGTCAGCATCGTTCACTTCGCGCACGAAACGCGTTCGCCAGTGAGTCGCTCGAAATGAAAACAGCGCGTAACCGAGTACCGAAACGACGATTACTGCGGCGTACTGAGCGCCGTAACTGAACCACAAAATACCGGCCACCATGCTGATCTCAAACAGCGTGGGCGCAATATTAAAAATGAAAAAGCGCATCAAAAAGCTGATGCCTGAGGTGCCTCTTTCGATATCGCGCGCTAGACCACCGGTGCGGCGATTAAGGTGATAATCGAGATCCAGACTGTGCACATGCTGAAACACTTGCAAGCCAATTCTGTGCATTGCCCGTTCAGTGACCTGGCCGAACAGGGTATCGCGCAGCTCTGCAAATAGTGTGTTGGCAAGTCGGGCGCCACCATATGCAAGCACTAGCAGCAGTATTAGCGTCATGGGCGACTGCGATGTGCTATCGAGTCCGTCGACGAGCGCTTTTAACAAAAAAGGAATGGCGATGAGACCGCCTTTGGCCGCGAGTAGGAAGGTGAGAGCTAGCAATACCCGTCGCCTATTTTCACGAAAAATAGGCGCAAGTCTCCGCCATAGCTTGGGTAACAGCTCGCGACTGGCTTGTCCGGTGATCTCGTCAGTGTGTCGGGTACGCATGCGGGTGTGCAATGGCCGTTGTAAGAAAGGTCGACACTCTAGCGCAAGCGCCGCGTTCATGCATGGTGAAAATAGTTTCAGACCCTACAGGCCTTTCGCACTCGGACTGGCTTGCAGGTGACTCCGGCTGGTTTGCAGGTAAAAAGTATCTCTGTATGTGTTGAGCTAAGATAGTCGTATCAAATAAATAAAGAGAAGAAGTCCATGGGCCACATTAGTGATTCGGTTACCTTAGATAATCCAGTGTTTATACACGAGAGTGCCTGGCTATACGGCAAAGTGTATGTGGGGCCAGGCGTGTCCATCTGGCCCAATGTCGTGACGCGTGCTGAGTTTCATGAAATTGTGATCGGTGCGCGAACCAATATCCAAGACTTTGTCATGATCCATGTGGGTGCTATGACGCCGACTATTATTGGCGAGGACTGTTCCATTACGCATCACGCGACATTACATGGCTGTGAAATTGGTGACCGCTGTCTTATCGGCATTAACGCAACGATTATGGACGGCGCGAAAATTGGCGCTAATTCTATTGTCGCAGGTAATACGATCGTGACCGAAAACTCGGTGTTTCCCGAGAACTCAGTAATTGCGGGTGTGCCGGGCAGGTTAGTGGCCGAGAGAGATAATGGCAAAGCTAACCGAATTAATGCGGAAATGTATCAGCAATTCGGGGCCAGCTATGCCGGCGGGCGCGATCGACTGTCGGATGAGGACTTGCATGCGTTGATTGCCAAATATAGCGCCTAGCTTGGAGGGATCAGCTTGTCTCTATGATATTGGGCCTATGATATTGGCCCTACGATATTGTCCGTACGAAAGTCCCATCACCACCAATGAGAGAGTGAGCGCGAGGGTAACTATCCCCGTCCAGCCAAACGCCGCGTAACTTGCCGTACCCGACCAACTGCCCGCACCGCCACCGACGAACATGAGCGCGACATACACACTCATTAGGCGGGAGCGGTTTTCTGCTTGATGTTTAAGGCCTGTCATTCGGCCAGTCACATCTATCATCGGTCCTACGATACTGGTAATTAGCAGCGGCAGAACGAGCCATTGCCAATGAGTACCCGCCAGGGAATACAGTGCAATTCCACCGAACTGGATCGAGGCCATTATCATTCTTGCACGTTCCGCACCTAATCTATCGGCCCATTTACCGAGTCCCGCGGTGGTTAACAAACCAACCGCCGAAAAGGCGGTTAAATAGCCCACTAAATCGGTACCATAACCCATGGCGTCACTGGTGAGATGCAGGCTAATACCCATCCAAATCACGAGGAAAATGCCGAAGTTACAGCCTTGAATAATCCCTGAAATGAACACGTTGGGCACTGCTGCAAGCAATTTGAACTGTGACATTAGAAGCACGGGGTAGGGTAGCCGCTGCATTGATGACGCGCTGCGCGCATTTTCTGTCATCAGCATGGGCAGGGCTACGGCAGATATGCTCATCATGCCCGCGGCAAGCCAGTAGACGGCGTGCCAGCTAATCGTCTCTGCGAGCACGCCCGAGGTCAAGCGAGACAGTTGCACCCCTGCAATAACCCCCGATGTCAGCACCGCTGTCACAAAGCCTAAGCGCCTCGGCTCGACGTGCTTTGACGCATATGCGGGGAGTAAATAGGGCGTAATAGTAAAAAAGCCGAGCACGGTCGACGCCGCAGTAAACGTCCAAAAATCATTCACCGTGGCCATGATTCCGAGCATGATGACCTGAATTGACAGGCAAACAGCTACCAACGATCGATTGTTCACTCGATCACCCAAAGGAAGCAGTAGCAGAACGCCTAGAGCGAGCGCGATCTGGTTTAACGCGGGCACGATACCTACAAGCGCTGTAGATACGTCCAATGATGTCGCGACTCGGCTGATAATAGGATGAATGTAGTAAGCATTAGCAGTGACTACCGCCGATGCAAAGGCCAGTAAGTACACCATTCGGTTCGAGAGCAAAGTCATGGTTGTCATGGAATACCAAGTGTGGAGCCCACTGGATCGGGCCGATACGCAATTGTAAGGCTATGTCACTATGGATTGGGTCGTTTTGGAGAGGGTTATGTTACGGGAGTCTTTATGCAATGACCCATGGTTCAGTAAAGCTCCTTTCGGTAAGCGGGTGCCGTTACGGATCAATGCCTTTCAAGCGAACCTGTAGTGTTTCGACCAGCGACGCTCGCGCGCTTAGCTCGTAGCGCTCAGCCTGCCCTAACCCCCATACTGGACTGGGAAAGGTATCGTCATCTTCAAACCGCGCAATTACATGCACGTGGAGCTGCGGCACAACGTTGCCTAACGCTGCGATATTGACTTTGTCGGCGGCAAAATTTTCTTTCATGAACTCTCCCAAGACCATCGTTTCACGCGATAAGAGTGCTTGCTCCTCAGCGGCGAGATCGAAAGGCTCCGAGATATTAAAACGCGCTGGCACAAGAATAAGCCATGGATAGCGCCTGTCATCCATCAGTAATACCTGACTTAAGGGCCACTGTAGAATGAAGTGGGTGTCGGCTTTGAGGCGCGGATCTAGCTTGAACATGGTATTGATCTGTCCTTAGAGTGCCTGATGGCGGTTATTGAGTATGAGTGACTTGCCCGCTGACTTCACCTAACCATCGGGCTCTATTTTCGCTTTCGACTCGTTAGCTGCGGAGCCAAAGATGCCCTTAGCCATGAGCGATGTCTCACCGGCTCGTCGGCGTTGATAAATATCTGATCGTAGCCGATGAATGTCAGTATTCTTGGGCTCGGCGAGGCTAGCCATCTCGATGAGGTGGCAGCTACTTCGAATATCAGTGTCGGCGAGTTCACTCGCGCGACGCGCGAGCAGCACGGCGCCACCTGCTAAACGCGCCACTTCGCCAGCAAGCTGCGTATCGTGCGCTGGTTTCAGGTTCGCAGGGT
>CAJQLP010000062.1 GCA_905479205.1 uncultured Luminiphilus sp.
TAATATTTTTTTTTGTTGGAGTGGTTGCCGGAATAACAAATGTAATCAGGTCTGCAAAAAATATGCAAAAGTAGAACCCATGAGTTTTTCAAGTCAACTAGCCATGTTGAGCTGGCTGGGCGCACTACCGAGCAGCGTACTCATCACTTTATTCGCAGTCAGGCCAAACACTTCCGCTACACCTTCCTGCAGTCGATCATGTTCTTGCTGGTTTACGCTTTGGGCAGCGCGACCTTACTGGGCTTGGGCGGCTGGTTAGTCAGTAACGGCCAACTGTCTATTGGTCAGCTTGTAGCGGCCGAGCTAATTATGGCTTCCGTGTTCCTGGGCTTATCACGCTTCGCCAGTTACCTAAAATCGTACTACGAACTCTATGGCGCTGCGGACAAGATCACCGAACTACTGTCAATTCCTCAAGAGGCAGAGATCGCAAAAGACAGAAAGGCCCCGCAATCTGGCGCCATTAACTTCAATGAAATCGTTTTAAAGCGGGACGATCGAGCGTGTGCCGTGAACGCACAGATTGCGAACGGCAGCAAAGTTTACGTGCAAGCAAACGAGGCATGGGTGCAACGCAAAGTATTGAACGTACTCCGCTTTAACGATGAGCCCGACAGTGGATGGATCAGCTTGGACGGCAGATCATTGGCAGATCTCGATCCTTTTGTACTGCGACAGATAATTTACAGTGTCGATCGATCGTTAATTGTCGAATGTACTATTCGTGACTTTCTTCAGCTGAGTGCCCCGAATGTGGGTATTGATCACATGATTCGCATTCTTACCGATGTAGGGTTGTGGCAGGTGATCAGCGCCCTTCCTGAAAAACTAGACACACGTCTCTCGGCACTTGGGGCACCACTACACAGCGTAGAAGTGCTCTTGCTTAAACTCGCAGCGGCTATTCTCAGCCAACCGAAGGTTTTAGTGCTCAACCAACGTTTCGACAATCTCGTAGGGGCGTCACGAGACGCAATAATGAAGGTACTGGAAGCCCAGCCATTCACCATTCTTTACTTCACGAGTCATCCTGATGGGCGTTTCTTCGACCAAAGCATCCAACTAACCGCCACGGACGCTGAACAGCTCAGCAAGAAAACAGTGGAGGCAGCGGCAAATGACTGAGTTTCGATCCGATTATTTTGACCATATGTCCACCCTCAAAAGCCTGCCGCTTCCTAGCGCACAGCGCGTTATTACCGGCATTATCCTTGGCGGTATTTTATTGAGCGGAGCTGTTCTCTGGTTTGTACCATGGATCCAAACCGCCTACGGGGAAGGTGATGTTGATACCTTAAATCCGAATCAGCGCATCCAGGCGATATCAGCGCTGGTATCAGGCCAAGTGCAGGAGTGGCATGTTCGCGAGGGAGAGCTCGTTAAAGCGGGAGACCCTATTGTTACCTTGGTGGACGCAGATCCGGAGTTAATTGCACGCTTAGATAATCAAATTACCGCCGCAGAACAGCAAAAGCAGGCACAAGTTTCAGCTCTGGCAACAGAGGACAATAACTTAGAACGCCAAAAGCGATTGCGGGATCAGGGTTTAAAATCTCAGCGTGACATTGAAAATGCCCAAGTCGACATTCAAAAAATTCGCGCCGAAATTGCAAAAATAGATGCCGAACTCAATCGTTTGCGTGTGCAGAAAGCTCGCCAGTCGCTGCAAACTAAGGTCGCCCCAAAAGACGGGACGATCTTGCGATTGATGTCCTCAGGCGGGGCTACTTTTGTGAAACCTGGCGATATTTTGGCGTCGTTTATTCCCGATGGCGTTACCCGCTCTGCGGTAATCACTATCCGTGGTTTAGATGCACCACTCGTCTCTGAAGGCGATAAAGTACGCCTGCAGTTCGATGGCTGGCCAGTGTTTCAGTTCAGCGGGTGGCCTGAGATGGGCATTGGGACATTTGGGGGAATCGTAGATTTTGTTGAGCCTGTCGCGAACGCCCAAGGACGCTTTCGCGTCTGGATCAAACCCGATCAGAACGAAGGTGCTTGGCCTGATCAGCGCCACATTCGTTTGGGCAGCCGCGTGCGTGGCTGGGTATTACTCAAAGAAGTGCAATTGGGGTATGAACTGTGGCGGCAGCTAAATAACTTCCCACCATTGCGGACCGAAGCGCAGCAATGAAACAGCAATGGCTTCTTGCCCCACTGTTGGTGTGGGGAAGTTGGGCGCACGCGGCGTCTCCCACGGTGCAGGAACTGGTTGCCGCCATTCAGAGCCATCACCCTGAATACTTGGCAACGCTTGCGCGAACCGAACAAGTGGCTGGGGAGCGCCTAGAGGCAGAGGCGGCGTTCGACGTCCGCCTCGTGCAAGATACCTACGCGCGCTCGTCAGGCTACTACGACGGCAGCTACGCAGAGCAAAGTGTTATCCAGCCAATCCAATCAATGAACGCCGAAGTGTTTGGCAGCTATCGTATTTCTGATGGCGAGTTTCCCGTTTATGAGGCCGAATATCAGACGCTTGATATGGGCGAGGCCAGCCTCGGCGTCCGATTATCACTGCTACAAAACCGCGAAACTGACAAGCGCCGACTCACCCAAGTCATGGCCGCTTGGCGCTTCATGGAAGCAGAATCCAAGCAGCTAGCCGAGCTCAACAAGCTGATCTATAAAGGCGTTTCGGCGTACTTAAGTTGGTACCAAAGCCATCGCAAAGTAGCGGTTGTTAAGGATTTAGTGGCGCTAACTCGCGAACGAATCACAGGTGTACAAACTCGGGTACTCAGCGGTGATTTAGCAGCCATCAACCTCACCGAATTTGAAACCACGCTGCTACGCCGCCAACTCATGGAAAATGAGGCGGAGCAGCAATTTCAGCTTGCGCGCCAGCGACTGAGTTACTTTTGGCGCACCGCCGACTCGCCGCGATACCAAAGCGGTGCTATTGATGTACCGCCTTCAAATATCGATTGGCCATTTCGCGTAGAGGGATCGGACGCTTCGAGTTTAATGTCCGCGATCGACGCCCATCCGGCCGTTGAAGCACTGTCCGCAAAAGTGGAGCAAGCGAAAAACAAACGAAAGCTTGCCCGCAATGAAACCCTGCCCCAACTCGATCTTGAAGTTAAGGTCGCCCGCGATATTGGCGAGGGGATAGAGCCCCTTACCGGCACAGAGTCGATTGTGGGACTGTCATTTTTTATGCCCTTGGGACAACGTGCAGCAAAAGCACGCGAAGCTATTGCTGATGCGGAGATCCGATCCTTGGAATACGATCAAATCGTACTGCGAGAACAGCTGCGCAGAGATTTAGACATGAGTCTAAAAGCATTGACCTACACTCGACGCATACTCGCACTGAGTCGACAGCAAGAAGCGCTTGCAGAAACTCTGCTTCAGCAAGAGCGCGCGCGCTTTGACGAGGGCGTCAGCGATCAATTTTTATTGATCTCTCGCGAGACCACAGCGCTGCAAGCGCATCTCAAGACCGTTGATGCGGAGGTTGAAGTACTGCGCCAGGAATTGGCACTCAATGCCACCCTAGCGAGCTTACAACTGGGCTTAACCCAATCGAGCTGAGGGCAGCATCTAGCTGTCAAGTACCAGGTGTCCTTCAATCCATGAGGCGCCCTTCTACCCGGATGCTTCGTCCCCGATTAACGCGAATCGCTGAACCTGTGAGCCATTGTGCTCAATGCGCTCCATGAACATCGTTAATGGTCTTACCCAGAGCCCTCTATCGCCATAGAGCGTCCGGTACACAACGAGCCACTCCTCAGTTTCAGAATGGCGGGCAACGTCAATAACTTGGTACTCACCGCCCTTGTAGTGCCGATAGCGCCCAGACGTAGGAAAATCCATAAGTATTACTCCGCAAGCCCACCAAAGGCGTTGAGCACTAGAGGGCTAAGCTCAGCGATAGCCTCCGACATGAGTAAAAAATCGGCGTCTTTGCGCGCCAATAAATCGTCTTTCAAGTCGTCGTTCGCACCTACTAACTCCTCGGCAAACTTGAGCCTGCGAATCACCAGGTCGCTGCCGAGCACAAAACTCAGTCGATCTTGATAATTCAAAGCCAGTCGCTGTACGTGTTTTCCCGACTCAATGTGGGAGCGAATCTCGTCACAATCTAGCATCATGCTGCGCGCACGAACGGTACCACCGTCTTCCCCGGGCTCAACTAGGTCCGCTTCGTTACCAAGCTCGAAGCCCTCCGGAAGGCTGCCATGTAATAGCCAATCGCTCATAACCATTGCAGGGTTCTTGCGCGTATCGGGAATGACAACGGGCAGGCTGCCAATCGCCTCCCTTAGTGCGTTCAATAAATCTTCGGCTATTGCCGCACTCGCGTTATTGATCCAGAGCCAACCGTCTTTCTCATGAATCAGCGCTTCAATGGTTTTGCTGCGTGTAAACGCACGGGGCATGAAGTCCTGAGTGACATCATCGCTAATTGACATCTTTTCCTTGCGATAAACCTTGCGACCCTCTGCAATCTGAATCTGGCTCACGCGATTCTGTACCTCATCACGCACCACAGAAGCCGGCAACAGCTTCTCTTCGCGCCTAAGACGAACCAACCAAAATGGTCCAGCGGCATGAACAAGAGCCTCCGCCGAATCGGCCAGAGCGCCCACCCAGCCAGTGCTTAGGGGCTGCGCGGGACGGCAAGGTACAAAGGGCCGCGAAGAGAGGCGCTGCTCAAGTTCTTCGGCACTTAATCCCAATCTCTCGGGCAAACGATACGGGCGTAGATTACGAAACCACATAAAATAACTCTAATTTGAAGGTTGATGACCCCGCTGTAGTGGGTCGACTCTGAGAAAATAATCGCTGGGCTTAAGTGTAACGCGAAGATCGAGCTGAGTGGGATTTCAAGACGCTATCAACTACGAACAAACACTATCAACCACTAACAAACAGTAATGAGCGACACTACAGCGCGGCAACCTCACAAAGGATACACTTAACGCTCAATATCCTATGGAGCACTGCCATGCGCTATCTACACACGATGATCCGCGCCAGTGACCTTGACGCAACACTGGATTTTTTCTGCAGCAAACTCGGGCTGGTAGAAGTGAATCGCTATGAAAGTTACAAAGGCCGCTTTACCCTCGTTTTTTTGGCCGCCCCTAATGACGTCGAGGGCGCAGATGAAACCAAGAGTCCATTGCTTGAAATCACCTACAACTGGGACCCCGAAACCTATGATGAGGGCCGGAATTTTGGTCACTTAGCCTATCGCGTCGACAATATTTACGCCGTGTGCCAGCGGCTAATGGACGGCGGCGTAACCATCAACCGGCCGCCACGGGACGGACATATGGCTTTTGTTCGCTCACCCGACGGTATTTCCATAGAGCTTCTGCAAGAGGGCGACAGCCTGCCTTCACAGGAGCCCTGGGCATCGATGGAAAATATTGGCAGCTGGTAATTTAGATTTCCGGCCCGTTAAGCCCGCAGGAAATCCAAGATCCAACGTGCCACTCGCTCCCCTTGGTGCTCAATAGCGTCGAGGGAGGCCATGCCCGCTTGGACCCGCTCATCGCCGATCATGGGACGCCGGAAGGTCATTATTTCTCGAGAAAACTCGGGGATGAACTCCGGATGACCTTGAAAGGTAAGTATCTGCTCACCTATTTTTAAGCCCGCGATTTCACAGTGCTCATTACGTGCAATCACTTCTGCGCCTGCAGGCACTGTCATCACTTGATCTTGGTGAGAAGCCAATAAATGCACAATCTCACCCTCACCATCATCCGTGAGGCTGGTATCGGAGACTATATAGGAGTGCACGCCTACGCCCCATCCCTTGGGCGATTTATCCACCAGACCTCCCAGTGCTTGGGCAATGAGCTGGTGACCAAAGCAAATACCAATCACTTTTTTGCGCGCCTCATACAACTCCCTGACCAACGCTTCTAAGCTTCGGATCCATGGCTTATCGTCATAAACACTGCTTTTAGAGCCCGTAATAATAAAGCCGTCGATGCCATCGGTTGTTGTAGGAAACTCGCCCTCCTCGATGTCCCATATTTCAAATTCTAAATTGGGGTCAACGAGCTTGAGCACACGCTCAAACATATCGGGATACTCTCCAAAGACAGGAGTCCATTCAGGGCGAACAGCATCCGTCTTAAGAATTCCTATCTTCATCTACGTTCTCACTCAGTTTAAGAGTTCAAGTTTATCGGTTAATGCCGCAGAATGTGTACACCCATTTAGTGGTGGTGATTCTGCGGTCTGATAGCGGCTTAACCCTGCAAATCGATATACTGGGGCCACTGTAACCGCGAGTTATCCTGACCGGAGTCATTTTGATTGTGAAAGCACGTAACACGCTTCTGTGTTTGCTGATCCTCTGCAGCATGGGCTCCAAAGCCGGCGCTGCATCTGAGGATGTCGGTTCTGAGTATGTGGGTAATGGGACGTGTAATGACTGCCATGTAAAAGAAAGCCAGGATTGGCAGGGCTCTCATCACGATCTTGCAATGCAGGAAGCGACTGAGTCGACGGTACTTGGCGATTTTAATAATGCCGAATTCCAATACGGCGGCATAACGACCCGCTTTTTTACCAAGGACAGCGCGTTCTGGGTAGAAACCGATAACGCACTTGGGGAGCTTGAGGTCTTCAAGGTTCCCTACGTTTTTGGGGTCTACCCCCTGCAACAACTTCTGCTGCCGCTACCTGGCGGTCGTCTTCAAGCACTCAGTATTGCCTGGGATTCGCGGCCCGCCGAGCAAGGCGGCCAGCGTTGGTACCACATATACGCGGATCAATCGGCTATTAGCGCTGGCGACCCCCTCCACTGGACGGGCCCTTATCACAACTGGAATACCCGCTGTGCCGAGTGCCACAGCACCAATGTACGCAAAAATTACGATGCGCAAAGCAAAACCTTCGACACCCGCTACGATCAGATCAATGTAGGCTGTGAAGCCTGCCACGGGCCTGGCAAAAAGCATGCGGCCCTGGCCCAAACCGGTGAGTTTGGGGGCGCTGAGCACGCAGGTTTCGCTATGAGCCTCGCTGCTCGAGGTGTCTGGCAATGGCCCGAAGGCGAAGCCATCGCGAAGAGAACATCGCCCTTAGAAAACAACACGCAAATTGACAACTGCGGACGCTGTCATGCGCGACGCAGCACGCTGGGTGATTACCATTATGGGGCCAATTTGCTAGACACCCACCGCCTCGCAACCATCGAAACACCGCTTTATTGGCCAGATGGTCAAATTCGTGACGAGGTTTATGTCTACGGCTCGTTTATTCAGAGCAAGATGCATCAAGCAGGGGTCGTCTGTAGCAATTGCCATAACCCTCACAGCAACGAGTTACGTGCCGAAGGCAACGGTATCTGCACGCAGTGTCATAAGGCCCCGACCTACGATCAGCCAGAGCACCATCGGCATCAACCTACTTCAGCTGGAGCTCAATGTGTCGAGTGCCACATGCCAGATCAACTGTATATGGGCGTCGACTGGCGCCGAGATCACAGCATGCGGATTCCTCGTCCAGACTTAAGCTTAACTACCGGCAGCCCCAACGCATGTAACTTGTGTCACGAGCAAGAGTCGGCATCGTGGGCCCTCGACGCACTCAAAGACTGGGGTATTAAATTTAAAGATAGCCGGAGTCATCCCGCCAGAGCATTTCATTCAGCCCAACGCGGTGATATCCGTGCGCTACCCTCGCTGAAAGCCATTGTCGAAGACGAGACACGCTCGCCCATGCTTCGCGCCTCTGCCATCGTTCATTACGGTCGACTTTCGCCGCCCGGCCTCAATCGGACCGCAGCGATGCTATTTGGCTCTGACGATGCGCTGCTCCGTGCGAGCGCCGTTAGAAGCACGGCGAGTATTGATCCCCGACAGCGCTACTTACTCCTACGCACACTGATTAATGATCCGGTACTTGGCGTACGAATGGCTGTAGCTGAGCAGTTGGCAGATGCACCTCGCAATGAGCTGCGACCAAAAGACATTGCGCAACTTGACGCTTTGTACGAGGAGTATGAGAGCGTGCAATCACAGCATCTCGATATGCCGTCAGTACAACTGCAGCTCGCGAATGTTTGGCTCGCACAAGGTAAGACGCAGCAGGCGGAAGCCGCAATGAAAGAGGCTCTTAGAATTAATCCGCAACTGGAAGCTGCGCGAGTGAATCTTGCTGACATTCTGCGATTAAGCAATCGTGAGGAGGCTGCGCGCGATTTACTACAAGAAGGGATCGAGCTCTCCCTCGATGCCGGAGCACTTGAGCACGCGCTAG
This sequence comes from uncultured Luminiphilus sp., assembly GCA_905479205.1. Taxonomy (GTDB): domain Bacteria; phylum Pseudomonadota; class Gammaproteobacteria; order Pseudomonadales; family Halieaceae; genus Luminiphilus. The sequence continues at coordinate 8,230 of CAJQLP010000062.1, forward strand.
GCTTACTAGAAATTAGGGCGGGTAATTTAGAGACAGCGTTAGTTCATCTGAAAGCTGCAGCAGATAGCGAAATGGACGGCAGTCGCCACCGCTATGTATACGCCATTGCTTTGCATGACACCGGCAAACCTGAAGAAGCAGTGAAGAGTCTTGAGCGACTCAACCGCTCATTACCGGGCAATCCCGACGTGCTAAGCGCACTTGTCGGTTATGCTCGCGAGCTAGGCGACGCTGGAAAGGCCGGTCGTTATCAGGCCCAACTTCAGGGCATAGTTGAGGCTGCAGGTCTGCGCTAGGGAATCGCTCAGTCCTTAACCAACTGGAGATTAACCGTCACAGGAATAGCGCTCGCTATTGCCTGTAGACCTGCAACTTTTTTAAGCGCGGCGACACCCTCACCTAAACCGAAATCGCCTGCATAAAGTAAAATCGGTTCGACAGTAGTCACAAATAACTGATCGCCGACAGCAATGGCACGCAGATGTGCGTCGACCTCTGTCTCAGACCCATGAAGAGATAGCGTTACGGGTAAAGTTCGCTCTAGGGGTGCACCGGCATCTATCTGTGCAAGATCAGAAATAGCCAATTGACCTGTAATCAGCGCCTTAGGGTGCTTGGCAACATGGAAAAATAAATCCCGCATACGTTGATTGCGAATATCAACCTTGGTCTCCACTGACGCGAGGTCGATTTCAATGGATACGCTACCATCGTCAGTTATGCTACCTGTCACCCGCGTGAATGCATTATTTTCAGCGATATTGTCGTTTTTAATCGACACATAATTAACGGTTGAACCATCAATAACGCCCCAGTCAGCCCAAACAAGCTGGGTAACAGCCAATAATGTAGCGCCTACTACGCTGCGAATACCAAAGCCGCGAACACCGTTTTTTTGTTTGCTCATATCGTTACCAATCCGTTTAGTTAGCGCCCGTTTAGTTAGTGCCCGTTTAATTAGTGCCCATCTAAAAGAATACTGACATCTCAATCGCTAGTTCATATCGCTATTTCTGCGAGATCACCTTTCGACTCAAGCCATATCTTGCGATCACCCGCGCGCTTTTTGGCGAGCAGCATGTCAAACATGCCATTGGCGTCATCATCTGATGTTAGTACCAGCTGGACGAGTCGACGAGTGTCGGGATCCATAGTCGTCTCACGCAGCTGCGATGGATTCATCTCGCCCAAGCCTTTGAAACGCTGAACGTTCGGCTTAGAACGCGCCTTCTCAACGGCGAGACGATCCAAAATACCATTGCGCTCAGACTCATCGAGGGCGTAATAGACTTCCTTGCCGACGTCGATGCGGTACAAGGGTGGCATAGCAACGTAGACGTGCCCTGCGCGAACAAGTGGTCGGAAATGCCGTAAAAATAGTGCGCAAATCAGCGTAGCAATGTGTAAGCCGTCCGAGTCAGCATCGGCGAGTATGCACACTTTGTGATAGCGCAAACCCGACAGATCATCACTCGCCGGGTCGATGCCGAGCGCTACGGAAATATTGTAGACCTCGGCAGAGGCTAGAATTTCCTGTGAGTCTACTTCCCAAGTATTAAGAATCTTGCCGCGTAATGGCAAGATCGCCTGAAACTCGCGGGCTCGTGCCTGCTTGGCAGAGCCTCCAGCAGAATCACCTTCCACCAAAAACAACTCGCCTTGTGAAGGATCCTCGGTCGTACAGTCTGCTAACTTGCCCGGTAGTGCCGGACCTGATGCCACTTTCTTACGCACGACCTTCTTCGCTGATCGTAAGCGTGCCTGCGCGCGATTGATACACAGCTCAGCCAATAACTCGGCGTCGGCGGTATGCTGATTAAGCCATAAGCTGAATGCATCTTTCGCTACTCCACTAACGAAACCTGCGGCCTCACGAGACGATAAGCGCTCTTTGGTTTGACCCGAAAACTGCGGATCTTCAAGCTTTGATGACAGCACAAAACAGCATCGATCCCAAATATCCTCCGCCGTTAATTTGACGCCGCGAGGTAATAAATTACGCAACTCGCAAAACTCTCGAATGGCTTCTAATAACCCAGACCTTAGGCCGTTAACATGAGTACCGCCTTGCGAGGTTGGAATAAGATTAACGTAGGACTCACCAATGACCTCACCGCCCTCTGGGAGCCACTGCAGCGCCCAATCTACCGCCTCAGTGACACCGCTGAAGCTGTGCGTAAAGGGCTTTTCGGGTAACACGGGATAGTCGCTCGTAGCATCGACTAAGTAATCCGATAAGCCATCCTCGTAATACCACTCGGTTTTGTCGCCTTTTTTCTCATCTAATAGCGTGACGCGAAAACCGGGGCATAACACCGCCTTAGCGCGAAGCACATGGGTTAGTCGCGGCAGTGAAAAGTTAGGGGAGTCGAAATATTGGGGGTCCGGCGTAAAACGAATGCCGGTACCTGTATTGCGCTTACCGCAGGTACCGGTAACCGCTAATTCGGAGACCTTCTCACCACCTTCAAACGCCATTTCGTAGATATTGCCGTCACGGCGGATAGTAATGTCGAGGCGCTTCGCAAGCGCATTAACTACCGATATACCCACACCGTGCAAACCACCACTGAACTGGTAGTTTTTAGAAGAAAATTTACCTCCCGCGTGCAAGGTACACAGAATGACTTCCACTCCGGGCTTCTGCTGCACAGGGTGCATATCAACCGGCATGCCCCTGCCATTGTCGACGATACTGATCGAACCATCACTATGGAGAGTGACGTCCACTTGATCAGCGTGACCTGCGAGAGCTTCGTCGACGCTGTTATCGATCACTTCCTGAGCAAGGTGGTTAGGGCGAGTGGTATCGGTGTACATGCCCGGGCGTTTTCGTACCGGTTCGAGACCTGTGAGAACCTCAATTGCTTCGGCGTTATATTGACTCATTGGCGAACGAACGCCCTCCTGTACTAACGAGACATATTAGTTAAACCACACTGGCTGCTTTTGCACGCCAACGCGCTGAAACGACAACTAATTACAAATAACCACCGGAATTGAGATCGACAGGAAATACGCGGCCCTCAACCCGTACAACGGCCGTTTCTAAATGACCGTCTGGGTGCAGCGTTAGCGATCGATAACCTGGTGCAATATCGTGCACCTTAAAGGTTTCTTGCTCCGGCTTAAACTGAATACATGTTGACGGCGTCGTAAGATAACGAACACCCCGAACAGTCATATCGCTCGCCTGATGGACATGCCCAGAAATGACCACCGTCGTTTGTCGACAGCGCGACACCTCGGTCATAAACACATCGGCATTATCAATTCTCTGTGGATCCAACCAAGCGCAACCGAGGGGATGCAGTGGGTGGTGCAGTGCGATCAATAAATGCTTTTCTGCGACATTGGCGGCGTCTACCGCGGCAGACAACGCGGCTAACTCAAGGTCACAAAGGTGGCCACCCACTTCGTCATCAACTTGCGAGTTAAGCATCAGTACATGCCAATGTGGCGTGGTAACAGTCCGGCTAAAGCGAGTCATTGGCACTTCAGCGTTAGAGCAGCCGTCGTGGTTACCTGGCAGCCAGAAGCTTGGCACGCCAAAAGAGGTCAACAGGTGCTCTAGTCTCCGATAAGCATCTGCAGCGCCATCACCCGCAATATCGCCCGTAATCAACAATGCGTGAGGATCATGGCTGCCCGCTAACGCCGTATCGACTACCGCTCGTAGCGAATCATCGGTATCAACATTGAGCAAAGTTCCACCGCATTCAGCCATTAGGTGGGTGTCGGTGATTTGTAACAGTCGCAGCGGACCATCAGCGGTAAGGAGGTAATCGCCCTGCAAATTGCAGCTCTTCATGACGATGGCTCGCTATTTTTACTCGCTTCGTCAAATGTCATCAGATCAGGCGCTTGGCCCTCGGCCAAACAAAACGCCAGTAGATCTGCTACGTAGCCATTTTGCTGGCGCTTCTCATCGCGGGCATACATGTGATTATTAGGGTATCGGTAGCGCCCTTGAACGTGAGTATGGGATTGGAAGCCGACCACTTCAGCCATACGCGCATCGTGGTAAAGCCGCATATCTAGCTCGATGCCGCTTAGCTGGCTCGCCAAGGGGCTAACGTGTTGTAGCCGTAAATTAGTCGTATAGCGACATCGCTCAGTGACTGTGAGCATGACTCGCGCCGCGCCAACAACGATGCAACGCTCATTGCACTGCTCGTAGTCTGGAAACAGGCGCAACAGGCGTACATAATTGGCCTCACAAAGACTGTGCAGGTCAATAAGATCTACCTTGTAATGTCCGCGACTTGGCTTCAACGCACCCTACTCTTTTTAAAGACCGAAAAATTAACGGCTGCCAGTGTACCAACTGTCGCGACATAAAAGCAGTGGATTTCGACCCCATGTGCGCACGCCAGCATGGTGGTAGAATGCAGCCGCTGTCCATCAATGCGACAGTCGATTAAGCTATAGGCGCACGGTGAAAAGGAGTTTCCAATGACGCTTTTATTTAAACGGCAAGCCCTTAGGGGATTTGCCGCGGCCTGTTTGTTGCCCTTGGCACAGCTAGCCACCGCAGAATCACTATTAGATATTTATGAGCTGGCCCTGGAAAATGACGCTCAGCTTAAAGCGCAAGAAGCACAGTACTTAGCTAACACCGAGCAGGAAAATATCGCTCGATCAGCGCTACTGCCTCAGGTCAGTGCGGGATATGGCGTGACGGGAAATAAAACCGAAACAACTAGCCAGCAGATCCTAGGATTTGACCCTACAGGCACACCCGTTGTTGGTGAAGGCTTCAACAAAAGCGATACCGAGACGACCGGCTGGGATGTCTCTCTATCGCAGACGCTCTTTGACTTGTCATCGTGGTATACCTATAAAGCAGGGAAAGAGTTCACCAAACAAGCCGAGGCCGACTTTGCTGCCAACACCCAAAACCTCATCGTACGTGTGGTTGAAGCCTATTTTGGCGTTTTGCGTGCTCAAGACAATTTGTCCGCCGCCGAAGCTCAGGAGAAAGCCTTCGAGCGTCAGCTAGAGCAAACAACGCAGCGCTTTGAAGTGGGCCTTATTGCCATTACCGATGTCTATGAAGCGGAGGCTGCGCGAGACCTCGCGCAAGTCCAGCGGATTGTTGAAGAAAACAATGTTGATGTTGCCAAAGAGCGATTATCGGTACTCACGGGCCAAAGCCACGGTGAACTGTTTCAACTCACCGAAGAGTTTACTGTCAAGCCGCCAACGCCCACCGATCGCGCATCGTGGGTGGAATTTGCTCTCGAAAATAACTATCGATTAGCCGCTGCGCGATATGCTGAGGAGTCAGCTCGCCAAGTTGCGAAGGCCAATAAAATGGAGCATGGGCCTACCGTAACAGCTACTTATCAATATGCCGATACCGATACGGATGGCACACGAGCAGCTAACCCAGAACCCATCTTTCTGGTGCAGCCAGACTCGCAACAAACCCGAGAAGTATGGCAAGTGCGTGTTGATATGCCGTTATTCTCAGGTGGACGTATTAGTGCCAGCCGTCGGCAGGCAGCGCAACAATACAACGCCGCCCGAGAGAACCGCGTCAACCTAATGCGCACAACGGTTACTGAAGCACGCTCGCTTCACATGACCGTCTTATCAGATGTGGCGCGAGTGGCGGCACGCAAGCAATCGATCAAATCGTCTCAAAGTGCTTTAGATGCCACAGAAGCAGGTTATGAAGTAGGCACTCGAAATATCGTCGACGTCCTCAACTCACAGAACGTACTGTTCTCTGCCGAGCGAGACTACGCCAATAGCCGTTATGACTTCATCATCAATACTTTGCGATTAAAAGAAAATGCCGGCACCTTGTCTCCCGACGACGTAGGCCGTCTCGATAGCTTCCTCGAGCAACCTGCGCCAGCGACTGCTAGCGGTAGCCGTTAATCGGATAACAGTTGATCGATCAGGGCGTGCTGGCGTACCAGCGCGCCCTGATTCTCCTCAACATATCGGCTACCAGCACTCCCAACCTCACGCCGATACACTTCTTGGGTCAATAACTCAGTCACTGATTGCCCTAAGGTTTCGGCGTCGATGACTTCGATGGCCCCTCCAGCACGCCCTAAAGCCCGAAAAATTTGCAGAAAATTGAACGTATGTGGGCCCGTGATCACCGGCACGCCAAACGCGGCAGCTTCGAGCGGATTGTGTCCACCATGGGGAACCAAGCTGCCCCCAATAAAGCTAACATCTGCTGCCGCAGTGAGTGCCGCGAGCTCTCCGAGAGTATCGAGCACCAAAATATCGGTATCGGCACTCACTACTTGACCCGTTGATCGGAGCAACCAATGGAAAGGCGATGGAGCGAGAATGGAGCGCGTTATGCTCGCGGTACGTTCCGGATGACGAGGCGCCAACACCAATAATGCGGACGGCACGTTTTTGCGCAGCTGAGTAAATGCCGCCACTACTAACTCCTCCTCTCCGTGGTGCGTGCTGCCAGCAAGAAAAATCAAGCGATCGCTGCTCATAGCGAGTTGCTCGAGCAGGCTGTCACGCTGTCGAATCACTCGGGAGCGGGCAATATCAAACTTCACACTGCCAGTGACCAAGGTCTTATGTGAGTCCGCGCCGAGCGCAATGAAGCGTCTAGCGTCCGCTTTTTGTTGGCAGGCAATCAGTGTCAACGAGGCTATTACCGGTTTAGCGAGCAGCCCCGCTCGCGCATAACCTCGCGCCGAACGTGACGAAAGCCGTGCGTTAGCCAGCATGACGGGTATCTTTTGGCGCTTGCACTGTAAAACTATGTTGGGCCAGATTTCTGTCTCTACCAGCACTGTTAAGGAGGGTCGCCAATGCGCAAGAAAACGCGCCACCGAACCCGGCGTGTCAAAAGGGACCCAACAGCATGACACGCGCTTATCGAACAGGCGCTCAACTTGCGCTCTTCCCGTGGGGGTTGTCGAAGTAACTACCACCTGTCTTTTAGGATCTGCGTTTAAGAGTTTCTCGATTAATGGCGCAACAGCGAGGGTTTCACCGACAGATACTGCGTGCACCCAGATCCATTGATCGCCCTCGCTAGCCCTACTTTCGGGCTTATTGAGTAGCCTATAGCCAAGACGCTCAAAGAGCTTATAACGATAAGCCGGGTTACGACGTGAGCGCCATAACAGACGTAACAGCAGTACGGGAACCGCCAACCGAATGCACAGTGTATAAAAAAGGATCATCATAAGTTATTAATATAGGGTCCCAGCACGACGTATAATCAACGTAACTCATTGTGAAGCCTAACATGACTCTACCCCCAAGCCCCGACGTCCGCGGATTTCTGCCCGACAACGAGGGCCATCATCTGTACCAGCTCGCTCTAGAAGGGGCGGCCTTGGGCCCGCTGTTAGAGATCGGCAGCTACTGTGGTCGATCTACTCTGTGGCTTGGTGAAGCCGCTCGACAGCACCGAACGGTGGTCTTTGCTCTGGATCACCATCGTGGGTCAGAAGAACACCAGCCCGGCGAGATGTTCCATGATACTTCGCTTATCAATGACGCAGGACTGGTCGATACTCTCCATGAGTTTCGTCGCAATATCCGACAAGCAGAGCTAGAGGAGCATGTCATAGCGCTGGTTGGCAGCACGCAACAGGTAGGCCAGCATTGGCTGGGTTTCGATTTTGGGTTGGTATTTATCGAT